>JAHEKF010000075.1 GCA_024638465.1 Rhodospirillaceae bacterium | reverse complement strand
CCGAGGCCGGCGCCGCCGATGACGCCGTACCCCAGGTAGATCAGCCAGAGCTGGTGCAGCGCGATCCCGAGGCTGCCGACGAGATAGCCGCCGCCCCAGCACAGTGCCGCGACCACGCCGACAGTTCGCGGTCCGACTTCCTCCAGCCACTTGCCGGCAAATGCGGCCGCGAGTCCGAGCGACACGATAGCGACCGAAAAGATCCACACGACGCCGCCCAACGTCCAGTCGTCGGCCGCAGGCGTAACGACGCCAAAGACACGGATAAGCGCCGGGTTGTAGATACTCCACGCGTAAACCGAGCCAATGCATAAATGAATGGCGATGGATGCCGGCGGCACGAGCCAGCGATTGAAATCGGGACCCGCGATTATTCGCTCTTTTGAGAGGAGACTACGCACCGGAGCGTTCTACCCAACCTCTCCGAATATCCGCCCGCGGGCCGACTTTCGGCGACCGTTAGCCGGCAATAATCCCGTCGCCTTTACGCAACCATCGATTTCGGCGGTCATTCGCTCGGGAATGATCTTGCTCATTGAAATGTCGCTCGCTCGCGCTGAGTTTCGGGACGCCTATGGAAGGGCCCAGCGGATCAGGATGAGACCGGCGATAATGCCGAGCAGAAAGAGGCCCCAGAGAGTCCCGACGTTGGTCTCGTCGCCCACGCGATCGGAGAGCTTCAGTGCGCGCGCGAACAGCGCCAGGCCGGAGAACGCACCGAGTAGCAGCAAGCCACCTCCAACGCATAGTACGACGATATCGAAAGTAGACATTGAGTTCTCCTGGAGGCTATTCGAAGTCGATTTCGCGAACCTGCTTGCGTTCACGAAGTTCTTCGACGGAATTTCGAATCGATTCCCGCACGGATTCGCCGTCGCGAATCGCTCGCATGAGAACCGACTGGGTCGACTTGTCTGAAGTGGTCAGTACAATATTGCCGAGTCCGAACAGCCGAAGAAAGAAGGGTCGATCATGCGAATAGTCGCGGACGCGGTAGAGTTCGAGTTCATCGGTGCTCTTATTAAAAACGCCTGTGTGAGTTTTAAGTCGCTGACTCGTCAGTTCGTAGCGGATGTTCTTGACGACCAGCCACTTCCAGAGCGCGCGAAACATCGGCAGCGTGAGTATCACCGCGAGCCCGATACCGAGCGGCGATCCGATGTCGACGAAAAGACTCAGTGGATAGGTAAGACTGAGCGATACGAGGGCCACGAGAAACGTACCCAAATTGATGACCTGGGAGGGCGTGCCCTGCCAGACGTCGAACTCGGGAGCTGCCATTAATCGATCCTTTATTGTTATTCGACGCCGATTATAGAGCGTGTCGAAGGCTTGCAATAGAGTAGCCCGGGTTGACGTGAATTCTCCAGCGTCTGATGGTCTTGCCCGGGATGCAGAGACCGCCCAAGTCCGAAGCAGATGTCGATCCAGTGCTCGAGACCGGCATCGTCGCCTGTTCAGCAGGCGCGATGCGGACCGGCCCTCAGAACCGGTCGTTATTGTCCAGTTCCAGATTGTTGATCTTTGTCTTCCGTAACAGCTTCAGCAACAGGTTTCTGCAATTTCTCAGGACCGGGTACAGAACGCGAGAAACATGCCTGGAGCGAAACATCCAGTAGTTAAGACGATTGAAAAAACCTGAGCGGCTGCTTAAGAGCGCGAGTACGTGGATCGCATCGGGACCATAGTAGATACGATCGTTCAGCTTGACGACCATCCCCTGGTCGATATCGAGTCCAAGCGCTGTGATCTCGGCCATGACTTCACTCGATTCTCGCCCGTTGATGAGTCGCAGAGCCCCTGCGGTGTCTTTAATTCTGACGAGACGGCAATAGTGGTCGCATGCCGGGCATTCCCTGTCATAAACGAGAAGGATGGGATCTGCAGTCAAACCGCATTCTATGACCGGACAGCGCGTCAGCGTCCCGGTTCATAGGCCTCATAGCGAGGCAATTCCGCGTCGAGATCTTCCCATTCGGCCCTGGACGTGACGAAATTGTGCGAGACGGGTCTTTCGGTGATCTCGGAATCGATGACGCCTACGCGAATCCGTATACGTTCGGGATCCTGGTCGTTGGTACTGAATATCGGTGACCCGCAACCCGTGCAGAAGCGTCGCTCGCGTCCAGGCCTGGATTCGAAGATGCCGAGCAGCTTCTCACCGCTCGTGATCCTGAATGCGGCCGCATCTACAAAGCCGTTCGTCGCGTAGGCCGAGCCGCTGGCTTTTCTGCAAAGAGAACAATGACAGTGGATGATGCTGTCGATACCGCCATCGATCTCGAATGTAACCTGACCACAGAGACAACTGCCGTTGTACAACGCTAGCTCCCGTCCAGTTGGAACTTTGCAAGAAACTCGGCTTCGGTCAGTCGAGGCCGGTCGCCCGAAAAATCGTAGAAAGCCGGTTTTGTATCGACATAGATTTCGCCGCCGAGCTCGAAATTCGAAACGTCGTCGAATGATCCAACGGACAGGAAATATTGATCGTCGCCTTTCAGGCGGAAGTAAAGATTTGTACCGCATTTGCGGCAGAAAGCGCGTTGCGCCCAATCGGAAGAATCGAAAAGCGAAATGTTCTCTTCGCCTTCGAACGTCACGGATTCGACGCGCGCGGCGAGGCCTGGACCGCCATTCCATTTGCGGCACATGCCGCAATGACAGGCATGCACTTCCGTGGGTACACCCTCCGCCACGAACGAGACGGCACCGCAAAGACATCGACCGCCGGCACTCATGACGGTTCACCGGATTCTTGCTTGGGCCGGTCTGAGAGAACTCGGCGAAGGAGGAAAACGAAAAACTCCATGCGGTCTCCTTATTTTTCTCGGCTGCCGGACTTGTTAACGCAGCCTACTAGTATGGAATCGCCGTGGCAAAAAAACGGCTGTGAAGGTGCCGCTTCTGGTCTTGCGATTGGTTGTTGCCCTAAAAGCTGTCGAGCACGACCCTGAGCTGTTCGTCGTTCCGTACGGGCTCCGGCCGACTCCACTCGCGAAAGCGATTCGCGGGATCGTTGACGGTTATATAGAGGTCCTCGAGAACGCACGCGCTATACCCTGATTCCAGATACACGAACCGGCCACTGGAATTCGAAACGACTGCACGGTTCGACGTTGCAAAGGGGCCGTCGCCGCGAAGGCTGATCGTGACTGCCTCGACTGCATTCCCGAATTCGTCCACTACGGAGCCGAAGATCCGGAACGAGCACGAGTCGTCGGTTTGTGTCGCTTCGGGATCTTCCGATTCGTTCCGGATGTCGGCGGTACCCGGGCGATCGGGCAGGCTGGTCAGTGTGCCCACGACGAATAGCAGCAGCACCATGCCGGCGGCTCCGATAGCCGCCGCAGCGAGCCACAACTTCAGGGTCTGCCACATGGATCGTTATCCTACCTCGCGAATGAGCAGCGTCAGCCCGTCTCTGCCGACGATCCGGATTTCCGTTCCGGGCTTCAAATCAACGACGAGTCCCTGGAAGTGGCGAGCGCTCCAGTGTTCGCCGCGCACAGTGATCTTTCCGGTCGCTTCCGAATCGAAGCCCGATTCGACTGTGCCCAACGAAGAAATTTCTTCGTCGTGCCGGGCGCGTTCACCCGGCGCGAGGGAGATTCGCGACGGAGCGATTGCCTCGAATGAGTAGGCAACCACAATATCGCCGGCGATGGAGATCACGACTACCGCGCCTATCAGAGTGTAAAGACCTTCGAAAATACCGAAGTAATAAAGGCCGCCGAAGGATACGCCCGCAAAGAGCGTGGTCGCGCTGGCGATCCACGTCCACCACTCGGGTGAGTATCTCTCAGGTACAAGGAAACGTTTCACGACGTGGAGGTTCTCGCGTATTCGCTACTCGGGCGTGATCGTGCGCAATACTGATTTCGTTGAGTGCGAAGTTCCACTCTTTACCTTTCCTGATCAGCTCCGACGCTGGACATCCCAGCCTTGGTTTTCCATGGAATATACGTTATCAATAGAAGCCAGTAGATAATCGATAATTCGGCGTGGTTTTGCCGAACCAGGGGATCTCAATGATAACGACGATCGCGAGGGCGGCCCTCGTCGTCCTGACAGGCGCAGTTTCTATATCAATGGCGCAGGCTCAGGATGAGCCGCTACTGTTCACGAATGGCCACATCCTGACGCTGGACGGCGACGACACGGTTGCAAGTAGTGTGCTCATATACCGCGGCCGGATCGAAGCAGTCGATGACGATACGCATCCGCTCGCGAACGCTGCGCGCGAAGTCGATCTGGACGGCCGCACCGTGGTTCCGGGTCTTTACGACTCACACATGCATTTCATCCGCGGAACGCTGCGTCCCGGGCACGATTTGCGCGGCGGCCTGGAAGCGGCTGCCTCTATTGCCGAGTTACTGAAAGCGATCGAAGCGAGAGCCGCTGGCGTTCCCGAAGGGGAGTGGATCACGGCTGTAGGCGGATGGGATCCGATTCAATTTCTGGGCGAGAACCGGTTTCCCACGCTGGAAGAACTCGATACGGCTGCTACGGATCATCCGTTTTATCTGCACCTGCGGGCTAATGGTCCGGCCGTCGTCAATAGCATCGGCAAGTCCCTTCTGGAGGCCGCTGGCATCGAGGTCGAGGGCAACGGCTTGATAGCGATGGGTGGAGGTCCCGGTAATGCGATCGCGGCGTATGAATATCTCAAGAGCCTGCAGACCGACGAGGACCGGATGCGTGGTGCCACTGAGTTCATGCGGCATGCGAACAGTCTCGGGTTGACAACGGTTCGGGATCAGGGCGGTACGCCGCGGCGCGGTGCGCAGCTTTTCGAGCCCTATAAGGATTACGAGACTCTGCTGCATCTTTGGCGCAACGACGGTCTCAGCATGCGAGTCCGCCTGATGTTCATGAGTTCTGACGAGGTTGTCGGTAACGGCGACGGGAACTCCGGTGCCGAGCAACGCATGCGTAACGCATTCATGGGCTTTGGCGATGACATGTTGCGCGTTGCCGGCGTCGGCGAGAACATCGTGACCGATTCACGCGGGCCGGCTTTCGAAGCCGTTACGAAGATCGCTGCTCAAAAAGGCTGGAGTCTCGAGCAGCATTCGAGCCAACCCGCTGACAACACCGCGCATATCGCGGCGTTCGAGGCGGCTCATGAGGTCGCGCCGATTACCGACCTTCGCTGGACGCTTACCCATGTGCAGCAAATCACGCCGGAAATTGCGCAACGTCTGAAGACGCTGGGTGGCGGCGTGACTGTCCAGGTCCATCGCTATCTCAATCGCGGCAACGTGACCAACAACCAGGGCGGTCCGCCACTACGTATGCTTGCAGATATGGGCGTCCCGATCGGGGGTGGTACCGATAGTACGAACGCTCAGCCAATGAATCCCTGGATCTCGATCTATTACATGGTGACCGGGATGAATGTCGGCGGCTACCACGTCAACGCGGGCCAGGAACTAACGAGAATCGAAGCGCTGAAGACCTATACGCTCGGCAGTGCCTGGGTTTCGATGGACGAAGACGACCTCGGCTCCATTGAAGTCGGAAAGTTCGCCGACCTGGTCGTATTGAGCGACAACTACCTTACCGTTTCCGACAGCGACATTCGTAGTCTGCGTTCGGTACTGACGTTAGTGAACGGAGAAGTGGTTTGGGTGGATCCGGGCGCAGCGCCCGCTATTTAGCGGGTGAACACTTCTGCACTGTCTGGCGTGGGGGCGACTCGGCTGGAATTGCGGATCGCCTGACCCTAGACTAACAACCTGCTCTGGGGATCCCATATGGCATCTGAAGAAGCCAGAAAGCAATACTGGCGCGCCAACCTGCGCCTCGTCGCGATCTGTCTCGTGATCTGGTTCGTCGTCTCGTTCGGTTTCGGTGTGATTTTTGTCGATGCGCTGAATCAGATTCAGGTCTTCGGGTTCGACCTCGGCTTTTGGTTCGCGCAGCAGGGCTCGATCGTCTGTTTCGTCGCGCTTATCTTTTATTACGCGTGGCGCATGAACAAGCTCGATCGGGAACACGACGTCGACGAGAAATAGCGACGTGGAGCTCAAAACCCTCACTTATCTCGTCGTCGGCGCCAGCTTCCTGGTCTACATCGGTATTGCGATCTGGTCGAAGGCCGCTGACACCGGCGATTTCTACGTCGCTGGCAAACACGTCCATCCTGTCGCGAATGGAATGGCAACCGCCGCGGACTGGATGTCGGCCGCGTCATTTATCTCGATGGCGGGCCTGATCGCATTCCTCGGATACGACGGCTCGGTCTATCTGATGGGCTGGACCGGCGGCTATGTCCTGTTGGCGCTTCTGCTCGCGCCCTATCTGCGCAAGTTCGGCAAGTTCACTGTGCCCGAGTTTATCGGCGAGCGGTACGAGTCCAGAATCGCTCGAATCGTTGCTGTAATTTGCCTCGTATTCATTTCGTTCACCTATGTTGCCGGTCAGATGCGCGGTGTCGGTATCGTGTTCTCGCGGTTCCTGGAGATTCCTATCGGCGCAGGCCTCGTCGTCGGCATGAGTATCGTGTTTGTGTATGCGGTGCTTGGCGGAATGAAGGGCATTACCTATACCCAGATCGCGCAGTACTGCGTGTTGATCCTTGCGTATACGGTTCCGGCGATTTTCATCGCGCTTCAGCTTACCGGTGTGCCCGTTCCGCAAGTTGCGTTCGGCAGCGAAGTGCGCGGCGAGAATATCTACCTGCTTGCGAAACTGAACGAGGTCGTGACGGCGCTCGGCTTTTCGGAGTACACATCCGGCACCAAGAGTACGATCGATGTGTTTGCGATTACGCTCGCGCTGATGGTTGGCACCGCGGGATTACCGCATGTCATCGTGCGTTTCTTCACGGTGCCGAGAGTCCGCGATGCACGACTTTCGGCCGGCTGGGCGCTGGCCTTTATCGGGCTTCTGTATCTTACTGCGCCTGCCGTCGGTTCGATGGCACGGCTGAATCTAACAGAAACGATTCAGACCGGTCCCGTCGGTGATCCGGCTGCGAATCTGGTTTACGCGGAGCGCCCTGATTGGTTTCGAACCTGGGAATCTACCGGCCTGCTGGTCTTCGACGACCGAAATGGCGACGGACGGATCCAGTACTACAACGATCAGAATGCGGAGTTTGCTGCACGAGCTAGCGGCTTTGGATGGAACGGCAATGAGCTCAGTGTCGATCCCGACATCATGGTACTCGCGAACCCGGAGATCGCGCAGCTGCCATCGTGGGTCATCGCGCTTATCGCGGCGGGCGGAATTGCAGCCGCGTTATCGACTGCCGCGGGTCTGCTGCTCGTCATCTCGGCATCGGTATCTCATGATCTGCTAAAAGGAGTGTTCGCACCGAATATCTCCGAGCGACGGGAGCTTCTTGCCGGACGAATCTCTGCCGGCGTCGCGATCTGCATCGCTGGGTTTCTCGGTTACTACCCGCCCGCATTCGTCGCTCAAGTGGTGGCGTTTGCGTTCGGCCTGGCTGCCGCCTCGCTTTTTCCGGTCATTCTGCTCGGAATCTTCTCGATACGCGTCAATACGCAAGGTGCGATCGCGGGCATGTTAACGGGGCTGGTGTTTACCTACGGCTATATCGAGGTCTACAAAGGCCTGTTTCTGCGCTGGATCGGTTCGCCCTGGATAAACAACGTCGCTGAAAACTGGATTTTCGGTATTTCACCCGAGGGTATCGGCGCGATCGGCATGTGCCTCAACTTCATCGTGGCGATCTCCGTGAGCCGAATGACCGCACCGCCGTCGCAGAAAGTGCAGGAACTCGTAGAGCGGATTCGTTATCCGCGAGACGCGGCGACGACTTAGCTGCGCTTATCGCCGGATGGTAAGACCCGGTTTCGGCGTGCCTGCAGGTCCGGGTATGGATCCAGGAAGCGGTCGTCCGAATCGCAGGAGCGGCTTTAGTAGCTATCGTTGCGGCAGAAATAGAATGTCCGTGTCGGCCTGATCGATTAATAGCACGGCCGTGTTGCGCTCTCCATCCCCAGGATTGCCGATTACAATCATGTCGGCTTTAATATCATCGGCGACGCTGGCGATAACGCGCTCGGGAGCTCCGTCCGACGCGAACACGCGGTCACGAGGCAGGCGGCACATGTTGGCGAATTTTTGACGATCAAAATACATGTCATCGCCCTTATACGCTGTTACAGCATATAGATTGAGCTCGGCCAGCGACGCAATGTTATGAGATAAGTCGATAAGCTGCTCGTTCAGTAGCTCATGGACATTGTCTTCTGGTTTCAACTTGACTGCAGCCAATAGTCTTTTATTTCCCCAGACCCGGTTTTTGCCGACCAGTAGAATCGGGCAAGCGCATTCCTGAACGAGCAACAGGTCAGACGTTCTCTTGAGGCGTCGCCCCATTGCAGAGTGTCGCGATGCAAGTTTGATCACCAGATCGCTGCTTTCGTCCTGGGCGGCCGCCAAGACCGCGCCACGCCAGTCAGAATTCCATTCGACTCGAATCTCTACGTCAATCCCATTCTCGCGCGGTCGTGCAGCCAGCCGCTCCAGGCATTCTCGCGTGATCTCGATTTCGGTCTGCTGTTCCGACTCATCGTCGGCGAAAGCTTCATTGAAGATGCAGCAATAGAGAACCAACGCAGCATCCGCGTTGGAAGCTATCCACTCTCCCTTAATTAATGCGGGCTGAATCAGCCGAGTTGGATCGATTACCACGAATATTTTTTCGAAAGACTTCATCCTGTCGCTCATGTCACTTTCCGGCCAAGAACGAATTGAGGTTAACCGGGTGAAAGGCTGACCAGTATCAGTAGTTTCCGAGTTTGCGAAAATCTGCCATTGTGCCGATAGCCACAGCAGGTAAACAGGCGGTTTGCGGAGCAATCGGCAGCCTGCTCAGAGGGCGTTCCAGGTTCATGGTGCCTACGTGGAACTACGTATTCTTAGGCATCCCGGGCCATGACAGATTCAGATCATCAGGCTATCTGACCAGGCGGGGCTATGAGTGTAAAAGTTGCAGAGTTGATGAGTGATGCCGTGGTAACGACGCAGCCGCATAAAAGCATCGATCATGTCCGAGGCATGATGGCAAAGAGTAAGATCGGCGCAGTCCCTATCGTTAATTCGGAGGGTGAGCCGGTAGGAATAGTTTCTTCCTCGGATATGGTGTCGGAGCTGAAAGGCAGCTCTCCAATCAGCGCGCTAATGACAAAGAAGGTCTACACCGTTCCCATGTATGACGACGTCAGTATTGCCGCGCGCGTTATGCGCAATCACCGTATCCATCGGGTAGTCGTAACTCACGAGAAGAAACTGGTCGGAATTCTGAGCGCTTACGACCTCTTGAAGTTGGTTGAGGAGCACCGCTACGTCGCTAAGAATCCGCCGACGAAGTCGAAACGCAGGGCAGCCAAGCGGCAGTAAGAAACAAAGGATGCTCGAAGGCGTAGCCCGGCTCGCAATAAGGGCTGCTGGCTTCGTCTACGATGCTGCGGGTAATTACTTCCGGCCGTCAGCAGAGCTTCAGATCGACACCCCGAGCCGAATATGCAAGATGATCCCTCTTATGCGCGATAATATTATCTTTCGCCACATGCGAGTAATAAGTTGATGAGAAAGGATCGGCACAAAAATCCAGCAGACGCTTCCGCGCACAAGGAAGTTCTGAGAGAAGATCTAAAGAAACTTCATGCGGAACTTCCATCGGCGGCGAAGAATCTCGATGACGATCTGCACGCATTGCTCAGGGAAGTAGCGAACGACATCGAGCAAATAGTCGGAGATGAGCCGGTTGAAGCACAGTCGGGCAGAGAGCGACTCGAGAAGCTTACTGTAAAGTTCGAGGTAGATCATCCGCGTCTCGCCAATATCCTAGGCGAAATTGCAGATACGCTAGGCAAGCTGGGTATATGACGATCGCGACTGTCTGAATTGGTCGGCTGCGACTGCAGCGCTTGTTTGATTGCCAGGCTCGTGCGGCACCTAGTGCGTCATTGAATAAATGACATAGTTCACGCCGAATCGATAGGCCAATGCGGTGAGCGGCTCGGGGTAGAACGCGTCATCGGCGTGTTCCCAGGCGTCACCCAGATCCATATTGAAGTTGATTGCGACGAGCAAGCGGCCCTCGTCGTCATAGACGCCGCGCCAGTGAGGCGTCTTCCCCTGCGGATCTTCCCAGGTCACGCCGTATCGTATCGCCTGAGCGCCCGGTATCTGCACTCGCTGATCGAGAGTGTAAAGAACGTTGAAAACTTCGTGCTCGACAGGTATCTCGACGATCGGCCGGTCGGGGAACACGCGCTTTAACGATGTCGTGAAAGTCGCCCATTCATAGGGGCCGTGAAAATCATCGACAATCAGGAATCCTCCTCGCAGCAGGTATTCCCGGAGGCGCGAAGCTTCGTAATCGCTTAGGTCCCAGAATCCCACTTTTACCGCATAGAGCAGTGGATAGTTGAACAGCGTAGCGTCGTCCAGGCGAACCTGTCGATTTTCACGACCGGAATCGACTCTTGTGAGCCGGGAGATGCCTTCGACGAAGTGAACCTCGGCGTCGGGCCAGTCTCGCAGCCAGGGTTCTCGCCGGCTTCGGCTCGCCGGGCCTCCGCCCACGCCAAACGCCATCCGAGCGAAATGGAACTCCGCCTCCGCGCCGGCTCGATCTAATTCCTGGGCGCTCGCAGAGGCGACAAATAGTGGCCCGGCCAGAAACAGAGCCCGCAATACGGTTGCGAATGCGTAAGTGCTCGACATGGCAGCACCAGTTTAGCGTATTTATTTTTCCTGCCCCTGATCCGATCCGGCGCTGCCGGTATGCTAATCTCCAAGCGAATTCAACTCGCGGAAAGTTCAGCGAGCGTCGATCAGCGATTGGATAGGGAGGGGTTATGCACAGTCGCAGAAGTTTCTTAGGTACCGTTTGCGGTGCTACGGCCGGATTCATGCTCGCCGGACCGGCACTCGGTCAGGCGCGCCGTGAAGTCTTCATTGACGGCTACCGCGTCAAGGTCGTGGATATCCACAACCACGCATTCATTGGTGAGGTCGAGGAAGTAGTCCGGGGTACGCCTCTGGAGCGACGCATCGGCGGCCCGGCACTCCTGACACCCGATCGCGTCGGCGTTCTTGACGAGTGGGGCATCGATCTGGCCGTGCTCAGCGCCAACCAGTATTGGTGGTATGCAGCCGATAGACAGCTGGCGGAGCGAATCATTCGTGTGCAGGACGAGGGTCTGGCGGACTTCTGCGCGCAGTTTCCCGGCCGTTTCGTTGCGCTATCGTCAGTCGCGTTGCAGCACCCCGATCTCGCGGCGGATCAACTCGAATATGCCGTCAACGAACTCGGTTTCAGGGGAGCTTCGGTCGGCGGTCATGTCAACGGTGATGTCCCGGCTTCTACGGACTTCGATCCGTTCTGGGAGCGCTGCGTCGAGCTCGGCGTTCCCGTATTCATTCATCCTGCCGGCGCGCCGAACCTCGTGCAGGAGGGCGGATTGGACTTCCCCGGTGATCTCGGCAACACCATCGGTAACCCGCTCGAGACCACGTTGTTCCTGACGCGTCTGCTTTTCGACGGCACCTTCGATCGATTTCCGC
>JAHEKF010000144.1 GCA_024638465.1 Rhodospirillaceae bacterium | reverse complement strand
GGCCTGGGCCGCGAGCGCATTTGAGCTCGGCGTCGCCAGCGAAGAACCCGACTTCGAAGAGGCCGTGAAAGCGATTCGTGCATCGGCCGCGGAAGAGGCCAACGAAGAGCTGATGTGGCTCGTTGACGAAGCGGCTGCTCATGGCAAGACTCTGCTTTGGGATGACGATTTCGTCTCCGTCGGTCTCGGCCGCGGGTCTGAGACCTGGCCGGTCACGGAAATCCCGGATTCACTCGACTGGGACAGATTTCACGACATACCGATCGGAATAGTGACCGGCACCAATGGCAAAACGACTACGGTTCGCTTCGCGACGCATATTCTGCGCGCAGCGGGGCAAAACGTCGGCTTGAGTTCGACGGACTGGATTGCCGTCAATGAAGATGTACTCGATCGGGGTGACTGGTCGGGACCGGGCGGCGCTCGCGCTGTCTTGCGCGAACAAAATGTCGATATCGCAATCCTGGAAACGGCGCGCGGTGGATTGTTGCGTCGCGGGCTCGGCGTCGGGCGTGCGGACGCAGCGCTTATCACGAACATCAGCGAGGATCACCTCGGCGATTTTGGCTCGCGGAATCTCGACGAGCTGCTGGCGATCAAATGGATTGTGAGCCGGGCCGTCGAGGAATCGGGACGACTGATCCTCAATGCTGAAGACGCCTTGCTGTGCGCCAGGTCAAGGGATTACACGGGCAAGCTCGTGTGGTTCAGCCTGGACGCTCGTAATAAAAAAATCGCAGAACACGTCGCCAACGGCGGACTTGCGTTCGTGCTTGACGGCGAGAAGCTCGTGAAAATCGATGGCGACGCACGAGATGTGATTTGTCGCAGTCACGAGATTCCGATCGCGCTTGGCGGCGCAGCGCGACACAACGTCGCCAATGCACTCGCGGCGGCGGCGCTCACCTGGTGCCTGGGAATCTCTGTCCCTGACATCAGGAGCGGACTGACGACCATGGTGCAGGACGAAAACCCGGGTCGCTGTAATATTTACGATCTCGATGGCAGCAAAGTTCTCGTCGATTTTGCCCACAACCCGGCCGCAATGTCAGCGCTTTTCGATATGGCAAGTGTGATCCCGGCGAAGCGCAGGGTGCTCTGCTTCGGGCAGGCCGGCGATCGTACGGATGAGCTGATTCGTGAGCTCGCCCGCGACGCCTGGTCAATCGGACTTGATCGCGTGGTTGTATCGGAACTTGCGCCGTACCACCGCGGGCGCGAGCACGATGAGGTTTACGGCATCATCAGGGACGAGCTGCTCAGATCAGGCGCCGAATCGTCGCAGATAAAGCACTTCGAGACCGAAATGGAGTCCTTTATGCACGCGGTTGATTGGGCTGGTCCGGGCGACCTGATCATCATGCTCGCGCTCGGCGGCGCGGCACCGGTACAAGAGAAACTCAAGGAGATGGGTGCAAAATAAACTCGACGATGTTGTCTGCGATCTGCTGCGTCGTCGGGCCGGACAGGACGTCCCCGGCCAGCACGTGCTGGCTGGGATCACCGACATCGTTGATTTCTACCGCGGCTTTTTGCGGCGCGCCGGTCTGTTCAAAGACGGCTAGTGCGGCGGCCGGTGCGATAACGGCGTCCCTGGATGAATAGAACATCAGGAGCCGCTGTTTAATGTCGGCCGGCAGGTGACGATTCGCAAGGCCCACAAGGCGCATCATTTCTATCGCCGACGTCGTCGGATAGCTCGTCGACCAGTAGCGCCCCTGCTGTTCATTGTGCGGTTCCCAGCTACGCGTGTCTCCGACCATCATTTTCGCGAGGAGTGGCCCTGCCGGTCGCGTCAGCCAGAGCGCGTTTGTGTCGCGCGGCGCGAAGTTTGGCGAGATCATGACCAGCGTATCGACGGCATCCATTACAGGATGGCCCAGCATCGCCACGGCGAGCGTTGCGCCGGTCGAAGTGCCGATAACGATGACCCGTTCGCCGAGCCGGGCGGCTATCGTTAGCGCTTCAACGGCGTCTTGCAGCCAGTCTTCGGCGCGAACGTCGCTGAGCGGTTCGCGCTCGCGCCCATGGCCGGTCAGGCGCGTCTCGTATAGGTTGGCGCCCAGCGTGGTTGCGACGATCTCGGCCAGCGGCGCCGTTTCCTGGCGCGTCGCGGAAAAGCCGTGCAGGTAAAGCACCGAGTAGGGCGTTTGCCTGTGCTCGCCAGCCCAGGTGATGCGTTTTTCGGTTCCGGGAACGAGGCCATAGCGATCAGATGCCTGTTGTTCCGTTTGTCGCAGCCATGTATCCAGGTCGTCCGGCAGGACGAGAAGTTCGACCGCGGGCTGTAGCTTCGCCGGTGTAAGAATCCAGAGCGCCGCGACGATTATCAATAGCACGACGATGGCTGTGCGTGACTTATTCAAGGCTTAAAATCTTCGTCCAGTGCTTCTTGCTGACGGGCATGATCGAAAGGCGATTGCCTTTGCGCGTCAGGATCATGCCGTCGAGGCCTTTCGCTGCTTTGAGTTCGCTCAGCGTCAGGTTTCTTCTTGTCTTGCGAACGAATTCGATATCGACGAGGCACCAGCGGGGATTGTCTTTATCGCTTTTCGGATCAAAGTATTTCGATTTCTTGTCGAATTGCGTCGGGTCGGGATAAGGATCACTGGCGACCTTTGCAATACCGACGATGCCGGGCTCCTTGCAGTTCGAGTGATAAAAGAAGACGTCATCGCCGATTTTCATGTCGTCGCGCATCATGTTGCGCGCCTGGTAGTTGCGAATGCCGTCCCACATCTCGCGGCCATCGCGTTCGAGGTCGTCGATGCTGTATGCGTCGGGTTCTGACTTGATTAACCAGTATGTCATGTCGTGATTGTACGGATTGACTCGCAATCAGAGGGCTGCGAAGTTTAGCACTTTTGAGGCGCATGATTCGCGCGCGAACGCTGTGCTAGGATTGCGCCTCGCGCAGCGTCGCGCGATTTCAGGAGGTAACGTTCAGATGGCCAACAT
>JAHEKF010000074.1:7729-11795 GCA_024638465.1 Rhodospirillaceae bacterium | reverse complement strand
GAAGAACTCCATCGTCATATGCGTCCCGCCATCGTTGAGGCGATAGCGCTCGATCACGTGCTTCTCTGCACCGGACGGTACACCGTTCTGATACGGCGAACGATCATCGGCAAAGTTGCGAGTGTCTACAACGAGCGTGTCGCCCTCCCACCAGCCGATGGAGTGGCCCTCGTGAGTTCGCTGGTCGGCCGGCGGATGCTCCCGGCCGTCCAGGTAAACGGTCCGCTCCTGGTCAAAGTACTGAACGCGGATCATCGCGATTTGCTGGTCTTCGAGAAACTCTATCTCCAGCGGATAAATGTCCGTATAGATGAGCCCGCCGGGCGTCGGCTTCGTGATGCAGCTGAGCTCGGGATTGTCGAACGAATCCTGATCGAAAGCATCGCGGGCGACACGCGCTTTCTCGGTCAACGTCAGGTCTCGCGACATGAGCTGGTCGAGGCCGCCCGGATAGTCGGGTCCCAGGCTGTCTTCGTCCACCATCCACACACCTTCGATGGTCGTAGTGCGCGCCTGGACGGACGGTGGCGGCAGGTGCTCGTAAGAGACCGGCACGCCGTTTCGCTGAACCCCGGTAATGAGTCCATAAGGGCGCCCGTCGCGCGCCGGATGCAGGCGGACCACGACTCGATCTCCCAGCGACAGCGTATCGCGATTCCAGCCGCGACGAGACATGCTTAACGCAGACCCCATCTGCACTTCCCAGACGGTCGTCTCGCCGGCATCGTTTACGCGTTCGACGCCGAAATAGCTGTGCGGGTTGCGCAGCGTATACTCGACGACCGTGCCTTCAATGTCGATTTCGCGGTTCATATCGAGCGCGGCGTCGCTATGGTGAGCACCGGCGGGCTGGCCGACGGACAGAACGGCCACAATCAAAACTGTGCGAACTTTCATGCTGCTGATGCCGGGCGCGGCGACGCGTCATCCGGCTCGGCCCGCCTGGGGCGAGCAACCGTGTCTTCCGTCTTGGTAAGGAGCTCTTCGACCAGTTTTTCCATCGTCGCGAGCTGTTCTTCGTTAAGCTGATCCAGGCGCTTTCTTAGTTTATCGGGATCGAACTCCGCCATCTTGTGTCCCCTGCTGTTGTTGTTTCGGTCGGCCGATCATAGCGTCGACTCTTGGAACTCTATCCTAGCTCCGAGTGCGGCTCGGATGCCAGCGAAGCACATTGTTATTCAGGCGCCGGCGGTGCAGACCCTTCGAGATAGAGCTGCCGGCCATCCGGAAAAGTGATATCGCGACCGCTCATCGTGTTCGTGCCGTTCTTGGCGCGGTAGCCGTCAACGATTATCTCTACGCCGACCGGTAGCGTATTCCTGTTGATGCCCTTACGGTACAGCGTGTTCGGCGTTCCGGCCTCGATCGCCCAGCTCTCGACTTCGCCGGTTTCGGAAACAACGTCGATATGGAACCAGGAATGCGGGTTGATGAGCTCGATCTGCGTAAGCGTACCGCGGAGCTGGATCGGCTGATCGGGATCGAACTCCGCCAGAAACGAGTGATGCGCGTAAGCCGACGTTGCGGCCACAGACATGACTGAACCAGCGATCCGAGACATTCTCTTATTCATGATTCTCACCTCTCAGTCGCTACCGGCCTCGCGCATGGCTGCCTCTTCCGCGCGTGCGCCGCTCAACAAGCCCATCATGCCGCGGTTGGTTTCATGACAGGCGAACTCATAGATCAATCCGTCCAGTTTCACGGTCGGTATCTGTGCCGTCCACGGACGCTCGAAAGCCTCCGGGTCGTCCACCCTGAACTCGTACAGAAGAATATCGTCCGCAACGCGGGTGAATCGCTCGGTCAGATGCATATTCTCTGACGCGCCCATGTAGCTGGTCTTGCCTGTCAGGTTCTTCGTCTCGATGACCAGCGTATCGTCCTCCCAGTAACCGCGTGAGCTGCCGAGCCATTGGCGGACACCGGAGGGAAGATGCGGACGACCGTCGAGCGGGACTATGCGTGTCTCGTGGACCATCTCTTTGAGCAGCAGGACGTAGTCCTCAGTTTGCACGATCTGAAAATTGTTGTTGTAGGACGCCGGCATCATCGGCGGACCCGCGCCGGCATCGTTGTTACCATCCCAAACGATACAGCGCTCTCTGAGCAGGCGATCTTCCGGTCCATCCGCGGGCTGCTCGATGCGGCGCGCGATGCGCTCGTCGCGGCGTCGTTGCGCTTCCGGAGTCAGCGGCGGAATTCTCCCGTTGGGCGGGTCGATGACCAGCGAAGTACGGCGCGTCCGGGCGATATCCTCGCCCCAGTCCCACCAGAAATCGTTATAGGCGAAAGAGACATCGAGCTCGACGTTGTCCTGACGATCACCGCGATAGGTTTCCTGGAGTCGTCGATCCCGGTACGCGTTTGCCTGTTCCTCTGTCAGATACGCCTGATTGCCGAACTCGATGGGGCGCTCGAGCGGCGTCAGTATCGCGTTCGACCAGACGGCCTGGAGGTCCGGATGCCCGTGCGCCGTGCGCGGAACCTCATAGTCCGGATCGAATGGTGGCGTGTCCTGACTCGACGCAGAACCAGCTACCGCGAGTGCGGCGGCGGCGATGACCACGAGGCAATGACGCTCAATCCTCTGCTTGTTCATCTTCATCAGTCTGTTTCCGGAGATGGCCGTAGATCTTCTCTTCGACGAGCTCGACACATTTGAACTCCATGAGTTCGATGTTCTCCTCGATGCGGCGATACAGCGGAAGACTGATCGTCCAGGGCTGCGTGAAAACATTTGCGTCTTCGATCGTCGCTTCGTATTGAAGGTGATTCGGGCCAAGCGGCGTATAGCGCTCGACGACGTGCAGCGCCTCGCTATGGAAATTGCCGGCACGGTCGAACCAGGTCTGATCGTTCTGGTCCGTTACGTCGACGACGAGCGTGTCGCCTTCCCAGTGCCCGACCGACCAGCCCATCCAGCTGTAATTCGGCGCGGGACCGGGGTCGTTCATGTGAACGGTGCGAATGGCATTCGCATACTGGTACGCGATCATGACGAGATCCGGCGTCTGCAGGATCTGGAACGGGTGCGGCATATAGGTCGCTCGCGGCACGCCCGGCATGAAGCAGTTGGCTTCCGGATCGCGCTCGAGGCGATTCGCGTAGTTCTCCTGCTGCTGCGCGATCGCCCAGTCCTGATACGGCAGCTCATCTCCCTCAATGATGCCGAGTCCCGGGTGTACCGCGGTAAAGGTGCCGAGTTCGGGAAGTATCGGATGACCCGCGGCATGTGGGCGAATATCCCAGTTGGCCTCGGTCAGCGCCTGCCAGATTCCGTCGAGCCGCGGCGTACCATCGGCGGTGCGGGGAATTTCCTGCGCGGGTTGCTGGCCCAGCGCCATCGTCGCCCAGGAAGCGAGGAGCGCCGAGATGATTACTATGCGTCCGCCGCGTCGCATGACCTTATTCTACGTCCAACGTCGAGCAAAAACCGTCGCATCGAACACCGGCGCAACTGGTCAAGGTCACCGCGGCTAGTCCAGCGCCGGCAAAGCAGCCGGCGGCTTGCGTCGCAGCGTCCCCTGTTCGTACGCGTACGCGAAGCGCAGCAGCTCTGCCTCTGTAAACGCGCGGCCCAGCAGTTCCAGACCGACGGGCAAACCGTCTGCCGTGTATCCCGCGGGCACCGTGAGCGCCGGCAGCCCGGTGAGCGGACTCAGTCGTCGATTGTTACCCCGACCGTAGCCGTCATCGCTGGCCGGGTTCGTTAATGCATCGTCCGGAATCACGGTCGTCTGGTGATCGAAGGTCGCATACGCCAGCGCATCGAGCCGGTGATCCGCCATGACTTTCAGCACCGACTGGCGGACGGCTTCCCGAATCTTGAGGACCTCGAGATAGCCGTAATCATCGGGAGTCTTGCCTACGACTTCGATCAGCGACACGGCCCGTTTGGGCGTCACCGTTCCCGAAACGAGTATCTCGCGCACACTCGAGACAGGAGCGTTGTCGAATTGCTGGAGATAACCGTTCATGGCTTGCTCAGTCGTGTAGAGATCGCTGCCATAGGTCGGGTTAACGAGTTCGAGTAAGGGGATCTCGACCGCATCGATGACCTCGG
>JAHEKF010000074.1:0-7629 GCA_024638465.1 Rhodospirillaceae bacterium | reverse complement strand
GGAGCGTTGTCGAATTGCTGGAGATAACCGTTCATGGCTTGCTCAGTCGTGTAGAGATCGCTGCCATAGGTCGGGTTAACGAGTTCGAGTAAGGGGATCTCGACCGCATCGATGACCTCGGCGCCGAGCGCCGCGAGATCGACGAGCGCCTGATCGAATACCGACTGCACCCGTTGATAGTCATCCGAATCGGGATCCGTGGCGGGATCCATCGGCTCGCGGACGACGCCGATTCTCGCCCCCGACAGGCCGTCCGCCGCGAGCTGTTCGCGGTAGCTGTGAGGCATGCGACCGACCGACTCGGCGGTGACCGGATCGTTCGCGTCGTAACCGGCAATGACGCCGAGCAGGATTGCTGCATCCGTCACCGTCCGCGTTATCGGGCCGAGCGTATCGTTGGAAGGCGTGGCGGGCATCATCCCGAAGCGGCTCACGAGCGGTACTGTGGGCCTCAGGCCAACCAGGCTGTTGACCGCAGCCGGACCGCGAATCGAGCCACCCGTATCCTCGCCGATCCCCACGAGACCGAAGTTGGCCGCGATTCCCGAGCCCGTCCCGGCCGATGAACCGCTCGGAATGCGTGCCGGGTCGTATGCGTTGCGGACGATTCCGAAAGCCGATCCCAGATAGCCGAACGCGTATTCGCCCATGTTCGTCTTCGCCAGGATGATTGCGCCGGCTTCTTTCATGCGCATCACTATCGTCGCATCCCGCCCGGTCATGAACCCATCGAACAGGATGGAGCCGTAAGTCGTCGGCATATCGGCGGTCTCGACCTGGTCCTTCAGGAGAACCGGTACGCAATGCAATGGTCCTGCGCGACCCGAATCTTCCAGCGCCACGTCGAGCGCTTCCGCTTCCTCGAGCGCGTCCGGGTTGATGTACTGGATCGTGTTGAGTTCGGGTCCCTCTTTGTCGAACGCGTCAATGCGATCGAGGTAAGACGCAACGAGCTCCACACACGACAGATTACCTGCTTCCATGGCTGCGTGAACACTGTCGATTGTCGCTTCGAGCAGCTCGAAGTCCTGCGCGCTCGCCGCACGCACTCCGGAAACCGCGGACAGCAGAGTAGCGACAGCAATATAGACGTTCCGCATTAACACGTTCCCCCAATCGAACCGCAGCGTTGTCAGAAGGTCGCCAGCGCGTTGAACGGTCCGGCTGTGCCGCCGGGCACCTTCGAAATTTGCCACGAAATCATGAACTCCCAACGCTGTCGCGATTCGGCTTCTCTCGCGACGTCGCGGAGGTATCCATTGTCCACCAGCGGCAGGCCGATATTGACCTGGGTAACCTGGTGTATCGGTCGACGCAATCCCTCCACCCCGGATGGCTGCACATCGTTAACGGCATCGCCGACGAGTAGCGCGACACCACGCTCTTTCAGCCACGGCAGCACGGATGCGTGCAGCCCGGGAGCCTCGTTGGCGTAATCCCAGGGTCCTTCCAGTTCTCGCCTGATCCACCGGCCTGTGCGCACGAGCAGTACATCGCCGCTGCCGACAGTCACGCCGGCATACTCCTCCCACTCTTCCAGATCGGACACATAGATCGGCGTGCTGGGATCGAGCCAGTCGACGCCCCGCAGCAGCGGCATGTCGACGAGCACGCCGCGAGTCACGTAGCCCGGGCCCATTCTGTCGATAGCGAGGTCCTTGCAACCGTCCGCATCGAGGTTTTGTGGATAGCCGTTAAATATCAGCTTCTTCCCGTCGGCTTCCATGCGGTAGTGGCACAGTGCGTCCATGTGCGATAGCTGGCCGTCATGCATCGAGAAACTCATCGCATCCAGTGCTGCAAGCACTTCACCGGTCTCGGGATCGACTCGCGTCATCCAGTGCTGCGTTGGCGCGAATGTCTGGCTGTCGATCGCAACTTCTTCCGAAACGAAATGCCCCAGCGACACGGAAACGCCATCGACGACAAGCGCTGCAGCCTCGCGGGTCTTGCTCGGCGAAATCAGATTCAGGGTGCCGCGCTGGTCTTCGGGTCCCCAACGACCCCAATTGGAGAGTTCGGTCTCCCACTGCGCGATCAGATCGAGCGTTACACGAACCTGCGGATCCTGCGTGGACGCGTGCGGCACGGGCGGTTGAACCCCCTGCGCGGCCGCGAATCCGGCGCCAGCCAACAGCAGGACGACAACGCCCGCCCGGGTCAGGGTTGCAGTGTGCGACATCGGCTCCCCCCGTTATTATTCTGAACTCCTTCTTATACCGCAGAGACGCGCCGGCATACAGGTCAATCCGACGCTGTCTCCGTTGGCGAAGCGCTGCGAGCGTGGACAAGCCGATAAAGCGCCGGCAATACCAGTAACGTCAGCAGTGTCGAGGAGATGATGCCGCCGATGACGACGGTCGCGAGCGGCCGCTGCACCTCGGAACCGATACCGGTGTTGAGCGCCATCGGCACGAAACCGAGCGACGCGACCAGCGCGGTCATGAGAACCGGCCTCAGGCGCGTCAATGCGCCATCCGTTATCGCGTCATCGAGACTCCTGCCAGCCGCGCGCAGGCCGCGGATGAACGTCACCATCACCAGACCATTCAGGACCGCAATTCCGGACAACGCGATAAAACCGACGGCTGCGGAGATCGAGAACGGAATACCGCGCATCAGCAACGCTGCGATACCGCCCGTGAGCGCCAGCGGTACGCCAGTGAAGATGATTACCGCATCGACGAACGAACCCAACGCGACGACGAGCAGAACGGCGATGATGAGCAGCGTCATCGGAACGACGACTGCAAGCCGGTTCGACGCGGACTCCAGGTTCTCGAAAGTGCCGCCGTACTCGACCCAGTAACCCGCCGGTATTTCGACCTGTTCCGCTACTGCAGCCTGCACGTCCGTAACGAATGAGCCGAGGTCTCGACCGCGAACATTGGATGTTACGACGACACGCCGTTTCCCGTTCTCTCGCGGTATCTGGTTGTAACCTGTAATGAGTTCGAGTTCCGCAACCTCCCGCAGCGGTACATAGTCTCCGTCGCGCAGCGGGACGGGTAACGCGGCGAACCGGTCAGGATCGGATCGCACGTGCTCCGGCAGACGTACGACGATATCGAAGCGTCGATCGCCCTCGTAGATCTGACCCGCAACTACACCGCCCAATGCCGTCGCGATCACGTCCTGCAGCTGACCGACTGTCGACCCCATGCGCGACAACACCTCGCGCTTGGGACGGACCGTCATGACCGGAAGCCCCGTGGTTTGCTCGACCGCGACGTCGGCTGCGCCGGGTACGGAGAGGATCGCCGCCTCGAGTTCGCCGCCCAGACGAATGAGTTCGTCGAAGTCATCACCAAACACTTTGACGGCGAGTTCCGCACGCACACCCGCGATCAGTTCGTTCATGCGCATCTGAATCGGCTGCAGAAATTCGTAGCGGTTGCCGGGTATCGGCGTGACGACGCGCTCGAGATCCGCGACGACTTCAGCCTTCGGCTTATTCGGGTCCGGCCACTCGTCACGAGGTTTCAGCATGATGAAATTATCGGCGACACTCGGCGGAACGGCGTCCGTCGCGATCTCCGCGCTGCCGATCTTTGCGAACACGGTCTCGACCTCGGGCATCTCCGAAATGCGGGATTCCAGCTGCTCCTGCAACGCAACCGCCTGTTGCAGCGACGTGCCGGGTATTCGCAAAGCGTGCATGACGATGTCGCCTTCGTCGAGATTCGGAATAAACTCTGAGCCGAGGCGGCCCGTCTGCGACGCGGCCAGCCCGACAACTGCAGCGGCCACGGCAACCGTGAGCCAGCGAAATCGCAGGCTCAGTGCGAGCAACGGCCGGTACACGCCCCGCGCACCGTCGACGATGAAGTTACGCTTCTCGCGCACCGGTCCACGAAACAGGATCGCGACCGCTGCCGGCACGAAGGTCACCGACAGGAACATCGCGCTGGCCAGCGCCATAACCACCGTCGTCGCCATCGGGTGAAACATCTTTCCCTCGATCCCCGTGAGCGCGAAGATCGGGATATAAACCGCGAGGATGATGCACTCGCCGAAGAGTGCAGGCCGCCGGACCTCGCGCGTCGCATCGAGCACGACAGCCAGGCGATCCTTCAGCGCCAGCGCACCGCCCTGGCTCGCAATGCCGAGCCGCCTCAGGCAGTTTTCGACAATGATGACCGCGCCGTCGACGATCAGACCGAAATCGAGCGCCCCGAGGCTCATGAGATTGGCGCTGACGCGTGCCTGCACCATGCCCGTGACCGTCATGAGCATGGCCAAAGGTATGACCATCGCCGTCAGAATAGCGGCGCGGACATGCCCGAGCAGCAGGAACAGCACGACAATGACGAGCAGCGCACCTTCGGTCAGGTTCTCCCGCACGGTACGCAGCGTCTGGTCGACGAGTTCGGTTCGATCGTAGACCGCGGTCGCGGAGATGCCTGCCGGCAGGCTCGGCGCGATCTCGTCGAGCTTTTCCGCGACGGCATTCGCGACCGTCCGACTGTTCTCGCCAACGAGCATGAACACCGTGCTCATGACAACCTCGTGGCCGTTTTGCGTTGCGGCGCCGGGGCGCAGTTCCTGCCCGAGACCGACCGTGGCCACGTCCGAGACTCGAATGGGCACGCCCGCATCGTTGATCGAAACGACGATGTCTGCGAGTTCCTGCATCTCGGTTGCCTGGCCCGGCACACGCATGAGCCACTGCGAACCATTGAATTCGATGAATCCGGCACCGCGGTTGTCATTGTTGAGCCGCAGCGCCTCGACGACGTCGTCGTACGCGAGCCCGAAAGCAAGCAGCTTCGAGGGATCGGGCGCGACCAGGTATTCCTTCTTGTAGCCGCCGACGGGGTTGACTTCAACGACACCGGGAACGCGAAGCAGCTGCGGCCGAATAACCCAGTCATGAACGGTCCGTAGATCCGTGGGCGTGATCATCGTTCCGTCAGGATTCGTTGCGCCGGGTGCGGCGTCGACCGTGAACATGAAGATCTCGCCGAGCCCTGTCGCGATCGGTCCGAGTGCGGGCTCTACGGAAACCGGCAGCGAAGCACGCGCCGCGGTCAGGCGCTCGGTCACGAGCTGCCGCGCGAAATAAATATCCGTGCCGTCTTCGAATATCACGGTGATCTGTGACAGCCCGTAACGCGATATGGAACGCGTGTAGTCGAGTCGCGGCAGCCCCGCCATCGCGTTCTCGAGCGGGAAGCTGACGCGCTGCTCGACCTCGAGCGGCGTGTACCCCGGCGCCACGGAAAATATCTGCACCTGCACATTCGTAATGTCGGGTACGGCATCGATCGGCAGGCGCTGAAAGTTCCAGAAACCGAGTCCGGCGACCATCGCCACCAAAATCATGACCAGCCAGCGCTGGCGGATAACGGACCGGAGGATCAGATCGAGCATATCTCGCGCCTCACTCAGTGATCGTGTGCCGCGCCGGCTTTCTCGATGTCGGCTTTCAGGACATAGCTGTTAGTCGTGACGTAGCGGGTACCGGGCTCGAGCCCGCCGAGCACTTCGGCCCAGTCGCCAGCCCGGCGACCCAGATCCAGCATGCGCACTTCATACTGGTCGCCGATCTGCGCGTAGACGACGGTGAAGTCGCGAAAACTTTGCAGGCCTTCGCGTCTCACAGCGAGCGGGACTTCATACTCGCCGACTTTGACGTCCGCCGTGACATAGGTTCCGGGCGGCCAGCTGCCGTCACTGTTGTCGAGCACGACGCGCGCGTTGATTGCCTGATTCGCCGCCGCCGTGACGTTGATGTAGGAGATCGTGCCCATGATGGATTCACCGCCGGTCGCCGGCATGATCTCGACATCAGCGCCGACGCGTATTCGCGAGCGGTCACCCGGAAACACTGCGAGCTCGGCCCAGACCGACGAGGTATCCATGATCGTGAACAGCGGGCGGCCAGCGGTTTGTTCACCGGCATTGGCAATGCGTTCGGTAATGACTCCACCGATCGGCGCCGCGATCATGTAGACGTTCAGGCTTTCGTTGCTTTCGACAGTGGCAAGATTCTGTCCCGCAGCAACCGTCTCGCCGAGCGCTACGTCAACACTGCGTATCGCGCCATCGAAGCGCGCGCGCACCTCGCGTACGCGCTCCGTGTTCGGCACGATCCTGCCGTAGATCGTCGCGGTCTCCTCGAGCACGGCCGGACCGGCGACAGCGGTTTCGATTCCGAACGCTTCTGCCATCTCGGCGCTGATCCGGGTGCGGCCCTCGAAACTGTCGTACCCCCAGGAATGCGTACTGCCCCCCATGGTTGCGTCGACAGACACAGTGAATGAGTGCGGCTCGTAAATGACGGTATCGCCGCGCAGGTAGTCTCCCTGCGGGTTAAATCCGATCTGATCGACAACGTCGCCGAGACGTATCAGCCGGACTTCAAGATCGACGCTGTTCGGCGCGACAGGTTCGCCTGCGTTCGTAATCCAGGCGCGATACTCTGGCGGGACACCCGTTTCGACGATCGCGAGCTCTACCGCGAAATCGCCGTCGCGCAACATGATGCCGTTGTTGGGACCGCGCTCCTGCGCTGCCTCGGCTGGCTCCCCGGGCAACGCGGGCGGCGTCTCGCCGCCGCAGGATGCAAGTATCGCTGCGATGAACACGATGGGTAGCTGGCTGTGATTCTTCATAATGAACCTCACTGGACCGTGACCGGCGCGGCAATGCCGACACCCGTCAGGCGTTCGATCTCGATGATGAGCTGATGCGCGGCTATCTGCGCTTCGAGCAGATCGCTGTTGGCCTGGAGCAGTTCCGCGAGGACCGAGCTCCATTCGAAATACCCGTACCGGCCGAGCTCGTAGGCGCGGCGCGTGTCCTCGAGCGCGCGCTCGATGGGCGGGATGACATCCTCGCTGATACGCAGCGCGGTCTGGTAGTTGTGGTGGAGTTCCTGCCAGAGCACGAACAACGCCGTCTCCACGCGCACGCGCGTCGCTTCCGACTCCGCTTCGGACCGCGCGATATTGGCGTTCGCGGCCGCAATCAGACCCTGGTTCCGGTTGCGTACCGCGAGCGGGATCGTGACACCGCCGACGAGCGCGAAGTCGTCAGTTTCCTCGATTCGGCGGAGTCCGCCGTAGACGCGCCAACCGGGCCGGGCCGCGGCTTGCGCGAGCCTGAGCTCGGCCTCGTAGACGCGTTGTTCACTCATGTAGCGCCCAAGCTCGGGATTCTGCGCAGCGCGTGCGACGATGACCTCGAGCGGCTCTTCCTGCGGAAGCGTCGAGACATCCCCACCGACCGAACCGAAATCCGGCTGCGTCTCGCCCCATTGCGCGCTGAGGCGATGATAGGCAGACAACAGTTCGTGCTCGATGTCTTCCTGGACGAGTTCAGCCCGCGCGAGGTCCGCTTCGGCTCTGGCGAGTTCCGCGTTCAGCGCGCGACCCGCCGCGATGCGGCCTCGCACTGCCTCGATGGTGTCCGCGGCGAAGCGGACGCCCTCGATAGCCGTGAGGAGTCGCGCCTCGAACGCCATGCATTGCACGTAGCGGCGCGCGGTTTCTGCGGCGACATCGAGGCGCATGAGCTCCGCGTCGAGACTGGTCAGAGCAACGCCCGCGGTCGCCGCATCGATGCGCCGGTCACGCAGGCCACGCTCGAGCACCCAGGCCAGCGTCACGGTTAACTCCGCGCGAT
>JAHEKF010000143.1 GCA_024638465.1 Rhodospirillaceae bacterium | reverse complement strand
GTCAAAACCCAGACCAAACGCCTCGCTTTGCTCCTCAGTCCCGAAAACGGCCCGGAGTGCCGCCTCGAGAGGGCTCCGAAACAGGCTGGCATTACTGCCTTTGCCGACAAAAGTCGAATCGTTGAAGATCTCATTGAGCGTATCGAAAACGGCGTTCGTCGCGTCCGCAATTTCGTAGCTGCGCCTGCGCGAAACGCCGCGAGACACAGCCTCCGGGTCGACGCGGCCTTCCGGAATATTCAGTGCCGCGAACAGCCCGGTTCCGTTGCTGTCAAGTTCGACCACGGAGCTTGCTTCATTTGCTTCGATCAGTACCTGCTGCGACGCGCTGTCGAACGTCGCAACCACGCCGGCCCCCGAAGAGTTGATCTTGTCGAGCACCGACGACAGGCTGTCATTCGCGGTATCGATGGCGATCTGCTGGCCGTTGACGACGATGTCGCCGGTCAACACCGACGAGAACGCGGCAACGTTTTCCATGGCCTGCAAATCCTCCGGATCTATCCCGTCCACCACGTTCAGGCTATCGAGCTTGGTTGCCTGAAGGAAATTGGAGTCGTCATTCTGCAGGTCGATCGTTGCAGCCGAACCCAGCGTGTTTTGCACGAATTCGATGCGCTCCGTCACTGCGTTATAGACCGCGGTGACGCCGGCATCCGACTGATTGATGCGATTGACGACGTCGTTAAGCGTGTCGCTCGTCAGCACGCTGATGCTCTCGTTGTTCAAATCGAAGCCGCCGTCAATGATATCGGGGGAACCGAATTGCAGATTCGGGTTCTGGTTGCGCACGCCGCCGAGCGGCAGATCAGGATTCACCACTGAGCCGACGTTGTCATAGACCTGGATCGAGGTGGTGTCTCTGTTGATAAGGCTGCCTGCACCGACGGTAAAGTAGAGTCCGTTTTGCAGATCATATTGCTGGTTCAACGGGTCATCGGCGCGGATCGTAAAGTTTCGTGTCGGTCCACCGAAAGAGCTATCCACGCGGATTTGCAGGTCGCGGGCGCCACGCACCCCGTTGCGGCGAGACTCGAAGGTGAGCGTACCGCTGGGCGTCAGTCCGTCGTATTCACCGCCGATGGTGATGAGGGCGGTCGAACCGTCGAGCCAGTCCGGGCCGAAGGGCGTGAAGGAGGTCGGTGACGCGTTGATCTCATCGGCGGAGGCCAGGGTGGCGGCGGTCTGAGTGAGGTCCAGGCCCAGGGGCGATGTCGACCGGGCATCGGGAAGGTCCAGCTTGAAGCGCGTATTTATGTTGCTCAGCTCGGCCAGTTTTTCAATGGCACGATACAGCTTCAGAAGCTCGGTGCGGGCGCGCAGGAAGTCGCTGTGTGCTTCCGGGCTAATGGAAGCGAACGACGTCTGTCCGGGCGCAGCGCCGGACTGGCTGACGCGGGTTGAGCGCACAATGTTCTGTATGCCCTGTATGACGGACATCACGATCCCTGTCTGATGAAGGCACTACGTCCCCGTAATATCGGCCGGGCGCCGCGTTTCTTGAGAGGAAAAGAGGCTTGCCGAGAGATTCATCAGGGCGGCGAGGGCGGTGGCAACAGCGGCGGAACGTGGCGCCAGCGCACACTATGTCAATTGAGTTCAGCCGCCCGTTGTTCTGATTTGGACGCGGCGCTCCAGTGCCTTGCTGTTCGACACGGTCATGTTCCTCCGGAGCCGAAGCTCCTGATATCCGCCCCGGCGGCATTGCCTGATACTAAAGAACTCAAGATATCCGCCGACAAACCCCTTGCTAGACGTGTTTCTTTGCAATCCCTGGAGATGGTTGTATGTCGCAGAATGAATATTTCGAGCTCGTCCAAACTTTGGCGGGAGACCTCAACAGCAAAGACATCAAGCTCCCGTCGTTTCCGGACGTCGTTATTCGTATTCGAACTGCGCTCGACGATCCAGACACGACCGGAGTCGATATTGCGAATATCCTGAGCGTTGATGCCGTGCTTGCGTCCCGCGTTCTGATTCTCGCGAACTCGACCTATTACAACCCTGCCGGCATGAAGATCGAAGGCCTCGAGGCCGCGGTAGGGCGGATCGGCTTTGAAAAAGTCCGTACAGCGGCTATAGCCTACGCGGTCGAACAGCTGCACGCGTCAGAGGGACTCGAGCCGCTCAAGGATGAACTTCGAGCCGCGTGGTCGGCCGGTATGCGGCTCGCAGCAATGTGCGAAGTGATTGCCCGCAAATGCACCAAACTGGATGCGGACAGCGCTTTTATCGCGGGTCTCCTGAACCGTATTGGTGTTTTGTACCTCTTTACCAAGTACAACGACTACCCATCGTTATTGCAGGATGCTGATACGCGCAACAGTCTAATTGAAGAATGGGCGGCACCTGTAGGCGAAAGCATCGTAGCCAACTGGGGTTTTTCCGAGGATATTCAGGCAACGCTCAATCCGGATGAAGTCGAGACGACGCGACGGCGCACAATAGCCAATCTCGCCGACGTCGTCACTGCCGCGAAGCTGTCGCTAACTGGCGAGGAAGGTGCCTGGCAGGGTACCGACGAGGCGAAACGCCTCGAGCTCACCGACGAAAAGATGCCGGCAATCATGGAGTCGTACCAGCAAAAGCTGGACTCGCTCGCATCGGCGGTTCGCTGACGCATTTCCGTCTGCTCCGCCTTCGCGATAGACTGACGCCCCCCGGCTCGAACGCAGCCA
This sequence comes from Rhodospirillaceae bacterium, assembly GCA_024638465.1. Lineage (GTDB taxonomy): Bacteria > Pseudomonadota > Gammaproteobacteria > Steroidobacterales > Rariloculaceae > SMWC01. The sequence continues at coordinate 290 of JAHEKF010000143.1, read as the reverse complement.
AACACGGGCGTATCTCTGCGGTGACCTTTACTCGTACACTTCTATTTGCTTTCGCGTTGTTCGTTGCTGCCTGCGCAGGTCATGAGGGCAGCTACGAGCCCGCGTGTATCGCTTTTGAAGGCGACAGAATCGAACTTCGAGACGGCCGCTTCTCCTGGCAGCGATTCACCGATCAACGCACCGTCGATGACGCCGGCAACGTCGTGAACCCGTTTCCCGGTTTCCCCAAAACCGGCTCTTACCGGATCTCGTCGGGAAGGCTGGAACTCGTTACCGATGACGATGTCAGA
>JAHEKF010000003.1 GCA_024638465.1 Rhodospirillaceae bacterium | reverse complement strand
AGTAGCGCGACGCATTGTCCCGGTGCCCGTCGCTGCGGTAGGCCCAGGCGAGATAAATGGCCAGCCCTGTGAGGAATGTCACGAGCAGTGCAATGCAGATCGCTACCAGCTTGGTCCAGTGAGGTCGCGCAACGCCGAGAGATCGCAACAGCGCCTGCTGAATCTCCGGTCCGTAGCCGAGTACCCAGTCGTTCCAGTAGGTATTGGCGGCATCCCATGCGAGCGCCATCTCCCTTAGCAAGGGGATATTACGAAACGCACCGCCAGCGGCGCGTTGCCCGGACAGTGCGCTGCCGTAAAGGCCGGACTGGATCCGGTCGGGTGCGACCGCAGCGGTCGGGTCGATTCGTATCCACCCCTCATCTTCCAGCCAGACTTCCGTCCACGCATGGGCATTCGACTGATAGATGATGTAGTACTGGCCTAACGGGTTGAGCTCGCCGCCCTGATACCCCGTTACGACGCGCGCCGGAATGCCGGCGGCACGCATGAGAACGGTAAATGCGGACGCGTAATGCTCGCAGAAACCTTCGCGCGTGCGAAACAGGAACTCGTCTGCCGGGTCGGCGCCGAGCGGCGGTGGTGTCAGCGTGTAGAAGAACGTTTCATCGCGAAAAATCTGTAGCGCCGTCGAGATGATCTCGCGTGGACTCGATGATGTTGAGCGCCATTCGGCGGCCAGCTCGCGAGAGCGAGGGTTGTTGTCCTCCGGCAGGAACAGATACAGGCTGCGTTGCGCGTCTGACAGTCGCTCGCCCGCGAAATATTCGGGGTAAGAGCGAAGATTGAACTCTTCGCGGGTCCGTATTCTTCCCGGCATTCGAATCAGCTGATAGTGGGCCTCCATGACGACGTTCTCGTCCTGGGGCCATTCTTCGGGCATATCGAGCGAGAATACCCAGCGTCTTCCGGTGGGTTCGAGCATGACGCGATAATCGATCGGGTCACCCGAGTACTCCAGTGTGTCGACGATAGTCGGCCGGAGTTCGGTCGATCCTGACGACCAGGTTCGTCCATTGAAGTGGCTCAATACGGGGCCACGCCAATAGAGCTGGTCCAATCGCGGCGGGCGGCTGAAAAATTCGACCCGGAAAGCGACATCGTCCGAGAGGCCGAGCTCGGTGATATCGCCGGGGCTCATCGTATCGGAGAGGCCCGATCGGCCGCTCGTGTTCGCGCCGGGAATTGCCCAGAGCGGTCCCGGCAGACGTGGAAACAGCAGGAACAGCAGCAGCATGATCGGGATCGATTGAAGTAACAGGCGTCCGGCGAGGCGCGTCGTATCCCGGGTCGGCAACAGCGGGCCCTGCCGGCCCAATTGCAGGAGACCGACAGTCGTAAACCACACGAATACCCCGAGATAGAGCAGTATCAGCGGATTTCGCTGGGCAAGGAGGCCGGCGAAGAGGATGAAATAAGCGATGATCAGCAATATCAGCTGGTCCCGATTCGTTTTGGTCTCGAGAAACTTCAGCGCGACCATCACGACGAGCAGCGCGCTGCCTGCTTCGACGCCATTGATCGTGTGGTAGCGCTCGAGCACGGCGATGAGCGCAACGATGGCGAGACCGATACGAACGATTCTGTTCGGCAACGGCCAGTTCGCGATATCGCCCATCAGTCGCCAGCCGACACAGGCGCAGAGCAGAATCGGCGCCCACAGTGGCAGTGTCGGCCAGTGGGGCAGACTCGCGCCGGTGATCACGCCCGCTGTCCAGAGCAGGCGGCGCGACTCATTGCGCCGGAACGACAACGCGCCGTTCATGACCGCGCACCCCCCTCATACAGCGCGAGTGCCTTCAGACAGGCGTGCAGTTGGGAGCGTCCGGCGCCGAGCGGAATCTGTGTACCCGGGAGGTTCAAGCCGAACGCGCAGCCGGCGTCGGTGGCATCCAGGCACCAGCGCGTGAGCTGGGACAGGCGTTGTTCGGTATCGAGCCCTTTCAGCGCGTCGAAATCCAGCCATTGCGCGCGCTGCTCGCCGCCGGCGAACTGTTTCGTCAAAAGCTCTTCGTTGCGCGCATACGCTTTCCACGCGATGTGCTGTGGCGGGTCTCCCTCCACAGCCTCTCTGAGTCCGGCAAAATCCGCATCGCCGTGTTTACCGGTGCCCTGCGAGCCACCGATCGGGCCTGCCAGAGGCAGCGGCCTGCCGCGGGCAGCAGGTCTCGGATAGACGATACAGTCGGCGTTCATGTGCAGCCACGACCAGGCGCGAAAGAGATTGCCCGGAAAGCGGCTGGAAATTGTGACGCGATGCAGGCGAACACGGCCACGACGACTGGCCGGGATCTCGATCGCGACTTTACGCATCTCTCCCGCCGCCAGATCCTGCGGTGGCGAGGTGAAGTCTTCACTGTGCAACTGCAGCTCGCAGCGTTCCGCGCGGGAGTGATTCTTCAGCATGATGTGAAAACGGCAGGATTGCCCGGCGAAAACCGGCGCTGCGCCAGTGAACCGAATCTGCACACCCAGAAGATTGTTGTGGCAGTGATGCATGGTCACGAGGCCAAGGCCCGTCAGCAGGAACGCGAGCGCGAAGCCCATGCTCGAGGCGTAATTCATCGCGCCGAGTACCATGGCGAACACCAGCAGTCCGTAAACGATGCCGAAGCGGCTCGGCAGAATGTAGATCCGCTGCCGGCGCAATACCAGATCGGCCGGATCCGGACCCTGGCGCCGCTCCGCCCACGCGGCAGCCTGGAGTCGAACTCTGTCAGACGCTGCGCCGAGTATCGCTTGGGCTCGCATACGCTGAGCTGTCCTCTGAACCTGGTATCAGGCGACCGGGACGGCCTCCAGAATCGATTCGCCGATGCCGGTGGCAGCCAGTTCGCTGTCCTGTGCAGGATCCAGTCGGTGCCGGACAACGCTCGGCAATACCGCCTGGACGTCTTCAGGGTGAACGCCACTGTGGCCGGCCATCATCGCCCAGGCCTGCGAGGCGCTGACCAGCGCGAGCGCGCCGCGCGGCGACAAGCCGGCGTTGAACTTGCCGGATTCGCGCGTATGCGCGACGAGCGCCTGGATGTAATCGAGCGCCGCGTCCGCGACATGGACATCGGCAACGGCTCCCTGGAGCTTGAGCAGTGCATCTACGCTCAGGACGGGGTCGAGGCGGTCGACGAGGCTGCGACGGTCGCCATTCGCAAGCAGCAGCCGTTCCTCAGACGGTAACGGGTAACCGAGCGAGATCTGCATGAGAAATCGATCGAGCTGGGATTCAGGGAGCGGAAAAGTACCGATCTGTTCAGTCGGATTTCGGGTAGCGACGACGAAGAACGGTGTGGGGAGCGAGTACGTGTCGCCGTCGGCTGTGACCTGCCGCTCTTCCATCGCTTCCAGGAGCGCGCTTTGCGCTTTCGGCGTCGCTCTGTTGATCTCGTCCGCGAGGACGAGATGCGAGAAAATGGGACCCTTGTGAAACTCGAAGCGACCGGTGTCGCGGCCGTATACCGAAACGCCAATGACGTCCGCGGGTAACAGATCGCTGGTGAACTGAATTCGCTGGTAGCTGAGATCCAGTGCCCGCGCCAAAGCATGCGCCAGCGTTGTCTTACCGACGCCTGGCACATCCTCGATCAGAAGGTGCCCGCGCGCCAGCAGGCAGGCAAGGCTCAGCCGAACCTCTGTGGATTTTCCGATGATGATGCTGTCGAGCGCATCGAGCACGCGTTCGACGATCGCGACGGGATTCTCAGCGCCGCTGGTGGCGGCACGCAGGGTTGGAGTAGCCATGGGTTCGAATGGTGGCTCAAAAGCGCCCGAGGGAACAGTCCGGTTCCGGTCAAATGTGACGCAGTCTGCAGAAAACGGCGCGGTTAATGGGCTTCAGGCGCGTGCCGGGTCCTGGGCGATGGTTGTCAGGCGGTCGATCTGGGTCGCGAGCTGCTCGAGCTTCCGGGTCATTTCGTTCGCGCGACCGCGTTCTTTGGCGACGATTTCTGCGGGTGCGTTGCTCACGAACTGGTCGTTTTCGAGTTTGGCCGTGCATCTGTTCAGATCGGCCTGCGTCTGCGCCTGCTGCTTTTTGAGTCGAGCGATCTCGGCATCGACGTCAATGACTCCCGCCAACGGGACCAGCAGGCGCAATTCACCGACGAGAGCCGTCGCGACCCCCTCGTCGACCTTCGCGTCATCGCTCAGCTCGATACTCTCGAGGCGAGCAAGCGCGCTCAGCAGGCCGCGGTTCGACTCGAGGCGCTCGCTATCGATGGCGCTTGCGCCGGACAGAAGGACCGGGAGACGCTTTCCCGGATTGATATCCATTTCGCCTCTGATCTGCCGGACGCCGAAAACGAAATCCTTGATCCATGCAATCTCGGCATCCGCTGCCGCGTCGCTCGCGAATTCCCCGGCCTCCGGAAGTGCTTCGATCATGACCGATTCGGTCCGGATATTCGCTTTCGCACACAACGCGAGCCACAGCTCTTCGGTGATGAACGGCATGATGGGATGCAATAGTCTGATGATGGCCCCGAGCGCCTCCTCGAGCGTTACACGAGCCGCATTCATTCGCGCGGCAGGTACGTCATCTCCGGTCAGGACGGGTTTCGTCATTTCGAGATACCAGTCGCAGAATTCATGCCAGACGAATTCGTAGAGCGATTGTGCGGCCAGATCCAGCCGATAGTCCGCGATGCTCGAGTGGTAACTCTCGATCGTCGCGGCGAGTCGCGACCGAATCCAGCGGTCAGCAGTCGAGAACTCCGGTTCGACGTGGGTATCGGAGGCATCGCTGCTGTCGATCGTGGTAAAGACGTAATGGGAAGCGTTCCAGAGTTTGTTGCAGAAGTTTCTGTAGCCTTCCACGCGCCCGAGATCGAGACTCACGTCCCGGCCTGTCGTGGCGAGCGATGCGAGCGTCATGCGCAATGCGTCAGCTCCGTATCCCGCAATACCCTGCGGAAACTCCTTGCGCGTCGCCGTTTCGATTCGATCCCTGAGGTGTGGCTGCATGAGGCCTTCGGTGCGCTTCGCGAGCAGCCCGTCGAGATCGATACCTTCTACGATGTCGAGCGGGTCCAGGACGTTGCCCTTGCTCTTCGACATTTTTTGGCCGTCATGGTCGCGAATTAGTCCGTGGATATAGACCTCGCGAAACGGAACATCGCCCATGAACTTGAGACCCATCATGATCATGCGGGCGACCCAGAAAAAGATGATGTCGAAGCCGGTTACGAGCACTGAAGTCGGATAGAATTTTTCGAGCGAGTCGGTCTGCTCGGGCCAGCCCATGGTTGAGAAAGGCCACAAAGCGGACGAGAACCAGGTGTCGAGCACATCGTTGTCCTGCTCGAGTTTCACGTCATCGGTCAGGTTGTTTCGGCTTCTCACTGCAGCCTCGTCGCGGCCGACATAGACGTTGCCGTCTTCGTCGTACCAGGCCGGTATTCGATGTCCCCACCAAAGCTGCCGCGAAATACACCAGTCCTCGATGTTGTGCATCCACTCGAAATAGGTTTTGGACCAGTTTTCCGGTACGAATCGAATCGCGCCGGTCTCAACCGCTTCTATCGCGGGTCTGGCGAGCGGTTCGGCTCTGACATACCACTGGTCGGTCAGGAACGGTTCCACGATTTCGCCACTTCTGTCGCCGCGTGGAACCTTCAGCGTGTGATCGTCGATACCGTCGAGGAGTCCGAGCGCATCGAGATCCGCGACGACACGTTTGCGCGCCTCGAAGCGATTCAGTCGACGATAGGCTTCCGGAACGGCATCGTTCAGATTAGCGTCCTCGTCGAGGATGTTGATCACGGCCAGGTCGTGCCGCCGCCCGACGTCGTAGTCATTGAAGTCGTGTGCGGGCGTGATCTTTACGCAGCCCGTGCCGAATTCGGCGTCGACATAGTCGTCGGCGATGATCGGTATATCCCTGTTTGCCAACGGTAGCGCTACTGATTTCCCTATCAGTGATCGATAACGATCGTCGTCGGGGTGCACGGCGACGGCAGAATCGCCAAGCATCGTTTCCGGACGCGTCGTCGCAACGACGACATGGCCGTCGCCGTCAGCCAGCGGGTAGCGAAACCGCCAGAGGCTGCCTTGTTCCTCGTTCGAAAGTACCTCGAGGTCGGACAGTGCAGTGTGAAGCACCGGATCCCAGTTCACGAGGCGCTTGCCACGATAGATCAGGCCTTCTTCATACAGTTGAACGAAGACTTCCGTAACGGCCGCCGAAAGACCTTCGTCCATCGTAAAGCGCTCGCGCGACCAGTCGACGGAGCTGCCGAGGCGCCTGAGCTGTTGCGAAATACGGTTGCCCGATTGTTCCTTCCACTCCCAGACCCGATCGATGAAGCCATCGCGGCCGAGATCGTGCTTCGATTGACCCTCCGCGGCCAGTAGCCGTTCGACTACCATCTGCGTGGCGATCCCCGCGTGATCGGTTCCCGGTTGCCACAGCGTGTCGTTGCCGCGCATGCGGTGATAACGCGTCAACGCGTCCTGGACCGTGCCGCCGAACGCGTGGCCGATATGTAGCGTGCCGGTAACGTTCGGAGGAGGGATAACGATCGAGTACGGCGATCCGGAGCCCGACGGCGCGAAGTAGCCTGCGTCTTCCCATCGCTGATAGTGCCGGGATTCGATCTCGGCGGGTTGGTAGCCCTTCGCCACGTGAATCCCGTGCCTATTCGTCGTCGCCGTCGTCAGCGAGGTGCTCGCGCAATACCGTGTCGATGAGTTCGGGCAACTCCTGGCGCAAACGATTCAAGACCTGCTGAAAGAGCGTGGCCTCCATCTCGGAGATCGCGGAATGGAGCAGTTGTTCCGTCAAAGTGAACGCACCCACGGACAACTTGGTCTGGAGTTCGGCGATCAGTTCTTCGTTCGCCGAGGGGTCTTCCGCGATCGCTTCTTCCGGCGTCGATTCGCCCTCGATAATATCCGTGAGAACCGGTATCTCTTCGCTGACGTTCGATTCTTGCGGTAGTTCTGTCTCAGACATGGTGAGTTTTTAGTTCGTAACCTCGGTCTCGGTAAAAACGGAATCGATCGCGGCCTTCCTTACGCCGTGCCGGTTCGTTGTCGACCACTTCAGCGACACGGTCGTAGCGGCTGAAGAATTCCGGAACGACCGGCGCCAGATTGATCAGCAGATCCCAGTTTCCTTCGGCCTGAAATTCGGAATCGGACGTTGCGGCGGGACCATGCTGCCCGATCAATACCGGCTCGTCGAACGGTGGCTTGTGGGTTGTGTCCACGACCCGATGCGGTATGAAACTACCCTGCGAAAAGGTCCACAGCAACTCGTCGAGCGTGCGTGCATCGGATTCTCCGGCAGCATGCAGATAAACCTGCATCTTCCGCTGCATCGCCTTCTCGGTAATTCGGCACGCGAGGCGCAGCCAGGAATCGCTCGAGTTCGTCGTCAGGATGTAGAAATCGACCTGGGTCAAGGCTGGCTACCCGTTAGTTTATAAGTTCAGCAGAAAGTCCGTGAGGAGTGGAACGGGTCGCCCGGTCGCGCCCTTTTCGCCGGTCGATACCCAGGCGGATCCGGCGATGTCGAGGTGGGCCCAGGGCGTGTCGTCGACGAAACGGGACAGGAATTGTGCGGCGATGCTCGCGCCTGCCTCACGGCCGCCAATGTTTGCGAAGTCCGCGAAATTGCTCTTAAGCGACAGGCCGTATTCGTCGTCGGCCGGTAGCCGCCAGGCAGCATCGAGCGACCGCTCTCCGGCGCCGAGCAGGGCGGCGGTCAGTTTCTCGTCGCGGCTGAACAGGCCGGTGTAAAGGTGCCCGACCGCGACGACGCAGGCGCCCGTCAGTGTCGCGACGTCCAGTATGTATTTAGGCTTAAAGCGTTTCGCATACGTTAACGCGTCCGCGAGGATCAAACGGCCTTCAGCGTCGGTATTCAATATCTCGATAGTCTGACCGGACATCGATCTGACGATGTCACCCGGCCGCGTTGCGCTTCCGCTCGGCATGTTCTCGCAGGCAGGGATCAACGCGACGACGTTTATCTCGGGCTGCAACTCGCCTATGGCGGCCATCGTGCCGAGAACGCCCGCGGCACCGCACATATCGAATTTCATTTCGTCGAGTTTAGGCGCCGGTTTGAGCGATATACCTCCGGTGTCGAAGGTGATTCCCTTGCCGCAGAGGACTACCGGGGCGTGGCTCGCGGGCGCGCCACGATAGCGGACGACAATGAAGCGGGGGGGCTCGTCCGCTCCCTGGGTGACTGAAAGAAAGGCCCCCATCTTGTAGCGCTTAATCTCACTCGGCCCGAGTACGGTAACTTCCATATTGTCGCAGCGCTTAGCCAGCGACCGCGCTTCACGAGCGAGATGCGACGGTGTGCAGACATTGGCTGGCCGGTTGCCGAGATCGCGCGCGATATCAGTACCGTTTGCGATTGCGCGTCCGTCAGAGACGCCTCTTCTGGATTCCCGGAGGTCGCTTCGATTACCAATGGCGATTGCCAGTTTGGAGAGCCTGGTCCGCGATTTTCGGCCACTCTTCAGCTCGTCGAAGCTGTACACGGCGCTGCGCGCGGCATCGACGCTGACGCGTGTCGCATAGTATGCGTCCAGGCTGCGGTGCCTGGTATAGGTCAGGTAACTTGTCGCTTCCTTCACGCCGGTCGATTTCAGTTTTCCGACAGCGGTAATCAGCGCCTGGCGTACGCGCTTCGCGTCGAAATCGGCTTGCTTGCCGCAGCCTACGAGCAAGGCCCGGTCGGCGGCTGAGCCTTGCAGCTGTGGTACGAGAAGGACAGAACCGGGCTTGGCCGAAGCATCGCCGCTCTTTACGAGCTGACCGAGGAGTCCGCCGCAGGACAGATCGACTTCTTTAGTCGGTCCTTTCAGGCCGCGGCCCTCGAAGACCGGAAGAATGGCGCAGGCAGTTCTCTGACTGGCCGGCGCTCCGGTCTTGACCGGAAATTCCATAGTTTTCTCCTCAGTGTGGCCGGACGATAAATCTCGACGCAGCCCCGATGCGACATGCATACCGGGGCGCATTCGCGCTTGTGTTATCGTGTCCTGATCCCAGCCGAAAAAGTGCGGGCTAGTGTACTCGATTAGCGCAACGTACTGAAAACACTCTGATCCCTTGAGCCTCATCAGCCGCTATATTTTTCGCGAGACGTTTGTCGCCTGGCTGACGGTAACACTCGTGTTATTCGTGATTCTCATGAGTAACCAGTTCGCAGAAATTCTGGATGATGCCGCCGCAGGGCAGCTGCCGCGAGACGCCGTATTCGCGATTCTCGGCCTGACGTCCTTGCGTTACATCACGGTCCTCACGCCGATCGGACTATTTCTCGGAATCATGCTGGCGCTCGCGAGGCTCAATCGGGATTCCGAGATGGCAGCGCTCGCGTCTTGCGGGATCGGCCCGGTGAAGCTCCTGGGTCCCATCAGCGTACTGACGCTGTTGTTGTCTGCATCCGTCGCCTGGTTGTCGCTCGAACGCACGCCCGACGCGCTACGCTTTATCGAAGAGATCAAGCAGCGCGCCCAGGAAGAACTCGAGCTTGGGGTGCTCGAATCGGGAAAGTTCACGTCACCGGACGCGGGTGACACGATCATTTACGCGCAGGAAGTGGAGGGAGAAGAGATCCGCGACGTGTTCATCGAGCACACGACCGAAGAGAGCGTCGTCGTGATTCTTGCAGAGCGAGGCGAGCGCGTTCACGATCCGGCCACCGGAAATCTTACTTTCGTTCTCTACAACGGCACCCGCTACGAAGGCGTTCCAGGCGAACGAAGCTTTCGCGTCGTCAACTTCTCCGAGCATGGTATGCCGGTTCGCAGCGACGATGATGAAGAAGCCGAGATCCTGGTAGAGACGAAACCCACGCTCGCTCTTTTGCTGTCGGACTTGCCGGAAGACAGGGCGGAGCTTCAATGGCGGCTTTCCGCACCGCTGATGTTGTTCGTTCTGATGTTCCTCGCCGTGCCGCTGAGTCGCTCGCGGCCGCGCGAGGGGCGCTACGCGCGGCTCGGTGTGGGAATTCTGATTTACATTACCTATGCGAATCTGCTCTCGGTCGCTCGCGTCTGGGTTGAGCGCGACCAGGTGCCGCAATGGCTCGGTGTCTGGTGGGTGCATCTCGGCTTTGCGCTCGTCGGGATCGCAATGCTCGGTCGCGAAGCGGGCTGGTTCAGTTCGAGCCCGTCGTCGGGCAAGCTGGCGACGACCTGATGGGGCTGCTCGACAGATACATCGCCGGCGCTGTCCTGAAAGGGGTAGCGATTGTCGTTCTCATATTGCTTGCTGTGGTGACTTTCGTCGAGTTTGTCGGGCAACTCGACGACGTCGGTACCGCGCAATACAGGCTCGAAGATGCGCTTGCCTACGTCGCATTGCGGCTGCCGAGAATGATCGTGCAGATGCTCCCGGCTGCTGCGCTGATCGGCGCGCTATTGAGTCTCGGCAATCTGGCGACTCACAGCGAGCTCGTGGTCATGCGGTCGAGCGGCGTATCGCGCCTGCGCATGATCGGATCGGTGGGAATCGCGGGTATCGTCCTCATGATCCTCATGGCGCTGCTTGGAGAGTCGCTGGCGCCGTCGCTCGGGTCGTATGCGAGTCAGCTTCGCTCGCACGCACTTCTCGACAGCGTCGATATTGCCAACGCGCGGTCCGCATGGCTCAAGGACGGAGACCGCATCTTCAATTTCCGTCGCGCCGACGACGGCATCAATTTCGGCGGCGTGTATCTGTTCGAGTTCGATGAAGAGGGCGAGCTCACACAGGTCAGCAGCGCTGACTCTGCAGAGATAGACGCGCAGCAACGTTGGGTATTGGCAAACTACGCGGCTACCCAGTTCTCGAGCGACAGCATCTCGTCTACTGCTGAACGTCGCTCCGTTCAGAATTACGAACTCAGCCTGGAATTACTCGGGCTATCGGAAGTCCGTGAAGATCTTCTCGATACGCAGGGGCTGAAACGCTACATCGGCTATCTGCAGCAGAACGATCTCGATGCGGATCGCTATGTAACCGCTTATTGGGCTCGAATGGCAGATGTCGTGTCCGTGTTTCTGATGACAGTACTGGCATTACCGTTCGTTTCCGGCGCGCTTCGTTCCGCGGGGGCGGGCGGACGTTTGCTGGTTGGTCTGATCATCGGGCTCGGTTATTACGTGGTCGCACAGACATTCGTCAACAGCGGTGAGGTGTTCGATCTCGATCCGCTGGTCGTCGCGTGGTTGCCGAGTTCGGTACTGCTTTTGATTACGGTCGCGGCGCTGACCCGCATTCGCTAAATTCGCACGATTCGCGTCCGCGATAGCCTGTCGTGCCAGCAGAGCCCCTCACGGTCGATGGCGCCCCACAGAAATCCCAGACCTGGCGGCAGCGCCAGCACCCAGGACGCCATATAGCGGCGCGCGGCATCGGGCCATCGCAAATTGCCTCCGTCGGCCCGTTCGAGCCGGAGTTTCCACGCGCGCATCCCCAGAGTTTGGCCGCCGTGAGTCCAGAACCAACCAAAGAACGCGAAGCTGACGGCTACGAGACTTGCGTTAAACCACCAGGAAGCCGGCTCGACTGCCTCGCCGCCGCGGATCAGAATGACGAGTAATGTGAAGCCGAACATCAGCGCAATGAGCAGCAGCCAGTCGTAGACCAGCGCTGCGAGTCGCCGGGGCAGGCCGGCCGACCGGCGTGTTAGGCTAGCAAGCATTCGCGATACTCGAGCGGAAATCGCGGCCGAAGTTTAACAGCCCAGGCGACCGCAGGTGCAGGTTCGCCGGCGCGACGGTCTCTCGGGGCTCCTGAAGCGTGTCTGTCGATTGTGGCAAGCGGGACGCTTTGTCGAATGAACCGGCCGCGTAAGGGTAAACTCGGCCTCAACTACGCAGGGGGGCGACATGTCGAACGAAACATCCGTTGCATCGATACTGCGAGTATTCAGTTTTCCGCTGTCACTCAGTGCGGGCGTGATACTCGGCGTTTTCGTTGGCGCGCTGTTCGGGCAGCCGGCGATCGGCATCGCCATAGGAGCGGCGCTCGGAGTCGGAGTGGGAATTTCGTTGTCCGCGGCATTCCTGGTTGCTTTCTTCTTTAAGGAGCGCAGTTGAGGCGATGGACGGTCTCGATCTGCGAGCCGAGGCCACCGAACTCGCAGCCTTTTCGAGTCTTCATGAGAATTGTCCGCCCGAAGCAGGACGCCGCCTGGGCCTCATCGCGAGAAACGTCGCCGACGCTTTCGTATCCGTGGCCGAGCACGACCCTTCCATTCTGCTGAACCGTACGCTGGGCCTCGGGACGAGAGACGCGCCCGATGCGGCAACAATCGATAAAATCGCAAGTATCTACCGTGAGCACGGTATCGGGCGCTTTTTCACCGAGACGGGGGAGGCCGTCGAGGGCGACCCGCAGCATTCCTACGGCAATATCGAGCGCCACGGATTCGAGCCAGCGGCTCTGCGGGAGAACTGGACCTTCGCAGCATGACGGTGCAGACCGAAAGCGCGCTGACGAAGGCGGCCGCGTCGGAATGGATCGTCTATGTTCTACGTTGCGCAGACGCGACACTTTATACCGGGATCACGAACGATCTGCCGGCGCGGCTGGTCACGCACAATGCGGGCCGCGGCGCAAAATATACGCGGGGGCGGTTACCCGTCACGCTCGTCTACACGGAGCTTGCGGTCGATCGAAGCGCCGCGCTCAGGCGGGAGCGTGAAATCAAGAAACTCAAGCCGGGCGAGAAACGCGTGCTGATAGGCGCGTAATTCTGCTGCGCTATGGTGAGATCGGCGCGGCACGGCTCGACGGAACGAAGTATTGCGCCTCGCCGACCGTCAGGAGTTCGAATAACGCCGTCAGGTTTCGCTCGCGCCGTTCGTATCCTCGCCAATCGCTGTATTCGGTGAACAGGTTTTCCGCAAGGGTTTCTTCGAGAGTCGCGCCGCGGTCAACTGCGGCTTTTACCCCCTGGTGGAGCCGGTCGACGAACTCGATAAAGTTATCGAGATCGGCTAACGAAGCGAGCGGCCCATGAGGAGGAAGGTAGACATCAACGTCGATTCTGCGCATCGCGCGGAGTACGTTCAGCCAGCCGTCAACGGAGGGTGTATAGGAGGTGTTGGCCCAGCTGCGATTGTGGAAAACGCCGCCCGTGTGGAGCGCGCGCGCATGCGGAAAATGAACTAGCGTATCGCCTTCGTTCTGGCCGGCGCCGAGATAAATCAGCTCGACCGGGATTCCGCCGACATCGAGCGTCAGTTTTCGATCGAAAAGGATATCGGGCAGAACGAGGACTACATCCTCGCGGTTCTGTCCGCGCTGCTCGAATGGCCGCGTCCGGACCTCGTAGTCGAAACGCTCCAGAATGACTTCCTGGGTATCGCGATGGGCAATGATTGTCGCGCCCTCGCGTGCGAAAACGGCGTTCCCCATATAGTGATCGCCGTGGAACTGGGAGTTGACTACCCAACGGACAGGCGCGTCCGAGATTCGCCGAATCTCCGCGAGCAGCCGTTCGGCATCGTCGGGGTGCATGCGCGTGTCGACGACGAGGATGGCCGTTGCCGTGATCAGGACCGCGGAATTCGAGCCCCCGAAGTCATAATTGAAGTAGAGACCGGGTGCGACCTGACTGAATCCCGCCGGCCCCGCGGCCTGTCCCTGAGCTGCCGTGGGCGGAACTGCAAATAAGGATAAAAATATATAAAAAACAGTAATATATAATATAGACTTCATGTCAATTATCCGTGGTGCCCTGCACTTTCGACGTGATTCGGCTTACGGTCGGGCGCCGCAGTCTCGCCGTCGCGGCTGCAACTGGCGCCTGGTCGCTCAGCGCTGCTTCCAGACTGTGAACTGTGTCACAGAACGCCTTTCGATTCAGGCGTAATTTGGGCTCCGGTACTCCTCATACTTTCCCCCTGAATTGCCCGGCTCAACGCCGGGCTTTTTTTTGACTGGGCGGTTCGGCGCGTTTGCGCTAGGCTCGGGTCGTGGCAATCGCGCCATTCCGGAGAATCTGCCGATGATACGCCTGTTAGCGAGCACGATGGTTTGTATGACGATCGGATCTGCGGTGGCGCAGGAAGCGCCGTTGTCTATCGAAGGACTCGCTCAGCGAAACGCACGACTACTCGTAGCAGGCGTAGCCTATGGGTTTCACGCGGTTGACTCGGAACTCACGCAACCGGGATTCGCACGTCTCTATTGTCCGCCCGCTGATGTCGACATCAGCGGTAACTACCTGTGGGACCTCGCGGAACAGGAGTTAAACGGCGATCACGATCTCGCGACGGTTACGGCTACCGTGTTGGAGCGTCTCAAAGCGCTTTATCCCTGTAGCCCCTGATCCGAGTCGCGTCGTTCGGCGCTTTGCGCGAATTCGTCGGCGTGGAGCAGGGCCTAGTCCTGGCCTTCGTCTTTAGGGCTCTCGCTCGAATCGAGCCTCTGCTGCCGTCGTGGAGCCGACCACTCGCACAGACGCGCGAGCGGGTAAGCGGTCAGGTTCGCCATGCGCTTTTCGGAAACGCTTGCGGCGAGTTGCGGGATATCGCTGGTAATAATTTTTAGTTCCGCGTTTCTCATCTTCCGGTCGTTCGTATGCAAGAACGGCTTGCTCGTATACGGCCGAAGTTTCGCGGAGACCCTGTTGACCGGCGGTGACCTGAGTCACATCTGGTATCGAACTGAGATTAAGTGAAGTGCTTGTGACACATTCTGAGTAATGCGTCGAAAAATTTCTTTTTTAACGGCGGTGCTTCGCCGCTCTTGGCGCCGGAACCGGTGAAGTTACGGATCTCGGGCCGGGTTAATCGTCGTCCGCGAGAAAATTGAACTCTTGATCCAGTACGTCCGTCGCGTCGAAGTCTTCGTAGTCATCGAGGAAAGTGTCGTCGAGAATGTCGGCATCCGTCAGGTCCTCTGCTTCGGGGGCATACTCAAACAGCCCGGTAGCTTCAGCATTCTCCATTTCCTCCATTACTTCATCGTCCATCGCGTAACTCGACTCAGACTGGAGTTTTGCAGATCGGTTCATTGCTCCATCTCGTACGTTTGCAGAGCGGAGAAGGTTCTGACATTTGCGAACGCAATTATGTGATGTGTTTCACTCTTATGTGCAATCGTTGCATTTTGTGTTCGATCCGCCACGCCCGTCACTCGAGCAGGGCGCAAGCAACCGGAATTGTCGAGCATCGATATACTAGACGGGCCATCGTCTTGGAATAGGCCAAAAGAAGCGCGCGGTATCTGTCATGATTTGGTACGGAATAGCGTCAATAAGGCGCGGTGAAGAGGTTCGGCCCGCACTGGTACTTGAAGGTCGGCTCGTAGACATCGAGGCCAGCGCGAAGGCATTGGATTTCGATGCCGTGCCGGCATTCGATAGCGTCGACGAGATGCTGCGCCGGTGGCCCGGCATTGTTGCGGAACTGAGCGAGCTGGCAAGAGCTGCGGCAGCGAATGCAGAGCGCCTCGAAGAACTCGATCCAGGTCCTCTCGATATCCTGCCGCCGTTCCGTGCGGGCAGACTATTTTGTGCGGCGGCTAATTATTCCGAACATGCCGCCGAGATGGGTACGCAGCTGACCGACAAGGCCGAGCGCCAACCGTATATGTTCATGAAGCCTGCTACTTCTGTCGTCGGCCATGGTGCTGCAGTGGTTCTTCCGAGCGCTTCCAGAATGGTCGACTGGGAGGTTGAGCTGGCCGCCGTTATCGGGCGCGATGCTCGACATGTTTCAGTCGAAGAGGCGCTTGATTACGTAGCAGGGTATACGATCGTTAACGACGTGACCGCACGGGATTTGAATGAACGCGAAGACTATCCGTTCAAAACCGACTGGTTGTTGGGTAAGTGCTTCGATACCTTCGCACCGCTGGGGCCTTGGCTCGTTCCCGCGGAGTGCATTGAAGATCCGCACAATCTTCGAATCCAGCTGCGTGTCAATGACAAAATGATGCAGGATGCATCTACCGCATCGATGATTTATGACATTCGCGAGCAGATTGCCTATCTAACGACTATTCTGACGTTGCAACCCGGCGATGTGATCGCAACCGGAACGCCAACCGGCGTTGGCATGGGCCGCGGTGTCTTTCTCAAGCCGGGCGACGTCATGACGGCATCGATCGAATCGATCGGGTCATTGCGAAACCCGGTCGTTCCGGAGTTCGGTTGAACTGACGGGAAACGCAATGAAGCTCAGCATCAATTCGACGCTTTTGTTAACGCTGTCGTTCAGCGTTACTGAGATCGCTGTCGCACAGGGGTTTACACAAGTCGATTTTCCGAGTTCGATACAGACGACACTGCAAGCGATCAACCGTGACGGCGACGTTGCGGGCGCTTTCACGCTCAGAAGTGGCCAGACGCTCGGGTTCACGCTCGATTCCCTCGGTATCTATCGCACAGTAGATTATCCGGATGCGACCGAGACGCAGGTTTCGGGATTCAATCTGCATGATTCGGTATCCGGCTTTTACCGGGACGAGAACGAACGTTATCGCGGATTCAGGGTTCGGCGAGGTGAATTGGCGTCACTCGACATGGACGGGGCTGCGCACACTCGAGCCCGGGCTCTGAACGATCGCTCCGATGTCGTTGGCGACTACGAAGATTCGGCTGGCCGGCTTCGAGGTTTCATGCTGCGTATCGCGACATTCCGACCGGTGGACTATCCGGGTGCGATCGAGACGGTCGCAAGAGATGTGAATAATTTCGGCCACATCGTAGGCAGTTATAGCGGAGAGGACGGCGTGATGCATGGCTTCCGGTTCGAAGCTGACGAGTTCGAGCCGATCGATATTCCCGGTGCCTCACGGACTTTCGTTACAGGCATCAATAGCGATGAGGATCTCGTCGGCGGGTTCAGCAACGAAAGTGGCGATCACGCTTTTCTCTATCGCGACGGCGTTTTTGCGACGTTCGACTTTCCTGAAGCCGTATCGACGACTGCGACGGACATAAACGACGGCGGCGCCATCGTGGGATTTTTCGAAGATTCGCGAGGAGGAACGCACGGGTTTATCGCTGAGGGTCTGATTACGCTGGACGAAGCACGGATACGCGAGGAGGAACGCGCGGCCGCCGAAGCCAGGGGAGCGCAGGAAGCTCGGGAGGCCCTGGAGTCTTCGCCGCCTGAGCCGTAATTTGCTACTCGGTCTCGCCGAGCGCTTCGGAAAACGAGCTTCGATAGATACCCCAGACCGAGATAAAAATACTGGCTATGACCGGTCCGATCACGATTCCAACGATTCCGAAAACGGACAGGCCACCCAGCGTGCTCAAGAGAATCAGCAGGTCGGGCATTTTGGTATCTTTCCCGACGAGCTTCGGTCGCAGAACGTTGTCGGCCGTGCCGACCACGACCGCGCACCATGCGGCAAGCGCGATGCCCTGCCAGGTCTGGCCGACGGCCAGGAGATAGAGCACGGCCGGTACCCAGACGAGCGCGGCGCCCACTCCGGGGACGATTGACAATATCGCCATTACGGCCGCCCAGAATACGGCGCCCTGCAGGCCGGCCGCGGCGAACGCGGCGCCGGCCAGCCCACCCTGAATTATGCCGATGATGAAAGTTCCTTTTACGGTTGCCCGGACGACCGACGCGCACTGTTCGGCCAACATGGTCTTGTCTTTCCTGGACATCGGGATACAGGCGAGAAAATCCTCAACGAGAGCCGGGCCCGAGCGGAGAAAGTAGAGCACGGCGTACAACATGACAAAGAGGCCGAGAAAAAACAGCAACGTTCCCTGCGTGACGCGCGACAGGCTGTTAATCAGATAGCCGCCGACCAGACCGGCGAATTCACCGAGCTTGCTGGTGATCTGTGCTTCATAAGGCGCGATGACTCCGAGCCCGGGCAACCAGTCCGGCAGGAGACGCGATACCGATCCTTCTGAATCGGCGACCTGTTGCTGTACCCATGGTGCAACGGATTCGCTAACCGAGACCGCCTGGGCTACCAGCAAACCCGTGAGGCCGAGCATGGGAATGATGATCGCAAACAGCGTGAGCAGTGTTACGACGATGCCGGCCAGGGCATCGCGATTGCCGAGCCGGGGGCTAAGCCAGTCCTTGACCGGTAACAGGAAGAACGTGAACAAAGCAGCCAGGATGAGTGGCGCAATGAAGCCTGCGATCATCCACAGAAACGCTGCAGTAATCGCCAAAGCCAGAGCGACGACGAAGATCAGCCTGTAGCGGGGTACGGCCTCGTTCATCGCCGGATCAAAGAACTCATCGCGCCATCAACTGGTTTCACAACTTTCATGCTCCCACACCGTGTCGGCCGTATGCCCCCTTTACAGGCCAGGCACGCAGGTCGAACCGAATACCGGAACGCGGCGTTTCGCGATGGCAGCGCCGCCCTGCAGCTAAAGCGGAATTCAGTTCCGGTCGAGCTGCGTCAGCGCCTGGTCGATTTTCTCGATAAAGCCGGCTCCCTGCTCGCCCCCGGTCATATTCTCCTGAGCAGCGACCTGCAGCTGAACCGCATCATAACGCCATTGCTGTAACACTTCGATTCGTTGCGTTTTCGACAGCGCGGGATGATCCAGTACATCTCCGGGCGCCTCGAAAATTTCGCCAGGTCGCCGCATCATGTCGCGGAATGCCGTCGTGAAATTGCTTGCAACGAACGACCAGTTCAAAACGTGTTTTAGAAAGGTCTCGACGTAAGCGCCGCGGTCGTTCTGGTAATCGAGATAATACGCGTGTTCCCAGACATCGATTGTCAGTAGCGGTGTCAGATCGTGGCGTATGGGCGTATCCGCATTGGACGTGTTGATAACCCGAAGCTTTCCGTCACGATCCTGCACGAGCCAGGCCCAGCCGGAACCGAATGTTCCTTTCGCAGCCTCCGCGAACTCCGTGCGGAAACGCTCGACGCTGCCGAATGCCGACGCTAGCGCTTTGGCGAGCTCGCCGTCGGGATTTCCTCCGCCGTCGGGGGACATGGACTGCCAGTAGAACGAATGGTTCCAGACCTGCGCGGCCTGGTCGAACAGCGCGCCATCGGCCTTGCCAAGCAAGTGCTGCAGCTTCGCATCAGAATCGATATTGCCCTCGGTCAGCTCGTTGAGCCTGTCGACATAGGCGCGATGGTGTTTGCCGTGATGAATCTTCAGAGTCTGCGGGCCGATGTGCGGCGCCAGCGCGTCGTACGCATAGGGAAGGTCCGAAAGTTGGTAGCTCATTGCTGGTGCCCTCCTTCGCTAATGAAGCCGTCTGCCAGTTTATCAGTAGCAAGTTTCGTGCCGACCGCTGCGCAGCAGGACCTGGCCAGGCCGGCAAGCGTGCGCGCGCAAATATTGCAGATCGGAGGGAAATTCTTACAACGCGTCGCGCTTGTCCGGACAGGCCCAGCGCAACCAGGCGTAGGCGATCAGTCCTGCCAGCAGTGACGTTGCGACGATGCTTTGTTTGGCGATTTCAAGCATTGGCGAGCCCTCGCCGAAGCTCAGCGTGGCAATGAACAGCGACATCGTGAATCCTATGCCGCCAAGCACGCCCAGCCCGAGCAGGTGACGAAACGTCAGTCCGTCCGGCAGTTCCGCGAGCCCGACTCGCGTTCCAATCCACGTGCTCGTGACGATTCCCAGGGGTTTGCCGACGAGCAGTCCAAACAGAATCGCGAAGCTCAGTTCGTGCGTCCATGCCGTGACAATTGCCGGGATCGACAGGATCACGCCGGCGTTCGCCAGCGCGAACAGCGGCATCACGACGAAACTGATCGGCTTCTCCAGTCGTGATTCCCATTTCGTCAACGGCGGTGCCGCCTGCTCCGCAATGTCGAGAACGTTCTCGACAATTTCCTGTTGTTCGGGTTGCTCGAGGATACTGCCCGTGTCCTCGTCGAGCTCGCGTTTGAATTTGCGAAGACGGTCCTGAACTCGGTCGACGAACGTGTTGCGGGCTATAGCAGGACGAACGGGGGCCGCTGCAGCCACGACGACGCCCACGAGAGTTCCGTGAAGTCCCAGGCTCAAGAAAGCTATCCAGAGTACTGCGCCGGTTACAAAATACGGCAGGCCGGCCCGGACTCCGAACAGATTAAGGCTTATAAGCACTCCGATGATGAGCAGGGTGGGTACGAGCAATGCGGTGTTGAAGCTGGCTGTATAACCGAACGCAATCACGAGTATTGCGGCCAGATCGTCGATGATTGCCAGACCGACGAGGAATGCCCTCGCGGCAACGGGTATACGCGGGCCGAGCAGCACGAGCACCATCATGGCGAACGCGGTGTCGGTCGCGATCGGTATGCCCCAGCCGATACTCGCTTCCGAGTCTCCCGCGAACAGCAGAAAGACCGTTGCCGGAAGCAGAACCCCGCCTGACGCTGCGAGCAGAATGGACAGCGCTTTTCGCAGCTCGCTGAGCTGTCCGACGATCAGCTCTCGTTTCAGCTCCAGGCCAAGAAGAAAGAAAAACAGCGCCATGAGCGCGTCGTTGATCCAATGTTGCAGCGACAGCGTATACCGCGTGTCGGCGAAGGCAAAACCCAATTCCAGATGCAATATGTCGAAATACAGCGGCGCGAAAACCGAGTTCGACAGGATAATTGCGATGGCGGTAGCGCCGAGAAGGGTCCAGCCGGACGCACTTTGAGCCTGGACGAATTCACGAAATGGCTCAGCAAGCGGTCGAACGCTGTTCTCGAGCGGAGCGCGGGTCGGCTCGTTGTCGCTAGGCTGCACCATCCTGCACCTCCGGAAGCCCTATCGAGAGCGTAGCACCCGCGAATCCCATCGAGGAGAGGACGAGGATCACACCTGCCGTACCGATCAGGCTGGTAAGCGCTCCCGTCGTGCCTGCGATCAACAGCACAACCCCGATCACCGAGTTCGAGACGGTTACGTAGTCGGTGCGGCGGTTGCCGCCCGCCAGGTCGACGACGTAAGTTTTCCGTCCGACGCGCACGCCGCTATGGGCTACGCTCAACGCGAAATAGGCGAGAGGAAGAAACGCGACGTGGGCGAGTACGTCCGGAAGCACGCTGGCGGTGAAGAAGACTACGACGCCAACTGCTGCGCTCAAAGCGCCGGCGGTAGCCATTACGCGGCGGCTGGAACGGTCCGAAAACTGCCCCCACAGCGGCGCCGAGATCAGCTGCGCCAGTCCGCCGGCGATCACGAACAGGCCGAGCAGAAACGACTGGGAGCCGACGTTTTCGCGCGTCAGAAGCACATAGTATGGAGCGCTTAACGCCGAGCACAGCAGCAGTGAACGCGCAATGACGAAGCGTCGAAATGGCTGGTCCTCGACCAGCAGCGAGACGCGTCGTAATGCATCGACAAAGCCGTTTTTGCCGCCATCGGTCTCGCCGGGGTACTCCTCGATCAAGCCGAAAATTGCGGCAGCCAGAATCCATAGCGCTGCCGCGGCAGCGAGAAGGATTGCGAATGTAGCGTTGTCCGGTTCCTGAATCCCAGGCATGAGCAGGAACGCGCCCACGCCGAGAATGACGAGACCGGCAGCGCTGGCAGACCATCCCGTCAGCTGCCCCCGGCGGCGCTTTGGTACTGTCTTTCCCAGCACGTCTTTCGACGCGACTGAGCTCAGGCCGCGCGCAAGACTGAACAACGTCAAGAGTCCGATCAATGACCAGCCTGCAGCGGCGCCCTCGAGAGTGATAATAACGAGCGCCATTCCTGCAATGGCGACAGCCTGACAGACTGCCCCGGCAACCCAGACGTGCTTCCTGAGCGCAAGGCGTCTGACCCATCCGCCGATAAAAAGTTGTGGAATAAGCGATCCCGATTCGCGGACCGGAACCAGAAAGCCGACAAGAAACGGGGGCGCCTGAACGCTGGCCAGAACCCACGATAAAACCGTTTTGGGACTGGAGATCGCGTCGCCCACCTTCGTGAGAAAGTGAGTGATCAATATCAGAACGAAGTTGCGGGGCGTCTCACGACACGCACGCTCCGGAATATCGGCACAGGCGCGCGCGTCTTCCTCGTTGACGAGTAGCTCATAGATGCTTGTCGTTAGCGTATCGGCGCGCGGCATGGATTCACCAAAAAAATGCACGGCCGCCGGGGGAGCAGCGGCCGTGCAGGGGGAGGGACGTTCCTCCTAATAACTACTGACGTACCTCGTCGGCCGCGTCATCCAGTCTGTTCTGCAGCGTCTCGCCACCGTTGGCAATGTCTTCCGCTGCCTCGTCCAATTCCTCGCCGGCACGCTCAAGCGGGCCCTGATCTTCGCAGGCCCAAAGCATGAAGGTGCTCGCTAATACCAGTAATAGTCCTCTCATCGTCAGTTCTCCTTTCTCTTTCCAGTTAAAAATTGATGCCGCGCAATCACGATCTGCTATCAGCTCGCTTTGCGCAGCCCGCTAAATGCATTCGACGCCTGGCTCCATATCTGGTCTTCGACGTTGTCCACAAAGAGTTGCAGGTGCGGGAACGGAATCTCGATTCCAGCATTGTCCAGCGCTTTCTTCGCGGCTTCGGTGAGCTCGAAGAAGGTCTTGCGCTGCTTCGACGCCTCGGAGACCCAGACCCGGACCTTGAGATTTACGCTCGAGCCGCCCAGTTCGTCGACGACGACGTCAGGCGCAGGATCATCCAATGCGTGTTCGATATTTTGCGCGGCCTCCAGCAGAACGTCGCGGGCCTTGTCGATGTCTTCCTTGTAGGCGATCCCGACCGGGACATCGACGCGTAGTTCACCGTGTTTGCTGTGATTCTCGAGCAGTTCGTCGATGATCCGTTTATTCGGGACCACCACGTAGGTATTTTTTGGCGTTCGAATCCGGGTTGTGCGTAAAGTGATATTGGTTACTTTGCCGTACTGACCTTCCGTGCTGATCCAGTCGCCGACGACGAACGGCTTGTCCCAGAAAATCAGGATGCCCGAGATGACGTTGGCCACTGAATCCTGCGCTGCGAAGCCGATGGCGATACCCGCGACACCGAGTCCAGCGAGTGCCGCGGCGACGTTTACGCCCAGCTGATCGACTGCCATGATCAAACCGAGCGCCAGAATCGTGTAGCGGTAAAGCTTGTCGATCAGCAGATTGATCAGGACCGGCTGGAAGTCGGCTTTCTCGAGTATCTTTTCCAGGCCGATGCGCGTGATCCGGAACAGGACGACTGCCGCGATGACGATGCCGATCGCGATCAGCAGTCGCGGCACGAACTCGATGGCCTGCGTCATGAGTACCTGCAGGTTCACTACTTCAACCAGATCCTGAAACACTGTTCATCTCTCCTTCGTCTGTTGCCGGCTCGTGATTCACGCGATCGTTGGCTGTGCCGGCTGTCGGGGGTACTTATGCAGATAACGTGCCAACTCTGAACTGCAGGCTTTCCGGGGGGCAGGAGCCGCCACCTGACTGAATCGTGGAACGATTTACAAATGCGGGTGAAAAACTTGCCGCCCGGCCTGGGAGGGCTGGTCGTGCGCCGAATCTGCGGTAGCAGGAGGTCTTTGAGGGCTGAAACCGATTCCGCGGGATTCGGCGAGGGGCATTATGCGGTTAGAAAAAAATCTGATTGGCCAGCCGCCACGTCAACATAGCATCCAGTAACTTTCGCAGCGCTCGCTTGACCGGCGAGCCGCTTTTCGGATCTCGAACGGCGCCCCGGAATGCGCCTGCTGCGAAGGACCAGACGAGCACCTCAGGCGATGCCAGCGTCTCCCTGGCGGAGCGGCGAAGGTCCTGAGTCTTTGCATTCAACGCCTGCTTATTGGCGTTCGCCCGCGACGCGAGGCGATCGACTTTATGTTTTTCTGTAATCCACATCAGTCGGTCTTCTCATCGGAGCCGGCGAGGTGCTGGCGTGTGTGGGCGAAATCGAGGTTGCGGCTCAGGCGCTCAACCAGACGCCAGAGAAGAATGGCGGCGAGAAAATGCGGCGCGCCAATCAGTAAAAAAGCCTTCGCGGGAGTGATTCCGAGTCCTACCAGAGAGTAAGCAAGTGCGCTGACAAGCAGCACCCACCCTAATAGCAGGCATGCCGCGGAAAGTACTGCCGCCATTAACATGGCCGGAACGCTGACGGCGGCAAGCCTGGCCTCAGCGAACGCGAGCTCGGTTGTCGATTTAACCGTGGCACCCGCCGCAGCGACCCAGCCCTGGGCAAGCTTCGGCAAGCTCGGGGCCGGGTCGGTAGCGGCGGGTATGGGGTCGGAGTGGCTTGCCACGTCGTACCCTCTAGCGACGCAGCAGGGCTGTGGCCAGAATGCCCGCGGCGAAAGCAGCACCAGTGGCGACTACCGGGCGGCTCTTGACGAAGCCTTCGAGCCGCTCGATCGAACTTTCGACCGTACGGATGGCGGCTTCCTGCGACGCTTCCAGCTTCTCATTGGCTTCGGCTGCCTGGGTGCGGACCTTTTTCTCTACCGCTTCGGCCTTTTCTGCCGTTTCGTCGACGACCGCGTGTGCGGCTTCGGCGAGACGTCGCGCGGCGGAACCGTTGCTTGTCGGGGCGGCTGATTCTTTGGTGCTCATGTGATTCTCCTTTAGTAGCTATGGTTTGGTTTAATCGTTGAGGTCTTCGCGGGTTTCCTCTGCGAAATCTTCGATCGATTCGCCCGCAGCCTGAATGTCCTGGCCGACGCCGCGCGTCGTGTTACACCCTGCCAGCGACAGGCCGAAGACTCCGAAAATCAACGCGACGATAAACTTCTTCATTTCTGCGATCTCCTCAGGTTAAACGGGTGGTCGGCCACGCAATGCGCCTGCGATCGCGCTGATGAGCAGTAGCCCGAGGAACAGGAAAAACAGCACCTGAGCGATATTCGCTGCCGCGCCTGCGATTCCCGTAAAGCCCAGAACAGCGGCGATTACGGCGAGTACGAAAAACGTGAGTGCCCATGAAAGCATTGTCGATTCCTCCGAATTGGTTCGTTACGCTGGAATCAATGCAGATACCGTGCCAATTCTTCGAGCTGCATTAACTCGCGAAAAATCAGGGTCGACCGGCCAGTCAGCGCTCTTCAGTTTGCAAAAACTTCCAGTGTTGGAAAAAAGTGCACGGAAAGCGCGGCCATAACGGCTGCTCGCCGGCAGGGGCGGGCAGTCAAGCGGGACTGGACAGGACGTCGTTGATCGTTGCGGCGAGCGTCGCGAGCGATATCGGCTTGCGCAGGTAAGTGGCTACGTCGAGGTCTCGGGTGGCGTCGCGTAGCTCGTCGAGGGGGTGTGCGGTGACAAAAATGATAGCAGCGCCAAAACGACTCTGGAGCTGTCGCGCTACAACAGCGCCGTTATCGCCACCGGCAAGCTGCCAGTCGCACACCACGACCTCCGGCCCCAGTTCAGAAGCGCGCTGTACCGCCTCCTTCGCGCTCGCGGCCGCGGCAACCTCGAATCCGCAATGCTCGAGGTAGCGTCCGGTCGCCTCTCTGGCCGACGGCTCGTCTTCAACGATCAGCACGCGTTTTAACTTCGCGCGGCTCGGGTCTGCTTTGCTCTGGTTAACTTTCATTCTCGAAGAAACCGGTTCTTCAGACATGAAAGCAAAAATTGTGCCACGGCGGGACCGCAGACAACGTGGCGCTTGTCGCACTA
Source organism: Rhodospirillaceae bacterium (assembly GCA_024638465.1). Taxonomy (GTDB): domain Bacteria; phylum Pseudomonadota; class Gammaproteobacteria; order Steroidobacterales; family Rariloculaceae; genus SMWC01. Next base: position 80,984 of record JAHEKF010000003.1, on the reverse strand, counting down.
CGGTTCAGTCGTGTCCTGACCGTATTCCTTGAGCCGATTGTAGAGCGTCTTGAGACTGATACCGAGATCAGCGGCTGCCGCTTTCTTGTCGCCGTTGAGGTGATTCAGCGTCGTCAGGATCAGGTCTCTCTCTACGTCCGCGATCGACCGGCCTGCGCGAAGACCATCGATTTTTTGCGGCAGATCGTCGTCGAATCGTTCCGGCACCGATACGACGTCGTTATCGGCCATAATGTAGGCCCGGTGAACGGTATGTTTCAGTTCGCGTACATTGCCCGGCCAGGAATGTCTTTCCAGTCGCTCGATCGCGTCGTCGGAGAAGCTTTTGTCCGTCGAATGCTTCGAGTTGAGGTCCGCCAGGAAGCTGTTCGCGAGCAGGGCAACGTCTCCGGATCGCTCTCGCAGTGGCGGCAGAGCGATCGGAAATACTCTGAGGCGAAAGTACAGGTCCTCCCGCAACGCTCCCGCGCTTACGGCATCTGCAGGATCGCGGTTCGTCGCCGCGATGAGACGCGCATCGACGCCGATTTCCTGCTCGGCGCCCACCCGAAGAATCTGCCCGGTCTCGAGCACCCGCAGCAGGTGTGTCTGCATCTCGATCGGCATCTCCGTGATTTCGTCGAGAAACAGTGTGCCGTCGTTCGCGCGCTCGAAGAAGCCGGCATGACGACGGTTCGCACCGGTGAAACTGCCTTTCTCATGGCCGAAAAGCTGCGCCGACACCAGGTCCTTCGTGAGACCGCCACAGTTGACCGGGAGGAACGTGCCCGGCCTGTCGCTGTAACGGTGGACTGATTCCGCCACCAGTTCTTTACCGGTTCCGCTTTCACCCTGGATGAATACCGTACTGTCCGTCGCCGCTACCTGGCGAATCTTCTTGTAGACCTCCTGCATGGCTTCGCTTTCGCCGACAAGTAGTCCGAAGTGAGCGCGCACTGTTGGTGACTGCGGCGACGGTGCGTCGACACTCAGGGTATTGATTACGCCAACGAGCTCTCGCGGCTCAATCGGCTTCTTCATGTATGAGACGTTGCTGCCGGCCATACCGCCGATGAGCGATTTAACGCCGGCGTGACCGGTGACGATGATGATTTTCTGCGGACGATTGTTTTCGAACGAGTCGAGCAACTGTAAACCGCTGCCGTCGGGCAACATCAGATCCAGTACGACTACGTCCGGAACGCCCTCCGTCAAAGCGTCACGAGCCGCCGCGAGCGAGCGGGCAGCGGTGACCGAGTGGCCCTGGAGCTGCAGGAACTCGGATATGCCGCTAGAAAACGACTCTTCATCGTCTACAATCAGTACCTGTGGCATGTCGGTAAGCAGCCTTAGTCTGTTGTTCGGGTAGCGGCCAGCGGGCTGCACATGCTCCCCGCAGCGGCTCACACTGTCAAGCGAAGCGAATGGCGCTCAGTGTCAAAACAATAAGCACGCCGGTCGAATTGTCGGAGTTTTATCGAATGAGCTCTTCTCAACTCTCGTCCCGAAACCGAGCGCTGGCGCTTACGCTACCGACAATCGCCGCCGGATTCACGCTGATGGTGAGTATCGCGGTCATCGCCGGCTGGCTGCTCGATGTCGATGCGCTCACGAGTTTCAGCCCCGACCGGGTCTCAATGAAAATCAACACGGCCAGCGGATTCCTGATCTGTGCCGTCTTGCTGCTGCTCGCCCAGCTCGATTCATCGCCGATATTGCAGAAGTCCCGGTGGACGCTCGAAGCATTGCTTTTGTCGCTCGGGCTATTGACGCTTGCGCAGTATCTCTTCGGATCCAACCTCGGCATCGATCAATTGCTGATTGCCGAATCGACGAACGCGACCGACACATCTTCGCCGGGCCGGATGGCGCCTACGTCGGCGATCGGGTTCCTGCTGCTCGCGTGCGGGTTTCTCGCAGACCACTGGCGCGGAATCGAAAGCCGCGCTCCGGCGCGCGTTCTGGCAGCGATCGTGTTGCTCATCGCCGTGATATCTCTCGTTGGCCATGCTTACGGCCAGCCCGCGTTCTATCTGGGCGGATCGGGTGTGACGGCAATGGCTTTGCCGACAGCGCTGCTGTTCGCGGTAGTCGCGCTAGGGGTTTTCTGGTTGCATCCAAGTTCAGGCTTGCCGGCGCTGCTCAGTGATGAATCCCTGGTCAGTTCGCATGTACGCGCGCTCCTGATCATGATCATCTGTGCACCATTGTTGGTCGGCGCCGTTGTGACGGCAGGTTACGGACGTTTTTTCGAGGGGCCGCTGGCAGTCGCGATTACTTCACTGGGCTCGGTGTTCGTGGCCGCGGCCGTCGCATTCGTTTCCGTCATCGTCCTGCGTCGCGCGGAGAGCGCGCTCTTCGTCAAGGATCGCGCGCTGGCGGCAGCCACCAACGGTGTCGCGATATCAGATTACCGCGCTCCTGACCAGCCGATCGTTTTCGTGAACGAGGCGTTCACGAAAATAACCGGGTACGATTTCGATGAGTGCATCGGTAGAAATTGCCGCTTTTTAAATCAGGGCGCGGATAATCCGCCGGAGATCATGGACGAAGTTCGTACGCTGGTCGCGAACGGAAAGAGCGGCACCGTTGAGTTCAGAAATTGCCGCAAGGATGGCAGCGTTTTCTGGAACCGGCTCAGTCTGGCACCCATCGAAAACCACGAAGGCGAAATTACTCATATCGTCGGTGTACTCGACGACATTACGAAAAGCAAAGACCAGGGCAACCGGCTGCGTGAGGCGCTGGACGAAGCACGGGTCGCCGCTTCGATGCGCGACACATTCGTCCACGTTATCTCACACGAGCTCCGGACTCCGTTAAATGCCGCGCTGACCTGGCTGCGGCTAATGGAGCTGGACGATAGAGTCGAGACGCGAAACAAAGGTCTTGCGATCATGCTGCAAAGTATCGATTCGCAATCGCGCCTGATTGACGATCTCGTGGATATCTCGCGAATCGCCAAATCGGGAATACGCCTGGAATCCGAAGAGATCGATGCGCGCGAGCTTCTCGAGAGCACCGTGGAAGAGCTGCGTCCGGGTATCGAAGCCGAGCATGAGCTTGTTGTGGTAATCGAACCGGGCGACTTCAATGCGAACGTTGACGCCGTCAGATTGCAGCAGATCGTCCGAAATTTATTGAATAACGCGGCCAAGTACACGCCGACCGGCGGTCGGATCCATTTTCGTGCCCGGGTCGAAGACGAGCACCTGGAAATCACCGTGCGCGACACAGGTAAAGGCCTGACCGCTGAACAGATCGATCAGATTTTCGAGCCGTTCTGGCGCGCGGATGCGAGTATCGCCGGCCTGGGAGTCGGATTGTCTATCGTGCACGCGCTCGTGAAAGCACACGGCGGTACGATTGAAGCGACGAGCGATGGTCCTGGCGCGGGGGCCGCTTTTTCGGTCCGTCTTCCAACCGACGCATCGCCGTCCGGTCACTTTCACATCACCGACAAGAGTGACGCATCCGTAGCGCTGGATACTTCGCGATTCGGCTAGCCGGAACGGGAAAGTCACGGCCGTCATGCCAGGATGGTATTAGTCGTCTAAGTCTTTGACATGCTTACCGAAATAGAGCGTAAAGAAATTCAGCGCCGAAAGTACCAGGGCAATCTCGTAACGATGGAATGCAATTGCTACGCCGATTGCGCCCGTGTTCCATAGACTTGCCGCCGTTGCCGTTCCATCGACGCTGCCTTTGTTCTTGAGAATGGCGCCGCCTCCGATAAAACCCATGCCGGCGATGATGCCGTAAAGCACCCTTGATTCGGCGTCGGTAGTTGTCAGCACCTGCAGGCCGATCAGCATGTAACCGCAAGACGCCATGGCGACCAGCGGAAACGTGCGCAGGCCCGCCGTGCGCTCCGCCTTCTCCCGGTTCCACGCGATCGGAAGCGCCAGCGCATAGGCGATACCGATCTGGTAGAGATTCGAAACGATGTCGTTCCAGTTGAGTTCTTGCATGGGTTAGCTCACAAGTCGTACATCACCAAAAGCAGAAGCGACAGCGTAACCCACATAATAAGTGTGAGCGGCATGCCGACTCTCAGGAAATCGCTGAATCTGTATCCGCCGGCGCTCATGACCAGCAAATTGGTCTTGTAGCCGATCGGGGTTGCGAAACTCATGTTCGCACCGAAGATGATGGCAAGGAGAAACGGCTCGATCGGCGCATTCAGTCCCAGCGCGATGTCGACAGCGACAGGCGTGCCGATAATCGCCGCTGCGTTATTGGAGACAATGTTCGTAACCGCTGTCATCGAGATCATGAGGATTGCGAGCACCAGGCCGAGCGACAGCCCTTCGACCGCGTTCAGGAACAGCTCCGCGAGGAATTCGGCGCCGCCCGTCGCAATCAGGGCCTGACCGAGCGCGAGGCTGGTAACGATAATCATGATGACCGGAATGCTGAGTGCCTCACCGGCGTCCGACCATGACAGGCAGCGCGTGAGCAGCATCGCCAATACCCCGACGATAGCGGCCACGGAGATGGGTGCCAGGCCGATTGCCGCGGCGGCGACTACTGCGCCCATGATGGCGAGCGCGAGGCGTGCTTTCTTCTGCACCGGCAAATCCGTGATGCCATCCAGAACCATGACCTCCGCAGATCTTTTCAGTGCTTCAATATTTTCGCTCTCTCCCTGAACCAGGAGTACGTCACCGACGGATAGCTTCGTATTTGCGATGTCAGCTACCTGGCTGCCAGCGTGGTGTAGCGCGACCGGAAGGAGCTTGAAACGGTTTTCGAATCCGACCTCTACGAGCTTTCGGTTGTCGAGTAACGATCCGGAGGTCACGGCGATTTCCGCGAGCTTTTGCTGCTCGCCATCGTCGCCCGTAGCAGCCGGCTCATCGGCAAGCTTTTCCTCGCGCTGGTTTTCGCCCAGCGTGGTGCCGAGCTGTTGCTCGAAGAGCTTGAGATTTTCCGGCGTGTCGTTGACCAGCAACCGGTCGCCCGGTTTCAGGACCACCGTGGGAAGCTTCATCAGAAACAGATTTTCGCCGCGTTGAATCTCCTCGACGCGCATTCGCCCGTTCGTCAGGTCGAGCGCCTCGGCGAAGGTCAGACCGGCGACTTTGCTATCTTCGTCGATACGTATTCGGCCGGCGAAAATGCGCGGTGACGTATCGGTGAGGGGCGGTTCGCGTTCCGGAAGAATTCTGGGCGCAATGAGCCACAGGAAAATGATTCCGAGAGAACCCGCGATCAGTACAGGAATGGAAAAATCGAACATGCCGAAGTTGCGCATCCCCATGTCGGCAGCGATCGAAACGACCAGAAGATTGGTCGATGTTCCGATCGTCGTAGCCATGCCGCCGACGATCGTTGCGAGACCCATTGGTAAAAGGATCCGGCTCGGCGGAAAGTCGTTCTCCAGGCCAACGGCGACCAGCATTGGCAGCAGCATGATGACGATCGGGGTGTTGTTGACGAATCCGCTGAGCAGCGCGCCGACAACCAGCGTCACCAGAAGCGTCGCGGTTGGGTAGCGGGGCCAGGCTCTGGCGAGCGCGAAGGCGACCGGCTGCAGGGCTGCCGTTCTCTCCAGTCCACGCCCCATGATCATGAGGGCGCAGATGCTGACCAGCGCCTCGTGACCGAAGCCTGAAAAAAATTCGGTTGAATGCAGGATGTTGCCGTCGCGCGAGAACGGCAGCAGTTCGAACAGCACCACCAGCAGGACGAGGACCGCCAGCGCGGAAGTCTCCAGCGGGATTCGATCTCGCGTAAAGAGCACGATGGCCCCTACGGTCAGCAGTAGCGTCAGGCTGCCATGGATATTGAGTACTTCAGGCACGATACATTGTCCGGTACAGCGACAGGTTTCCCCTGTCAGGTCTGCAAGAAGTGCGCCAAAGCGTCAGTCGAGGTTCCTCGCGTGAACCCGACTCCTGTATAGCGCCGCCCGGCGCAAGGATTACTACGCCAATGTAAGACGTACATGGTAAACGGATAGTGCGCTGGCGCCATCCATCCCGTAATGCGAGCATAGTGGACATGCTTCATGCATTTCGTGACTTTCTTAAATTAGAGACCGCGAGCGGGACTATTCTGATAGTCGCCGCCGCAGGGGCGATGGTTGTCGCGAACTCGCCCTTAGGGGATCTCTATGCCGCCTTGATCGATACGCCAGTCGAAATTCGTATTGGTGCGCTCGAAATCGCGAAGCCACTGCTTCTCTGGATTAACGATGGCCTCATGGCAGTGTTCTTCTTTCTGATCGGTCTGGAGCTCAAACGCGAGATCGTAGAAGGAGAGTTATCTGACCTTCGTCGCATAGGGCTACCGGCGGTTGGCGCAGTCGGGGGGATGCTGTTTCCCGCGCTGATCTATGTGTTTCTCAATCGCGGTGATCCGGTGGCCTTGCAAGGATGGGCGATACCCGCGGCGACGGACATCGCATTCGCGATGGCGGTATTTGCTTTACTGGGTAGCCGCGTTCCGCTGTCGCTCAGAGTATTCCTCGTGTCGCTCGCGATCATTGACGATATCGGCGCGATACTCATTATTGCGCTGTTTTATTCGAACGACGTATCGCCTCTCGCACTAGGGGTCGCGGGCGCGTGCCTGGTGCCTCTAGTGGTATTGAATCGCCGAGGCGTGCTCGAGCGAACGCCCTATGTTTTGATCGGTCTTGTCATGTGGACCGCATTATTGAAGTCGGGCGTCCATGCTACTTTGGCGGGAGTCCTGTTGGCACTTTTTATTCCGATTCGTGATTCAGAAGCTCAACATTCCCCGCTTCACGAACTCGAGCACGATCTTCATACTACAGTTGCCTTCTTTATCCTTCCCGTCTTCGCGTTCGTGAACGCGGGGCTACCGCTGGCGAACGTCTCGTTGGCTGATTTGCTCCATCCGGTTTCGCTCGGGGTAGCGGCGGGCCTGTTCTTTGGAAATCAGATCGGAGTTTTTTTCTCTTGCTGGTTGGCGGTTCGCGTAGGCATCGCACATCTGCCCCCGGATGTAGAGTGGAAACAGCTCTACGGAACCGCGCTGCTGTGCGGAATCGGCTTCACGATGAGTCTGTTCATCGGGTCGTTGGCGTTCGAAAGTACCGGCGTCGATCTGCTCTTCGACGAGCGCCTCGGAATCATCGCAGGCTCCCTGCTTTCAGGGGTTTGCGGGTACCTGGTGCTGCGGGCTACATTGCCGGTCGATCCTCGCCAGACGCAGAAAGAATAAACGTGCAGCCGGAGTTGGCAGCGCGCGAACGGAACGCTGGCACGCGCCAGATCATGCCCTGTGATGTGGATTGCGTTTCGCAGAAGTGGCGCTCCCTAGGGGAATCGAACCCCTGTTTCCGCCTTGAGAGGGCGGCGTCCTGGACCGCTAGACGAAGGGAGCACGGGTGTCGCGGGTCGGCGGGGCTGCTATGATACCGGCCTTTCTGGAGCGGTGGAACACGCCAACGGAAACTGATTGAACGATACGGACCTGCAGTCGCATCCCGGCCCCACTATCATCGCCCGGCCCGACCACAACATCTCCCGGGCGGACATCTCCGACAATGCCATCAAGGTGCTCTACCGGCTTCACAAGGCCGGTTACCAGGCTTTTCTGGTAGGCGGTGGTGTGCGGGACTTGTTACTGGGCCTTCATCCAAAAGATTTCGACGTCGCGACCGACGCCCATCCGGAGCAGGTCCGAACTCTGTTTCGTAACTGCCGATTGATCGGACGCCGGTTTCGCCTGGCGCATGTTCATTTCGGTCGCGAGGTCATCGAAGTCGTCACGTTTCGCGCTGCTGCCGTCGAAGAGCATCAGCAGCGTGAGCAGGCCGACAGCGGCAGGATTCTGAGAGATAACGTCTACGGAGCTATCGAAGAAGATATCTGGCGACGGGATTTCACGATTAACGCGCTTTACTACAACATCGCCGATTTCACTGTCTGGGACTACACATCAGGTATGGCTGACGTCGCGGCACGAACGCTTCGGCTGATCGGCGATCCTGAGACACGCTATCGGGAAGATCCCGTGCGAATGCTTCGTGCAGCGAGATTTGCAGCGAAACTGGACTTCAAAATCGCGCCGGAAGCTGCCGCTCCGATCGGGCGGCTTGGTCCTTTGTTGCGGGATGTGCCCTCCGCGCGCCTGTTCGACGAGACGCTGAAGCTATTCCAGTCGGGACATGGCGTGAAGAGCCTCGAATTCCTCGTGGAGCACGACCTGCTGCAATATCTGTTTCCGCAAACGGCGAAGCTGCTGAAAGGCGACGAAGGTGAACAGACCCTGAAACTCCTGCGCGAGGGTCTCGCCAGCACCGATCGCCGCATCGGCGAGAATCAGCCTGTCACCCCGATGTTCCTCTACGCGGTATTTCTTTGGCATCCGATCTTCGAGCGCGCGGAATCCATATTGAAGGAATACGATGTCAGTCAAATCGAAGCGCTGCTGGACGCGTGCGATGAGATTTCGTCAGAGCAACAATCCCACACCAGCTATCCGCGCAGATACAGTGTGCCAATGAAAGATATGCTCGTCATGCAGAAGCGGTTCGAGAATCGTCGTGGCGCGCGTGCCATGAGACTGCTGTCGCACAAGCGGTTTCGCGCGGCATACGATTTTCTTCTGCTGCGGGCAAGCTGCGGCGAAGCTGGACAGGATCTCGCGGATTTCTGGACCGAGGTGCAGTCACTCCCCGAAGGCGAGCAACGCAAGGCGTTTTCCGTTCGCCGCCGCGGCCGTCGACGACCGAACCAGTCGCAGCAGGATGCCGGGGCCGGGCGCTAGTGCACTGAGTCGTCGCAAGAGTATCCTTGAAGTTAAAGTCGGCCCGCTCCGGCAATTCCCACCCTGAATCGATGACGCAAAGAGTAGACGACAACCGACACGATGGACCGCGATACATCGTTGTAGAAGGGCCGATTGGCGTCGGTAAAACCAGCCTCGCGAGGCGGTTGGCTGAGAGCTTCGACAGCGAGTTGATCCTGGAGAACGCTCACGAAAACCCGTTTCTCGAACGCTTCTACCGGAAACGTCGCAACGCGGCACTACCCGCACAGCTCTTTTTCCTTTTTCAGCGAGCACGGCAAGTGGAAGAGATTCGCCAGAGTGACCTGTTCTCACCCGTTCGTATCTCCGATTTCATGATCGAAAAAGATCGGTTGTTTGCACAGCTGAATCTCGACAGTAACGAAATGTCACTTTACGATCAGGTCTATGAGTCGCTTGATCTCGACCCGCCTACGCCGGATCTGGTCGTCTACCTGCAGGCTCCGCCAAGCGTACTGTTGCGAAGGGTCGCTGACCGCGGCGTTAGCTACGAACAATTTATCGATGAGAATTATCTCGAGCGCCTGGGTGAAGCCTACGCAAGCTTTTTCTACGAGTACGACAAGGCGCCGCTGCTTATCGTTAATGCGGCGGCGATTGATCCCGTTCATCGCGATGCAGATTACAGAGAGCTGCTGAGCGCAATCACTCGCATCGAGCGCGGTAGACATTTTTTCAACCCTGCTATAGAAACCATCGCTTAAGAGTTTCGAGGGCGCCGTATGTACAAACAATTACAACAGCGGGACATGGATTCTCCGCCGGTCAACGTATCGACATTGCAGAGAATGAAGGAGCAAAGTGAGCCAATCGCTTGTCTGACGGCTTACGACGCGAGCTTCGCGCAACTCGTCGATATGGCCGGCACCGATCTGGTGCTTGTTGGCGATTCATTGGGGATGGTGATTCAGGGTCACGACACAACGGTTCCGGTTACCGTCGATGACATCGTTTATCACACGCGCATCGTTACGCGAGGGCTTCGTCACGCGTTTCTGGTGGCGGATCTGCCATTCATGAGCTATGCAACTCCGGAGCAAGCGCTGGAGAACGGGGTTCGTCTCATGCAGGAGGGTGGGGCCATGATGGTGAAGCTCGAGGGGGGGCAGGGGCAGGTGTCCGTCGTCGAGTTCCTGGCGAAGCACGATATTCCGGTGTGCGCGCACGTGGGACTGAAGCCCCAGTCTGTCCATAAAATCGGGGGCTTCAAGGTCCAGGGCCGCGAGAGCGAAGCGGCAAAGCAAATGGTGGCCGATGCGATCGCGCTACAGAGCGCCGGTGCTGATATCGTATTACTCGAATGCGTACCTAATGAAGTTGGGAAACAAATCACCGATTCGCTCGATGTCCCGGTCATCGGAATCGGCGCCGGGCCCCATGTCGACGGGCAGATCCTCGTGCTTTACGACATGCTCGGAATTACCCTGGGCAGGACACCGCGGTTCGTCAGGAACTTCATGACCGGCATCGATGCACCGCTGGCTGCTATCGAGGCTTATGTAGCCGCGGTGAAGGATCGAACTTACCCCGCCAAGGAGCATTGTTTCTCCTGATAGAATAGCCGGCCTTTTATGCGCTACCGATCAGGGGTCGCTCTTGTCCGCTTTGCTGACGGCTGAAAATCCGAATTCGGTTCGGGAACAAGTCAACGCCTGGCGCAGCAGCGGCGAAAGGATCGCTCTCGTGCCGACGATGGGGAACCTCCATGCCGGGCACTTGTCGCTGATCGAGCGTGCGCGCGAAGACGCCGATCGCGTGGTCTACAGCATCTTCGTGAACCCGATGCAGTTCGGTCCCGATGAAGATCTCGACGGTTACCCCAGGACGCTCGAGTCGGACGAAGCGGCTCTGGGGAAGCACGGCGGAGTCGATCTTCTGTTTCTCCCGGACCTCCGCACCATCTATCCCTACGGTACGGATTCCGCGGTCTCGGTTAGCCTTCCTCCGCTTGGCAACGATCTATGCGGCGCTTCCAGGCCCGGTCATTTCGATGGTGTCGCGTCGGTCGTCCTGCGCTTGATGAACATCGTCATGCCGCACACGCTCGTGCTTGGCGACAAGGATTACCAGCAGCGTGTCCTGTTGCAGCGGATGCTCGAGGATTTGCACGTTCCGGCGGCGGTGGTTTCAGCCGAGATCTATCGTGAGCCAGACGGTCTTGCGATGAGTTCCCGTAACGGTTATCTGACCGCAGAGGAGCGTGAGGTCGCTCCGGGTCTGCACGCGGAGCTGGGTTCGGTCGCGCAGGCGCTGCGTGACGGAGCGTGCGACTACGCGGCCTTGGAGAGCGTGGCGATGGCGAATCTGGCCGAGCGAGGCTTCAGGTCGGATTACGTGTCAGTGCGCCGTGCGCACGACCTGGCGCCGCCCGATGTCTTCGAAGCGGGAGATGAGCGCATCGTGCTCGCTGCGGCCTGGCTCGGGAAGGCGCGACTCATCGACAACATCAGAGTTTAGGGCAGGGCGACTGCCGTAGGCGCTGGCTACTTTGCGGTCAGCGGACCGCTGCGGTGGCGCGAATCTCTCACGGCTACGCGATTTCGTCCTTGCTCTTTCGCGTCGTACATCGCGCCGTCGGCACGTTCCAGCAGGCGATCAAGATCATCGTGCTCGTTCGCCGACGTCAGGCCGATCGATACGGTGACGTTGCCTGTATGGTTCGGGATCGTTTGTCGAGAGAGGCTTGCACGTATGCGTTCGGCTGTGGCTGTCGCCTCATTCAGCGAAATCCCGGGTAGCAGGATTGCGAACTCGTCACCGCCGAAGCGGACGATGAGGTCTGTTGGTCTGAGGTGTTCCTGCAGAGAGTCGGCAATAGCCGCGAGGACACGGTCTCCGGCGACGTGGCCGTGTTCATCGTTCAGCTCTTTAAATTGGTCCACATCGGCCATCATCAAACACAGATCGATATTGTCTTTCCGTGCGCGTTTCAATTCCCGCTCGAACATATCCTGCATCCAGTGGCGATTTCGAAGCCCGGTCAGGGCATCGGTGATCGCGTTTCGCTCCGCTTGCTTCAACACGCCGAGGCGCTCCGCAATGAACTCATTATCGCTGCGTACTCGTTCGGAGAAGATGATCAGCAGGTTTTTCGCGAGCCGATGGGAACGATCGATCATCTCCCACAACAGCTCGTGACTCATCACCATCAGGTGAGAGTCTTCTGCCGCGATGACACAAGCGCTCGGGTCTTTGTGTTTCATCAGCGACATCTCGCCAGCGCAGGTTCCGGCGGAAAGCTCAGCGATCTTGTCGGCGTCCAGCGAGCCTCTGTGCACGTGCAGCCGTCCGGACAGTACGATATAGAGTGAATCGTTAGGGCGGTCGGGCGATAACAGGATCTCGCCCTTTGCAATGTCAATCCTCTCGCACTGCGTCAGGAGCGTGGAGACGGCGTCGGGGTCTACATCACGAAACAGGTCGATACTTTGAAGCAGCGAGCGTTTGAAATCGGTGTCGATCTGATACGCGGAGCCGGGAGTCATGCTTTGCGACGGCGAATGAGCATCCAGCTATGGTAGGTACCACGTCAGCGTATGGGTGTGACGCAGTTAGCAGTCCCCGTGTTGGGCGATCGCCCACTCGACATGTTCACGCACAATATCCGACGGATCTGCCGCTCGCTCTCGCAGCGCAGCGACTATCGAAGGGGTCGAACGTGCATTGCCGAGTGCGACGGCGATATTTCGAAGCCAGCCTTCATAGCCCGCTCTCCGCAACGCGCTGCCGCGGGTCGCCGCGTCCCACTCAGCGTGCGTCCAGCGAAAAAGACGAATCAGCGTGGTGTCGTCGAGTTCATGTCGCGGCGAAAAATCGTCTTCCGTGGTGGGGCGGGCGAATTTGTTCCAGGGACACACGAGCTGGCAATCGTCGCAGCCAAAAATTCGGTTGCCGATCGCGGATCGAAATTCGATGGGAATGCTGCCCTTGAGTTCGATCGTCAGATAAGAGATGCAGCGCCGGGCGTCCAACTCGAACGGCGCCACGATTGCTCGCGTGGGGCAAATGTCTAGACAGGCGGTGCAGCTGCCGCAATGCTCGGTCGCCGGCTCGTCGATCGGGAGCGGCAAATCGGTGAACAGCTCGCCGAGGAAGAAATAAGAACCCGCGCGGTCATTAATGAGATTAGTGTGTTTGCCGATCCAGCCGAGTCCGGCGTTCCGCGCGAGACTCTTCTCCAGTACCGGTGCGCTGTCGACGAAAACCCGATACCCGAACGGACCGATTCGAGTCTCGATGTACCCGGCGAGCTTGCGCAGCTTACTACGCAGGACTTTGTGGTAATCGCGGCCGAGTGCATAACGAGCTACATAGGCCCTGTCTGATCGCTCGAGCAGGTTGCCGGCGTCCTGGCTTTCCGCCGGCCAGTAGTCCAGCCGTGCGCAGATCACCCGGGCCGTGCCCGGAACCAGCAGTTCGGGATGCGACCGCTTCGCGCCGTGCCGCGCCATGTATGCCATCTCACCGTGCCGCCCGAGCTCGAGCCATCGATCGAGCCGGCGTTCGTCGTCTTCGAGATCGATACCGGTAATACCGACCTGCTCGAAACCGAGCTCGCGGCCACGGCGCTTGATCTCCGCCGCGAGCGCTCGCAGCCGCGGTGCCGGCAGATCCTGGCGGGATTCATCGGTAATACTCATGTACGGCACCAGTATAATCGTCTAGATGTTTGAACTTCCTGAAGAGATCTACTCCGTACGGCAGGTCAGAGAACTCGATCTCGGCGCGATCGATCGGCTCGGTATCTCGGGCTATGACTTGATGTGCCGCGCCGGCGAAGCCGCATTCAATGTGCTCGACGACCACTGGCCGTCGACCGAGGCGCTCACGATCTTCTGCGGTGCCGGCAACAATGCCGGAGATGGTTACGTACTTGCGCGATTGGCCGCAGCCGCGGGCCGGGAGGTACGCGTGATCGCGGTTACGCCGCCTGATCGGCTATCCGGAGAGGCCGCGTCCGCATGGCAGGCTTACCGTGATGCCGGGCGGTCGGTCGAAACTTTCTCGCCTGAGATTGTGATCCGCACCGGCGTTATCGTTGACGCGTTGCTGGGTACGGGGCTGGTCCGGGATCTCGCAGGCGCTTATTTGGACGCGGTCTCCACCATCAACGCCGCGAACGCGCCAGTGCTGTCGCTGGATATCCCGACCGGACTCGATGCCGATACCGGAATGACGATGGGGGCGGCCGTCCGGGCCGACGTTACCGTCACTTTTGTCGGACTGAAGGCCGGCCAGTTTCTGGGATTCGCTCCCGACTACTGCGGGAAACTCGTGTTCGCCGGACTGGGGATTCCCGACGGGGTCTATGCATCGCATACGCCTGTCCTCAGGCGGCTGAGTGCGGCGATCCTGCGCGACGCTTTTCCGCGTCGACTTCCGACGGCTCACAAGGGTTCGAACGGCAGCCTGTTGCTCGTCGGCGGTGGTCCGGGCATGCCCGGTGCGATTCGCATGGCGGCCGAAGCAGCGCTGCGCGCAGGTGCCGGCGTGGTGCGAGTCGCGGCGCATGCGCAGAGCGTAACCCCCATCGTTTGTGGCCGGCCCGAGATCATCTGCCGTGCCGTGATGGAGCCCGTCGAGCTGCAGCCGCTACTGGAGCAATCCGATGCCGTCGTACTCGGGCCCGGTCTGGGAACCTCTGCGTGGGGGCAGCAGCTCGCGGAACACGTACTCGGCGCCGATCTCGCGACCGTCGTCGATGCTGATGGCCTCAACTGGCTTGCAGAGCATCCCCGGCAACGCGGCAATTGGGTGCTCACGCCGCATCCCGGTGAGGCCGGGCGTCTCCGCGGTTGCGGTAGCGCCGAGATTCAGGCAGGCCGGCTGGAGGCTGCCACAGGGCTCGCCGAACGATACGCTGCGACCGTCGTTCTCAAGGGTGCGGGTTCGATCATCGCGACGCAGAAAGAGGCCGTGTGTTCCATTTGCGACCGCGGCAATGCCGGGATGGCAACAGCCGGGATGGGCGATGTGCTTGCCGGTATCATCGGCGCGATCGCGGTTCAGACCGGCGACCTGTCGCTGGCTGCGCGAGCCGGCGTATTGTTACATGCGCTCGCGGGCGATGCGGCCGTTACCGCAGGTGAGCGTGGCCTGATCGCGAGCGATCTCATGCCGCATATCCGGCGGTTGGCGAATCCCGTGTGACCGGCCAGTCTTTACGCAGGGCTTTCGGCAATGAAACGGAACTCGTCGCGGGTGCCGTGGATGTTGCTCGCGCCTGGGCCGATTTCGCCGCACAGTCGCTGCTGATCGGGCTGCAGGGACAGCTGGGTAGCGGCAAAACGACCTGGGCCAGGGGCTTGCTCGGCGGACTCGGTTATACGGGTCGTGTTCCGTCGCCGACCTATACGCTGGTGGAGCTGTATCCGCTCCATGGACTGACGCTCGTCCACGCCGATCTCTATCGCCTCGAAGGGGACGCCGATCGCGAGCTCGACGCCCTCGGGATTCGCGAGTGGCTCGCTCGGGAGGCGACCTGGGTGCTGGTCGAATGGCCGGAACGCTCGCCGTTACTGGTTGCGCAGACGGATCTCGCGATTCGCTTCGAACCCCTCGCGGGAGAAGGCCGGGAGTTGATCTTCACGCCGCAGACCGCGATCGGGATCAGTGCGGTCGAGCAGCTGGTATCAGGTGCTTAGCAAAGTTCGAGTAGTTTCGGCTAATCGTATATTTTTTATAGATAAATCTTGAAATTCACAGCGAGAATTGTGAAGATGTGTCCGCTCTACAGAGGGAGGGGATAGCTTGAGATCGAGATTCCGATTAGGCGAAATCAGCGCCGTCGTACTCGGTTTTTTGCCATTGACCGTTCACGGCGCGGGCGTCGATGGTCTGCGAGTCTGGTCAGGTCCGGAGTCCACCCGCGTCGTACTCGATCTCTCCTCGGCGACCTCGCACCGCGCTTTTTCTCTGAATGCGCCCGATCGCTTCGTCGTCGATCTCAGCGACGCACACGTTTCATTGCCCGTGGAGATACCGGCGCCGCGCGGTTTCGTTGCGGGAATCCGTACCGGTGCGCGTCCGGGTGGTGACCTTCGGGTCGTCATCGACCTGACGCAGCAGGTCAGCTCCCGAACTTTTCTGCTCGAGCCGAACGACAGCTATGGCCACCGGCTCGTTATCGATCTCATGCCCGCCAGTTCGGCGCCCGTCGTCACGCGTACTCCGCCTCCGCCCAAGCCTGGCGGTCGCGACCTCATCATCGCGATTGACGCCGGGCACGGTGGCGACGACCCGGGTGCTACCGGTCCGAACGGCGTTCGCGAAAAAACGGTCGTGCTCGAAGTAGCGCGACGTCTTGCGGAAGAAGTCGAAAATCAGCGCGGGATGCGACCGGTACTCGTCCGTGACGGCGACTACTTCGTGTCGCATCGCGACCGGATGCAGAAAGCCCATAGCGAAGAGGCGGATCTCTTCGTCTCCATTCATGCCGATGCATTCCGCGATCGCTCCGCCAGCGGTGCCACGGTGTACATGCTGTCGGCGAAAGGTGCGACCGATGAAGCGGCGCGCCGCCTGGCGGAACGCGAGAATGCCTCGGATCTCGTCGGGGGCGTCTCGTTGAGCGACAAGGACGATCTTCTCGCAGGCGTGCTGCTCGACCTGTCACAAAGCGCGGCAATCAGTGCGAGTTCCGTTGCCGGAAGCTTCGTCATACAGCAGTTGCGGCGAGTGACCCGGATTCGAAAATCGCAGGTACAGCAGGCGCCGTTCCTGGTTTTGAAATCGCCCGACGTCCCGTCGCTGCTTATCGAGACGGCCTACATCTCCAATCCTCAGGAAGAACGGGCACTGAACGACGCGAAATATCAGGCGGATCTCGCACGCTCGATCCATGACGGCATAGTGGATTACTTCCGCGCACATCCGCCGCCCGGAAGTTACGTCGCCATGCATCCGCCACCCGTCCGGCAGGGGCCGCTTCGCCATGTGATCAGCCGTGGTGAGACGCTGTCGGAGATCGCGGAACGCTATCGAATCCGGCTCGCGACGCTGAAGCGCTACAACGAGATAAGCGGCGACGTCATAAAAGTCGGGCAGATACTGACAATCCCGATCTAGGCCGGCGCTGCTGCCCGAGTCTGTCAATCACGCTTATTCCTCTTACAATAAGCGGGGTGACGATCCGCCTTCTTCCCCCACAGCTAATCGATCAGATCGCGGCCGGCGAGGTTATCGAACGACCCGCGTCTGCGTTGAAGGAGCTCGTCGAGAACAGTCTCGACGCAGGCGCACGGCGTGTGGATATCGAGGTCCAGGCCGGCGGGACCCGGCTGATTCGAATCCGCGATGACGGCGTCGGTATCTCCAGGGAGGAGTTGCCACTGGCGCTGGCACGACACGCAACGAGCAAGATCGCGAGTCTCGACGAGCTGGAGCGGGTCGCGACATTGGGATTTCGCGGCGAAGCGCTACCGAGTATCGGCTCGGTTGCGCATATGAAGCTGACGTCGCGCGCGCAGGGCGAAGATTCCGGATGGTCTATCGACTGCGATGGGGGCGAAGTCGGAGCGCTTCGGCCCGCGGCGCATCCGCCCGGAACGACGCTGGAAGTCAGGGATCTGTTCTTCAACACGCCTGCCCGGCGAAAATTTCTTCGCACGGAGCGTACGGAGTTTTCGCATATCGAGTCGATCGTTCGCGGACTCGCGCTCGGTCGCTCCGAGGTTGCGTGGCAACTGAAGCACAATCAGCGCGCGAGCATCGCACTTCCGCCGGCCGATTCACGAGAAGACTTTGAAGCGCGTTTGAGTCAAATCTGTGGGGAGAATTTTCTCGAGCACGCTCGCTATTTCGAGCGCGAAATCGAGGGATTGCGATTGCGCGGCTGGCTCGCCGAGCCGACGTTCTCCAGAAGCCAGGCGGACATGCAGTACACCTACGTAAATGGCCGCGTGGTCCGCGACAAGGTCCTTCGCCATGCCGTGCGTCTTGGCTATCAGGACGTGCTGTTCCAGTCTCGCCAGCCGGCGTATGTCGTTTTTCTCGAACTCGATCCGCGGCGGGTGGACGTCAATGCGCATCCGGCGAAACTGGAGATTCGGTTCAGGGACTCCCGGCTGGTCCACGACTTCGTGTTCCGTACGGTCGAGGCGGCGCTCGCAAGCACGCTGGAATCCGCTGCGCCGCCGGCTTTAAATCCGCCGGCGGAAGCGCATTCGGTCTCCGGCAGCGCAGGCCAGCATGCGTTGTCCTTATCCCACGCATCCCGAACGGAAGTCCAGGATCACAAGCCGTTGTACGAGATGCTGCATTCGCGCGAAGGCAGCAAGCGCGATCATAGCGCGGTACCGCCGCTCGGCTTTGCGCTGGCCCAGCTCGCCGGAATCTACATTCTTGCGGAAAACGAAGACGGATTGGTGATCGTGGACATGCACGCTGCACACGAGCGCGTTATGTATGAGCGTATGAAGCAATCGCTGGGCGAGGAAAAGCTAAATCGTCAAGCGCTGCTCGTTCCGGTCTCGTTAAATGTCTCTGCCGCGGAAGCCGAAGCCGCGGAATCTTTCGCGGAAGAACTATTGAAGCTTGGTTTCGTCGTGATGCGTCGCGGGCCGGAAGAGCTGCGGATTTCCGAGGTCCCGCTGTTACTCAAAGATGCAGACGCCGAATCCCTGCTGCGCGACGTACTCAGCGATCTGCGAGAGACCGCCAAAGCGGATCGAATCGAAGGATCTGCTAACGAGATTCTCGCGACAATGGCATGCCACAGTGCAATACGCGCCAATCGGCGGCTTAACATCGACGAGATGAACGCGCTGCTTCGCGAAATGGAACAAACCGAGCGAATCGACCAGTGCAATCACGGTCGCCCGACCTGGTCTCGAATCACGACCGCGGAACTCGATAAGCTTTTCCTGCGCGGTCAATAGCGATGGCCGCCGGCGCGGGCAGGATTTCCTGTATCTGCCTCACGGGACCCACTGCGACCGGAAAAACGGATCTCGCCCTCGAAATCGCTGGCGAATTACCGCTCGAGATCGTCAGCATGGATTCGGCGCTGGTTTATCGGGACATGGACATCGGTACAGCGAAGCCGTCTATCGCAATTCGAGAGCAGATTCCGCATTTCCTGATCGATATTCTGGATGCTGCGGAAGCCTATTCTGCGGGACGCTTCGTGGCCGACGCGAGCCGGGAAGTTCGAGCGATCGCCGATCGCGGCAAGATTCCGTTGTTGGTCGGCGGTACCCATTTGTATCTTCGCGCGCTGCGTGACGGTCTGGCCGATCTGCCAAAAGCGGATCCCGGGATTCGGCGGCGACTGGACGACGAAGCGGCGGCGGTTGGCTGGCCGGCATTACATTTGCGTCTGGCCGAACACGACCCGGATGCAGCCGGGCGGATTTCACCGAGCGACGGGCAGCGAATTCAAAGAGCGCTCGAGGTTCACGAAATCACGGGTGTGGCGTTGAGCGTGCTGCAGAAGCAATCGGCTCCGGTCCATGATCTCGATATCACTACGATCGCCATCGTCCCCCCGGATCGCGCATCGCTCGCGGACAGAATCGAGCGTCGTTTCGACGCGATGCTGGCAGCAGGCTTCGTTGAAGAGGTCGAACGGCTGCGGTCGCGAGGCGATCTGGATGCGGCGACACCGTCAATGCGGGCCGTCGGGTATCGTCAGATCTGGGCCCACCTCGAGGGTGATTGCGACTGGGAAACGGCGAGATCGAAAGTACTGGCGGCAACACGTCAGCTCGCGAAGCGCCAGCTTACCTCGTTGCGGTCCGACACGACCGCCATCCGTTTCACGATGGGCGAGCCTGGTCTCGGCGCACGCTTGATCGCGCGCGTCCAATCGGCGCGAGGCCGCCCGGCGTAGCGGTTTCAAGCCCGTTGCCCGAAAATATCCGCTTGTAGTTCAAGCGAGTACCGATTCAGCCCTTGAAAAACGGGCGCTGTGCTACTATTTCCTACCTGTGGGATGACACCTTTTGTGAATAACGGAGTGTAGGCTTTATTGGAAAGCCGCAGCGGGCGCGGGTGGTAACTTCGGCCCTTATCTCGAATAACCTAACAATAAGGAGATATTCATGGCCAAAGGTCAGTCATTACAGGACCCGTTTCTTAATGCGTTGCGCAAGGAGAAGGTTCCCGTATCGATCTATCTGGTCAATGGCATCAAGCTGCAAGGGCAGATCGATTCGTTCGATCAATTTGTCGTATTGCTGCGCAACAGTGTGAGCCAGATGGTCTACAAGCACGCGATCTCGACCGTCGTTCCATCGCGGAATGTGCAGCTCTCAATGGATGATGAGGACTCGAACGAATAATCGCCCGTCTGGGCATGGAGCAAGGATTGCTTGAACGCCCCGGAAGCGGCGAACGCGCGCTTCTGCTTCACATCGGCTTGAACCGGGCCTGTGACGACGACGAAATCCAGGAGTTCAAGGCACTGGGACGCTCGGCCGGCGCGGAGATTGTCGACGAGCTGACTGCGCGTCGTGATCGTCCGACTCCGCGTCTGTTTATCGGTTCGGGGAAGGCCGAGGAACTCAAGTCTCGCGTCGAGGCGAGTTGTGCGGAAGTCGTCCTCGTGAATCAGCCGCTGAGTCCGAGCCAGGAACGAAATCTGGAGATGCTACTCAAAACGCGCGTACTCGATCGTAATGGACTGATTCTCGATATCTTCGCGCAACGTGCAGCGACGTTCGAAGGCAAGATTCAGGTTGAGCTCGCACAACTCGAGCACCTGTCGACGCGCCTTGTTCGGGGCTGGACGCATCTTGAACGCCAGAAGGGCGGAATCGGGCTGCGCGGCCCTGGTGAGACCCAGCTCGAAACCGACCGGCGTCTGGTAGGTCAGCGGATCAAGCACCTCAAAACCAGGCTGGATCGGGTCGAGAAACAGCGCGAGATGGGCAGGCGCGACCGGACCCGGGCGCAGGTAGCGACGGTCGCGTTGGTCGGCTATACCAACGCCGGAAAGACCAGCCTTTTCAATGCCCTGACCGGCTCGCAGGCCGACGCGCGAAATCTGTTGTTCGCGACGCTCGATCCGACGATCCGGCGCCTCGATACCGGCGGAGCGAGCGAGATTCTGCTTGCCGATACCGTCGGTTTCGTCCGCGATTTGCCGCACGAACTCGTCGCGGCATTCCGGGCTACGCTCACCGAAACACGCGAGGCGGACCTGTTGCTGCATGTCATCGATGCGAGCGATCCGCATCATGCGGACCGAAAACAGCAGGTTGAGGACGTTCTGGAGAGTATTGGCGCGGCGTCCGTGCCCTGCATCCAGGTGTACAATAAGGTAGACAAAGTGTCCGCGAAGGCCGGTCGTCGCCTCAACGGGGCGAGTTCGGCCAAAATCTGGGTCTCAGCCGAGACCGGTGCGGGGCTCGATGCACTTTCGGACGCGATCCGAGATCAGTGCCTCGGCCCGCCGCTGATCGGCCGGCTGGTGCTCGGTCCCGACCAGAGTCGGATTCGCGCGAAACTGTTCGACTTGAGGGCTGTGCGCTCGGAGCAGGCAGAAGAGTCGGGAGGCTGGACCCTCGACGTGGAACTGACGACCAGGCGCTGGAAGGAACTCTGTAACCAGGAAGGGCTATCGGACGATAGCTTTCAACGGGAAGTACACTGATATGAGCTGGAACGATCCTGACGACAAAGACAACCCTTGGCGAAAATCTGGCGATCGAGGTCCTGCCGATCTCGACCAGATTGTAAGGGACCTGCAACGCAAGCTTACGGGCTTCCTGGGCGGCCGCGGCGGCGGAGGCGGCAACGGCGCGTCGGGAGACGGTGACGGTCCGGGTAAACGGCGCGCCAGTAGCGGCCTGATCAGCGGCGCTGTCATGTTGCTTGTTGCGGTCTGGGCATTTACGGGTTTCTACCAGGTTAACGATGCCGAGCGCGGGATCGTGCTGCGGTTCGGTGCTTTCCAGCAGATCGCCCAGCCGGGACTACGCTGGCACATTCCCTGGCCGGTCGAAACGGTCGAAACCATCAATACGAATGTGACCGAGCGCTTTCCGTACCAGGGCAGCATGTTGACGCGTGACGAGAACATCGTGCTCGTCGATCTCGTCGTGCAGTACCGGCGTACGAATCCCGAGGACTTCCTCTTTAATATGCGAGCGCCTGAAGCAACGCTGGGTGACATAACCGGAAGTGCCATACGCGAGGTCATCGGCAAGAACGTACTCGACTTTATTCTGACCCAGGGTCGTGCCGAGATCGCCAGTCAGGCGCAGGAACTGATCCAGGCGACCGCCGATGCGTACGGAGCGGGTATAACAGTGTATGAGGTGAACCTGCAGGAAGCCAACTTCCCCGGCGACGTTGAGGCCAGTGTCCAGGACGCGATCAAGGCTCGCGAGGACAAAGAGCGAATGAGCTTCGAGGCGGAGGCTTACGCGAACGACATTCTGCCGAATGCGCGAGGTGCCGCAGCCAGACAGCTGCAGGATGCCGAAGGTTATCGCGCGCGCGTGATCGCGGACGCGGAAGGTGAGGCCAATCGCTTCTCGCAGATACTCACCGAGTATGAGCGTGCGCCACTGGTCACGCGGCAGAGAATCTATCTCGAGACGCTCGAGACGATTCTTGCGAGTTCGACGAAAGTGCTTCTCGACGCGGAAGGAGGCGGTAACCTGATCTATCTGCCGCTGGATCAGTTGGTGCAACGTCGCAACCAACCGCAGACGACTCTCCTGCCGCCGTCGTCGACAGTTACCGATAACAACTCAGGTTCCGCAGCCCGATTAAGGGCGCGGGACTCACGATAGAGCGGGGTGTGAAATGAGTCCTCGATTCAATATTCTTCTGGCAACCGTGCTGATCGGTGTCACGCTTATTCGCATGACCGTTTTTACGGTTGACGAGAGAGAGCACGCCGTGAAGTTCCGGTTTGGCGAGATCGTCAAGGCGGACTACGAACCCGGATTGCACTTCAAGATTCCGTTCGTCAATAACATTACGAAGTATCCGAATCGGATCCTCAATTACGGCGAGTCTCAGGAACCATTCCTGACCGGCGAGAAAAAGAATCTTCTCGTCGATTACTTCATTACCTGGCGTATTGCCGATCCGGCACAGTACTACCGCAGTGCTCGCGGCGATGAACTGTTCGCGCGGCAACGGCTGTCCGCGATCATTCGTGAAGGCATCAAGGCCGAGTTCTCGCGACGTACCGTTGTCGAAGTCGTTTCTGCCGAGCGAAGCGAGATAATGGCCGAAATGCTCGTCACGGCTCAACAGCGAGCGCCGGAGCTTGGTCTCGAGGTCATTGACGTTCGTGTCATGCGTATCGAACTCTCGGATGAAGTCAGCGATTCGGTCTACGCGCGAATGCAGCAGGAGCGTGCGCGAGTCGCGGCGCAGCTTCGCGCCGAAGGGTCTGAAGATTCCGAAAGAATTCGCGCCAACGCCGACAGGCAGAGGACCGTTATTCTCGCCGAGGCGTACCGTGACGCGGAAATAATGCGTGGCGAAGGCGACGCGCGGGCGTCCGAGATTTATGCCAACGCTTACAACGCGAATCCGGAGTTCTACGCCTTCTATCGCAGCATGCAGGCGTACCGTGAATCGATCGGTGGCGATCAGGATGTGCTGGTTCTCAGCCCGGACAGCGACTTCTTCAAGTTCTTGCAGGAGCAGACCGGCGCGATGCCGTAGCCAGCAAGCTCCAGCATCCCATAGCGGAAACAGGAGGCTAGGACTTTGGCCTGGTCGGATCTATTTGCGGGCGTGGCATTCTATTTGATTATCGAAGGGCTGTTGCCGTTTGCAGCGCCGCGCCGTTGGCGCATGGGGCTCACGCTATTGGGCGAGCTGAATGACGGGCAGTTGCGAGGGTTCGGGCTTGCGGTAGTCCTGGCGGGTGTGGGGCTTTTATATCTGGTGAGAGGGTGACAGTGAGCAGGAACGTTGTCGTTATCGGCACGCAATGGGGAGACGAAGGGAAGGGGACGATCGTCGACCTGTTGGCCGAGCGCGCGCATGCGGTCGCCAGATTTCAGGGTGGCCATAACGCCGGTCATACGCTCGTGATCGAAGGCGAAAAAACCATCCTGCATCTGATTCCGTCCGGTATCCTTCGCCAAGGCGTAACCTGCCTGATCGGCAATGGCGTCGTCGTCTCGTTGCCTGCGCTGATCGAGGAGATGGATGGGTTGTCCTCCCGCGGTGTTCCTGTCTCCGAGCGCCTGAAAATTTCGCCGGCCTGTCCGCTGATTCTGACTTCGCATCAGGCGCTCGATTGCGCCAGAGAGAAAGCGCGAGGCCACGAAGCCATCGGCACCACGGGGCGCGGAATCGGACCGGCCTACGAGGACAAAATTGCGCGTCGCGCAATCCGGGTCGCTGACCTGTTCGATGCCGCCACGCTGAAAGAACGGCTCGAGTCACTGCTCGAGTTGCATAATTTTCTTCTGCAACGGTTCTACGACGCCGACCCGGTCGATGCCGCCGAAGAACTCGAAACGCTGCTCGAGCTGGCCAAACGAATAAAGCCGCTCGTTGCCGACGTGACGGAGTTGCTGCGTGAAATGCAGGCCGGAAAAAGAAGCGTCCTGTTCGAAGGCGCTCAGGGAGCGATGCTCGACATCGATCTCGGAACCTATCCTTACGTCACTTCATCGAATACGACGGTCGGCGGTGCCTCGACCGGAACGGGAATGGGGCCTGCGCCTGTCGACTATGTGCTCGGCATCGTAAAGGCGTATACCACGCGTGTCGGTGCCGGTCCGTTCCCGACGGAGCTCTTCGATGACATGGGACGGCATCTTGCCCAAATTGGTGCCGAATTCGGTTCCACAACGGGGCGACCTCGCCGCTGTGGCTGGTTCGACGCGGTATCGCTGAGACGAGCGGTCTTCACGAACTCGCTGACGGGGCTTTGCGTAACGAAGCTGGACGTTCTGGACGGTCTCAAGGAGATCAAGATTTGCGTGGGCTATCGCCTGGACGACGAGCTCATCGACACGCCACCGCTCCTGATGGACCGCTATGCCCAATGCGAGCCGGTCTACGAGACGATGGCTGGCTGGACAACCACGACTTCCGGGGTGACCTCCTACGATGATTTGCCGGATGCCGCACAGGCCTATCTGGCAAGAATCGAGGAGATTCTGGAGACACCGGTCGATATCGTGTCAACCGGTCCCGGGCGCGAAGCGGTCATCATTCGCCGTCATCCGTTCGGCGCTTAGGCAGGAGACCTTGCCGCAGCGCGCCCGCCGCCCTCCTCGGGCGACTGGCGTCTAGTCAGAGAAGACTATAATATCTGTCTGTAAGCCTATATAAAAAAAGGAAAATCAGACAGGTAGCCATGCCGAGAAAAAACCTTGCGGCGTTTTCCGCGGATCGTGATCTGCTTCCGGGAATCTCTGGACGCAGGGACATAATCTCTTTACTTTCGTACAGGTCATTTCCGCTTGCCCGGATCTGCTCATCTATGAGGTGGTTAGGATTTCTCGCAGTCGCGATCGGCGCGGTCGGTATTGCCGCCGCGCAGAATCCCGAATTGCCGCGTCCGGAAGGAATCGAGCACGACGTCGACTTCTGGGTGCGGGTATACACGGAAGTCGATACTCGCAGTGGTTTCATCCACGACTCGGTCAATCTCGCTGCCGTCTACCGCACCGTTCGCTTCCCTGAGGGGGTAAGCCGGCGCGAGCGGACACGGCGTATCAATAACGCCTACGCCGAGGTGCGGGAAATACTCGCAACGCTTGCTGACGGCAAACGCGAAAATCTCTCGGAGGCGGAACGCCAGGTCCTCGATCTGTGGCCGGCGGACGTCAGCAATTCAGAGTTGCGCGCGTCGTCGGGCCGGCTTCGTTTTCAACTAGGGCAGTCGGACCGGTTCCGCGCAGGACTCATTCGCTCCGGTGCCTGGCGTGAGTACATCGCGGATGTATTGAGCGATCGCGGTTTACCGCCAGAGCTCGTGGCCCTGCCTCATGTCGAATCATCGTTCGACCCCACCGCCTACTCGCGTGTTGGCGCTGCCGGCATGTGGCAGTTCACGCGTTCAACGGGATTACGCTATATGCGCATCGATCACATTATCGATGAACGTCGCGACCCGTTTCTCTCAACCGTCGCCGCTTCGCGTCTGCTCGGAAACAATTACGATGTGTTGCAGAGCTGGCCGCTCGCCATTACTGCTTACAACCATGGCCAGGCCGGCATGCGGCGGGCCGTCAGACAGCTCGGTACCGACGACATCGAGACGATCTTGCGAAATTACGAAGGACGTACTTTCGGTTTTGCCTCGCGCAACTTTTATGTCGCGTTTCTTGCCGCCGTCCAGGTCGATCAGAACTACGAGGACTACTTCGGGCCGTTGGACTTTGCGCCGGCGATCGACAGTACGCTCGTCTCTGTCCCGGATTTCATGACTGTGGCGACATTGCAGGCCGCGTTGGACACGGATCGTGGGTCGCTGAGGAGCTGGAATCCCGCGCTGACAGACGCCGTATGGGGCGGCGACAAATTCGTGCCTCGCGGATTCAATCTCCGGCTGCCGTCGGAGATCTACGCGCGAGGCGCCACAAGTCTCGATGCGATACCGGATACACAGCGTTACACGGCGCAGATGCCGGACATCATGCATCGCGTGCGCAGCGGCGATACGATCTCCCAGATCGCGGGTCGTTATCGCGTCAGCGAGACCTCGCTGGTTCAGCTCAACGGCCTCAGAAGCCGAAATTTTATTCGTGCCGGACAGGTACTGCGCTTGCCCGGCAGCGATGGCTCAGTACCGCTGACCATCGCTCAGCTCAATGGCCAGGAGCCGGGCGACACCTATGTCGTGCAGTCCGGCGATACGATAGCGACCATTGCGCGAAGGTTGGGGATTTCTGCCAGCGATCTGCTGTCACGAAACCGGATCAGCGATGCGAATCTAATCTATGTCGGCCAGGAACTTCAGATCGGCGAGGTCGCGGAGCCGATCGAAGCGATCGCCACAGCGGTTCTTGTGGCCGATACGATCGCCGAGCCTGAGGAGATTCAGGTCGCGGATCTCGAGGCAGCGGAGGAGAATCCTCCTGCTGCAACGATCGCCGATGTGGTGGCTGTCGAGCCTGAGACGACTGCAGCGGTAGCAGGACCGCTCGAATTCCAGCCCGCGGAGCGAATTCCCGCTGCGCCCGTGTTTGTAGCAAATGACGACGTCGCTGCGCCGGACGACCCGGTCGAGGCTGTCGATCTCGAGAATCTCGATGTCGAGGATATCGAGGACGAAGTGTCGTTCTCGGAAGATGACAACGTGCTCGCCAGCTCCCAGGCCGAGTTGGCGGCCGATCCGAGCGACTACCTCGTCTCGGCGAGCGACACGATCGAAGTCCAGGCGCTCGAGACACTTGGCCACTACGCCGACTGGCTACAGCTTCGAACCCAGCGACTACGCGACATCAACGGGATGCCCTTCCGGCAGGCGGTCGTCATCGGGCAGCGCCTGGAGCTGGATTTCTCTGTGGTCGACCGGGAGACCTTCGAGCAGCGGCGTCTCGAGTACCAGCAAAGCACCCAGGAAGCCTTTTTCCTTGCCTACCAGATTACTGACACCCGCGATCATGTCGTGCGGCGCGGCGAGTCCCTGTGGGTGCTGGCGCTGCGGACCTATCAGGTACCCGTCTGGCTGCTGCGGCAGTTCAACCCTGATCTGGACCTGGATCGCGTGTCGCCCGGAACCGTCGTCAAATTTCCCGAGCTGCAGGCGATTGCGGCCGTCGACAGCGGCGCGACCGCAGCGGCTACGAGCATGCCCGTCACGCGCGACGACATCTGATCGCCGGCGCCCAGTACAGGAACGGTTGATTCCAGTCCCGCCCAGAGCGGGCATTCGTACCGGTGCATGATTCGCACGCGGCACGTTAGAATGGCGCTCGCTACCTCAACTTAAACCATTCTACGAAGATCGCGCACTGCTGGCGCGGTCTGGCAGAGTCGAAGCTTCGAACACCAGAGAGGGGGTTCATGATGATCACCGTTCAAACCGGCGCGAAAACGTGCCGGCTGCTTAGCTTGATTGTCGCCGTGTGTGCGCTCGCCGCGCCGATGGCCTTCAGCCAGACGCAGGCCGAGTCCGAGAACATGGCCTTGCTGGCGCACCATCCGCTCGACGGCCGGCCGTCATACACGCCGATGCCGCATCGCTACGGCGATCGCTGGATACTGTTCGCCGGTCATCATGCCGGCGAGGCGATCAATTCTCTCAATGGCGAGATCGAAGGCAACGGCACCTCCGTCCTCGACGTGACGGATCCTACGAACCCTGTCTATCTTGCGCATATCGCCGCCCCGCCGTGGGAGGAGCATGGTTCCATGTCGCTCGGAACCGGTGCGCAACACGTCCAGGTCTGTAACGGCACGGATCTCCCGGAGGGAGATCCTTCGAAGGTCTATATGCTGCGGTCGCTCGGCAACGTGAGTCATGAAGTCTATGACGTGACCGACCCGAGTGCGCCGGAGTTTGTCGTGACTGTTGTCTGGACCGGCGATTCGCCGCCTATGGAGCCCGGCGCTGATTTCTACGATGTCAAAGGAACCCATAAGAACTGGTGGGACTGTGAAACCGGCGTTGCCTATGTGACGTCCAGTATCACCGGTTGGAAAAAGTGGCGCAGCCTGCAGGCGTTCGATTTGAGCCGGCCGGAAGAACCCGAGCATATTCGTGACTTCAACCTCGTCGGCACTGAGCCGACGTCGACCATTCCCAACGTTGAAGCACCCGGTGGTTATTCCGGAATACATCAGCCGACGGTGCTCGGCGACCGAATTTATCTTGCCTACGGCATGGATAGCGATGGCGTAATCCAGATACTGGACCGTGACCGTTTTCTGAATGGCGATCCGGATGCCGAGGATCCGTTGGCGCCAACGCCGGAGAATCTGCTTTACCCGGAAATCGCACGTATCGACCTGCCGAGTTACTGGGGCGGTCACAGCGTCCATCCCATACTGGGGATGGAGATCGAAGATTATGCGGACGACGAGACCCACCGAGTTCGGGATATTCTCGTTGTGGTATCGGAGGTCACGGCGAACGAGTGCGGTTACGCGCGTCACGCAACTTTTTTGATCGATATCACCGAGGAAGACAAGCCGATGGGTATTTCGTCGTTCCAGGTGCCCGAATCAGAGGGCGACTTCTGTAATCGCGGCGGACGTTTCGGACCACATGCCTCGAACGACAACATGGCGTCGGTGTTCTACAAGAACACACTGCTGCTGTCTTACTTCAATGCTGGAATTCGAGCGGTCGATATTCGGGACCCGTTCAATCCACGGCAAATCGCGTATTACATTCCGGCGATTACCGAGAACACCGATGAAAGATGCGTCGAGCGTGACGGCGAGCGTCAGTGCAAGACGGCTATTCAAACCAACAATGTCAATTACGATGCGCGAGGTTTCATCTATGCGCTCGACAGGGCGAATACCGGACTGCACATTCTGGAGTTAACCGGCTCTGCGCGCGAAGGTGCCGATTGGCCCGAAATCGACTGATGAGCGTCGGCGCCGTCTTTCGCGCTGCGTGGTAACTACCGGATTATTAATAAAATTTAACTCCGGTTTCTCGCTTGGCCGAGGCCCCATGGCGTTGACGCCAACGCCATGGGGCGTTGATACTTGCGGCATGATTGTTCGGCTGCGTTCGGGTCGATTCGGGGGAACAGACGGCGTTCGATGAGGGAGATGTCAATGCTCACGAGAATTAGCAAAGTTTCGTTCGCGATCGCAGGTGTCTTTTTGGCCGCAGCCTCCGTGCAGGCCCATCACGGCGGCGCCGCTTATGACAGCGACGAATCCGTTACTGTGACCGGCGCAGTCACGAAGTTCGAATTCATCAATCCCCATGTGCTCATCTATATCGCTGTCACCGGTGACGACGGTGAAGTTGTCGAATGGTCCGGCGAGCTTACGAGCCCGAATCGGCTGGCGCGTATGGAACGTGGATCGACGGTGCAATGGAGCAAGGATCTGCTTCAGCCAGGGGATGAGATAACGTTGTCCGGCAACCCGGCCCGCAGTGGCGCTCCCTCTTTGCGACTTCGCTCCGTCGTGAATGCCGAAGGAGCCGTTCTGGTGGGCGATGACTGAAGCTGTCGAGTGGCGAGGATGAATTCCTGATGGCGTTTCGCAGGCCCGTAATGTTTGCCGCTTTCGCGACGCTTCTCTGTGTCAATCAGCCACTGCTGGCGCAATCCGGTGATCACGGCGCCGATTTCTCGGGAGTCTGGACCAATTTTCCGCTCGAGCATACGCGGTCGTATCAGAATTCCGCCTTGCGTCCGGATCTGCCGCCAATGACACCTTGGGCAATGCAGCGCTACGAGCAATCGAAGCCGACCTTCGGGCCCCGCAGCGTTCCGGTCCTGGAGACCAACGATCCCGTGTATGAGTGCTTCAAGCCGGGAACCCCGCGAATTTACATGCATCCGTTTCCGATGGAGATCATCCAGACGCCGGAAAGAGTGCTGATGCTGTTCGAATACGATCACGCGGTTCGTCAGATCTATACGGATGGACGCGAGCACAGAACGGATCTTGCGCCGATGTGGATGGGTGACTCGACGGGGCATTGGGAGGGCGACACGCTCGTTGTCGAGACGGTCAATTTCAATGATAAGACCTGGGTCGATCGTCAGGGAATACCGCACAGCGAGCAACTCAGAGTCCTTGAACGTATCAGGCTGGATGAGGATGGCAACCTCCGCATCGACATTACGATCGAGGATCCGGTGGCGTTTACTGAGCCCTGGACGGGCGAGCGGCGTTATCGACCCGTCGACTGGGATATCGAAGAGTTCGCGTGTATGGACAACGTCAACTTCGAAGCTTTCGAAGATGCGATTCTGAATTACGAACCGGACGCCGAAGAGTAGCGTATTCTTTATTAAGCGCGGTTCCTCGCGTTCGGACACTAGAGCCGGAAATAAAAAAATTTCCGGAATGACAATGATTAGCATTATGGATTGGGGGTAACAGGCCATGATCCCGAAAACGTGTCACCCGATTTCTGCGGTAACGACAATCGTTGCCGTTTCACTACTCGCCGGCTGTGGCAGTAATAGCGAATCCGAACCCATGGCATCGGCAACCGATCCGAATGCTAGCGATGCGATGGCGACGACCATGCCCGCGCCTGCGCCTGCGCCTGCGCCGGCAACAGCAACAGTCGTCGAAAGTTCTCCGGCGTCCCCACCCGATGCCATACCGACGTTCTCGACAGAACATATCGCGAGCAAGGGATTCTTCTATGCCGGAGGCGACTATGTCGGTGAGCCGCCGATCATGGGCGGTCATATGTACGTCGAGGTCTGGGAGCCGCGTGAAGCGACGCAGCCGTATCCCCTGGTCATGTTCCATGGCAACGGCCAGACGGGTTTCGACTGGCTCGTTACGCCCGATGGCAGAGCGGGATGGGCGTATTACCTGGTAGAGCAGGGTTACACGCTCTACATGGTCGACTACCCGGCGCGAGGTCGCTCGACCTATATTCCGGGCGGCGAGCATGGCGATCTCGGAATCCGCACAGCCGAGCAGCTCGAGCGTATCTGGACGAACGTCGGCGAGAAAGGAAATTTTCCGCTGAAGGACAACCACACGCAATGGCCGGGTGGCGGTCATCGCGGCGACGCGATCTTCGATAACTTCATCAGGTCGCAGGTTCAGTTCGCAGGGCGCAGTACGGAGATGGCGCGCTTTGCGGCGATGGAACTGCTCGACACGATAGGGCAGCCGGTAATTCTGTTAACGCACTCGCAGGGCGGCGGTGTCGGCTGGGGCGTCGCGGACGGCAGGCCCGAACTCGTTCGCGGAATCGTCACGGTCGAGCCGGGCGGTCCGCAGATCGGGAACGTCAATACGGCTGAAGTTGCCTATTCCGGGCGGCCGGCGAATGCCTGGGGGCCGGTGAACTACCCCCTGACCTATGAGCCGCCCGTTGGCGATCCGTCTGAACTCGTAACCTATCTCGAGGAAGAGGGCGACCAGCCCGGCGAAGTCCCGTGCTATCTGCAGGAAGAACCTGCGCGCCAGCTGGTCAACATGGCCGATATGCGGGTTCTCGCGCTTTCCGCCGACGGCACTTATCACCGTGTATTCGATGCCTGCATTCCAAAATGGCTCAATCAGGCCGGCGTCGAAACCGATTTTGTTCGGCTGGAAGACGTGGGTATCAGTGGGAACGGTCACATGATGATGCTGGAGCTCAACAGCGACGACATCGTTGCCTATATCCACGAATGGATTCAGGACAACATCGAATAACGAAACGTGAATAAGAAAGCGGAGAAACAACGAATGAATAACCGATTCAGAGGGCTTTTGGGGGCGGCGGCCGGAGTTGCAGTCGCACTCGCCGGTGGCAGCCATATCG
Organism: Rhodospirillaceae bacterium; assembly: GCA_024638465.1. Lineage (GTDB taxonomy): Bacteria > Pseudomonadota > Gammaproteobacteria > Steroidobacterales > Rariloculaceae > SMWC01. The sequence goes on along the minus strand of JAHEKF010000003.1, from coordinate 48,868 downwards.
CATTCGCTCAGAGCGGGACCCCGGGGTTCGCTGCCGTTCCCGGGCAAAAAGGCGGACAGGACATGTTTGGCCCGTATAACGTAGACGCGGACTGGCCACAGGATCTCGCGGATCTCCCCGGTCATTCAGCCTGGACGTACGGCGCCGGTCAAAGTGTGTTTGCCGAGAGTCCCGATCGCGTATTTATTCTTCATCGCGGCGAATTGCCGAACATCGAACGGCCGCCGGCCACGGTTTATCCGGAGGCCGGACCGGCGTTGTCGTTTCCTGTCGCGCAACTACCATGGCGCAACGCCTCTGTCGGACCTCGCGCGAGCCTTCCCGGCGCATTGGATGGCGACGATACCGATCGTGGCGTTCACGGCGTCGATCACAGATGGGAGCACTGCCTGGTTGTCGTGAACAGTGACGGCGAGATCATCGAGGAATGGACTCAATGGGACAGTCTGTTCCGCCGTCCGCATTATGTGACGATCAATCCCTACGATCCGGAGAAGCACGTCTGGGTCGTTGACGACTTCCGGCATGCGATCTTCAAGTTCACTAATGACGGCTCGGAACTCGTTCAGACGATCGGTATTCCGAATGAATCGGGTAACGACCCTGAGCATTTTTACCGGCCTACTTTCATGGCGTTTCTGGACGACGCGATGTTCGTTGCAGATGGCTATGCCAATACCCGCGTAGTGAAGTTCGACCACGATGGTAACTACCTCATGACCTGGGGTCAGCCGGGCAATCCGCCGAACGAGACGCGGCCGGGTTATATGAACAATGTTCACGGCGTTGCCGTGGATGTCGAGACGCGCCGCGTGTTCGTGAACGATCGCGCTAACAATCGCGTCCAGGTCTTTACCGAAGATGGCGAGTTTCTGGACGAATGGAGCTTCGGCCCCGAGCCCACGGACATTCATCTGTTCTACATTGGCGCGGACCGGGTTCTGTGGGCGGCAGATCGGGCGACCAGCAAGATTCTTGGCTACGATCTCGATGGCAACTTCCTGTATTCCTGGGGCGTCTTTGGCGATTTTCCGGGCGCTCAATGGGGTGTGCACGGGTTGAGCGTCGACCAGGAAGGCAACTTCTACATCGCTGAAGTCGGAAACGGGCGTGTGCAGAAATACACGCCGCGCCGGGGAGCGCGACCCGAAACCCTGATCGGCAAACCGGTCTACGCCGCGTGGGAATAGTTTCCGCTTCTGAAAATTGGATACACGATCTGATCGTTGCGTACGGAGAGATCCTATGAACGCTAGAGAGATTTTGCTTACGTCGCTGCTGCTTTGTGTCGGAGCCGGTGCTTTTGCGCAGGCGCCGCCGGATTCGATTCCGACGGTAGCGCTCGACAACGTCGCGAGGCACGGCTATTTCTACGTGGGCGGCGAATACGTCGGCGAGCCCGGCGAAGAGACGATGGGTGGTGCGATGTACGTTGAGGTTCTCGTGCCGCGAGAAATTCTGCATCCGTATCCAATCGTGCTTTTGCACGGCGCGGGGCAGACCGGTGTCGACTGGCTGCAGACGCCCGATGGAAGGCCAGGTTGGGCTTACAACTTCGTCGATATGGGCTACGTCGTGTATATGCAGGACTTTCCTGCGCGCGGTCGCTCCCAGTACGTTCCGGGCGTTGACGGAAATTTGAATATTCGCAACGCGCCCGGTATCGAGCAGATATTCACGGCCTCCGCAGCGACCGCAGATTTCCCGCAGGCCGCAAAGCACACGCAGTGGCCTGGAAGTGGTCGAATGGGTGATCCCGTAATGGACGCGTTCATGAAAACCCAGGTCCAATATATAGGTGGGCGCCAGGCGCAGCTCACGATCGACGCGAATGTCGAACTGCTGGACATGATTGGCACGCCGGTGATTCTGCTGACACATTCGCAGGGCGGCTGGTTCGGCTGGAATATCGCGGACCTGCGTCCGGATCTCGTCGAAGTTATTGTGACCCTGGAGCCTGCGGCACCGCCTATTCGCGGCGTCGACACGACGAACGTGACCTATCGCGACGGTGGTGGCCTTTCCTGGGGCGTAGGGAATACGCCAATTACTTACGATCCTCCGGTTAGCGACCCGTCGGAACTCATGGTCGAACTGCAGGCGCAAGCCGAAGGACCCGGTCTCGTTCCGTGTTATCAACAGCAGGAGCCGGCTCGCCAGCTTGTCAACCTCACCGATATACCCGTACTGTTCATGAACGGCGAAGGAGGCTATCACCGCATCTTCGATCATTGTCTCGCGAACTGGCTCAATCAGGCGGGTGTCGACACGGAATACGTGCTGATGGAAGACGTCGGTTTGCCGGGCAACGGTCATATGATGATGCTCGAGCTCAACAGCAAGGAGATTGCGGAATACATTCATAGCTGGCTGGGCATGAATATTTTGTAACGAAATACGTCGTTATTCGTTCTCCACGATGGATTCCGGTGACTCAGTATGTATAAGTTCCTACGTCGCCAGAGAAGCGACTACGGTATAATTTTGTGTATTGATTGATGGCCTCCGCTGCGGTTTCTGCACCGCCGGAGCAGGAAGAACTTACGAACTGCCGCGATTTTGTCGCGCTGTAGTGAGAGTGAAGGAGGGCAGGTTCAATGCCGCATAAAACCCACGCCGCGTGGTTGACGATTGGCGCAACCGTATTGCTGTTTGCCGGACCGGTGCGATCCCATCATGGCGATGCCGGTCGGTATAACGACCACGTCACTACTGTCGCTGGCGTTGTCGCGCAGTGGCGGTTGATCAATCCGCATTCCGTCCTGATCCTGGATGTCGAAGACGAGACCGGGAACATCGTTCGCTGGCGCGGCGAGCTCGGAAATCCGACCAGTCTCGGTACACGCTTCGGATGGGACGAGACCACATTTCAGCCGGGCGACCGCATTGAAATGACCGGGCGCGCTCTGAAGAACGGTTCACCGCAGATGACGCTGTCGGAGGGCTCGGTTCTGGTCGATCTCGAGTCCGGCGAAGAACTCTACCGTGGGCGCTAGCGGCGCCCGTACAGCCAATAGAAAAAATCGCCATGATGTCTAATTACGCTTGGTTGAGAAGCGTCGGGTTTTTCGTTGTAGCAGCGGCGGCCCTTTCCGCGTGTTCGTCGCCGCCACCTGCGCCGACGCTGACGCTCGGTTATGGTCTGAAGACACTCGAGTTCAACTGGTCTCCGGTCGCGGACGCGGAACGCTATCGCTTGCTTGCTGATCTGGACGGCGTTACCGCGTTCTCCCAGGTTGGTACCGATCTTTCGGCCGAGACGACGCGAACATCGGTTCCAGTCGCCGTTCATCTGTATCCCTGGGATACGGCTCGCTATGCGCTGGAAGCTTGCAACGCGAGTGGTTGCACGCGATCCGAAGAAGTCTCTCCGCTGGATGGAATGTCCGAAACGATCGGCTACGTTAAAGCCTCCAATACGGGGGTCGACGATCAATTTGGTGGCGGCAGCGTAATCTATGGATTATCGGCGTCGATAAGCGCCGACGGCGACACGATGGCGGTTAGCGCCATCTTCGAGGATAGCGCGGCAACCGGTATAAACGGCGACGAGACCGACAACTCGGCACTCGACGCCGGGGCCGTCTATGTCTTCGTGCTCGATGACGATGGCTGGTCTCAGCAGGCCTACGTCAAGGCATCCAATGCGGAGTCGAGTGACCAATTCGGATATTCGGTATCGCTAAGCGGTGACGGTAATACGCTGGCGGTGGGCGCCAATCTCGAAGCGAGCAGCGCAACCGGTATCGACGGCGATCAATCCGATAACTCCGCGCTTGGCGCGGGTGCGGTTTACGTCTTCGCCCGGGACGGGGGTAACTGGTCCCAGCAGGCGTATCTCAAAGCATCGAACGCGGAAGCGGGCGATGTATTCGGCTATCAGGTTGCGCTCAGTTACGACGGCGATACGCTTGTTGCGACCGCACAGGGCGAGGACAGTGCGTCGTCGGGAATCAACTTCGACGAAGCGAGCAACGATGCCGGCGGTGCGGGCGCGGCATACGTCTTCGCGCGCGATGGCGGCGTTTGGTCTCAGCAGGCTTACGTCAAAGCCATGTATCCGGAGGAGAACGACCTGTTCGGTACTTCGGTCGCGATCAGTTACGACGGAAACACAATCGCGGTGGGTGCTCTGGATGAGGACGGTCCGCCAGGAATCAATGGCGATCAACGCGATAACTCCGAGCGTGGCTCGGGTGCCGCCTACGTCTTCACGAGAACCGGAAGTTCCTGGCAACAGGAGGCTTACGTCAAAGGTGAAAATACGCAGGGCGCTGATGCGTTTGGCGCGGTCGTTTCGTTGAGCGGTGATGGCAACACCCTGGCGGTCGGCGCGCCGGATGAGAACAACACCTCGACCGGTGCCAATGCAGAAGTTGGTCACCGTGTCGGTTTCGATCCGCGAACCGATTACTCCAACGGCTCTGCCTATGTATTCCACCGTGAAAACGGCGAGTGGCGCGAACAGGCCTATCTCAAACCATCGCATCTCGGACAATTCGACCAGTTCGGGACGCGGGTTGCTTTAAACGGAAATGGTGAGCTGTTAGCTGTGGGCGTGCCGTTGGAAGACAGCCCGTCATCCGGTTTGAACGGAGATCGTGGCGATGATGAAGCGGGTGGTTCGGAATACGGAGCGCTCTGGCTTTATTCGCGAGATCCGCAAGGCGTTTGGACCGAAGAAGCCTACGTAAAGGCACCGAATGCCGGTGTATATGACGAATTCGCTTCAGTCGTAGCGTTCGACGAGGATGGATCGACGATGATCGTCGGGGCGCGATTTGAAGACAGCGCTGCGACCGGAGTCGGAGGCGATCGCTACAACGACGATGCACGAGACTCGGGCGCTATTTTTGTCTATTGACCAGCAGTCCCTGCGTCACGATTTTCCATCAGTCTGGCGATCTGCGCCTCGAGCGGTTCCTCGTCATTCGGCGAAAACTCGAACTCCTCTCCGTCTGTCGGGATGACCCGGTGCGTATTCGGAGCGGATCCCGAAACCAAACTGATCCACTCTTTCCGTTCACCCACCGAAAGACATATCCGCCGTATCCTGGTCATCTAATCGTCCCTGTTGATGAGTCTATGGCTCGCGCAAATTATCGATCTGATGGCGCGAGCCTGCTGTGACGCGTTCCGCAAGATCGCTACTGCCGAACTCGTCGCCCGGCGCCCAGGTGTGCTGCGCCTCATTATTTAGAACGCATTGATGCCCGTGAGTTCCTTACCGACAACGAGCTGATGTACGGTTTCCGTGCCTTCATACGTCACCAGGCTTTCCATGTTCAGCATGTGCCGAATCGCGACGTGCTCCGCGCTGATACCGCTGGCGCCGAGAAGGTCGCGGCAGTCACGGGCAATATCGAGAGCCGTTCGCACGTTATTCCATTTACCGATGGAGACCTGAGTGGGGTGGAGTTTGCCGGCGTCCCTGCGTCGGCTGAGATGCAGGGCCAGCAGTTGGCCGGTCGCAATTCTTCGCGCCATGTCGGCAAGTCGCTGTTGTACCGACTGTGTACTATTCAGCTTTTTTCCGAAGAGTTCTCGAGTCTCGGTGAACGACAAAGCTTCCCGGAGGCAATCCTGGGCTGCGCCGATCGCTCCCCAGCTGATGCCCAGGCGCGCTTCGGTCAGGCATGCCAATGCGGCGCCGAGGCCTGTTGCCGAGGGCAGGGCGTTTGCCTCTGGCACGCGAACGTCGTCGAAAAACAGCGCGGCAGTACTGGATGCTCGCAAAGAAAATTTGTTGTCAATCTCGGTGGAGCTGAACCCCGGCATGTCACTCTCGACCAGAAGCGCACGGATGCCCTCTTCGGTTCTGGCCCACACCACCACAACATCAGCGAAGGTTCCATTGGTGATCCAGATTTTCGAGCCATTCACGACCCAATCCGAGCCGTCTTTTCTGGCGTGTGTCTTCATGTTGCCAGGGTCAGAGCCACCATGGGGCTCAGTCAGTCCGAAGCAGCCTATCGCCTCGCCGCGCGCAAGTTCTGGCAACCAGCGTTCCCGCTGCGCGTCTGATCCGAATGCAAGGATCGGATGCATCACGAGAGCGCTTTGGACGGAAACGAAACTTCGTAGCCCGCTATCGCCTCGTTCGAGCTCCTGATAGATCAGGCCGGCACAGACATTATTTAGCCCGGCACAGCCGTATCCCTGGATAGTGCTGCCGAGCATTCCCAGCGCTGCAATCTCGGGAATGAGCTCCTTCGGAAAACGGTGCTCTTCGAAACACTGGCGAATAACGGGAACGACGGAAGCTTCGACGAAACGGCGAGCAGTGGCTTGAGTCATTCGCTCTTCCGCCGTCAATTCCGAGTCGATATCCAGTAGATCTAGAGCGTCGAGTGAGTCCAAGCTGGTCTCCACGATGGGTAGTGCAAGCAATATCGCAAGTTGAATTCAGGCTTTTCTGCGTCGCGGGATCGCTGAGATTCTACCCAGTTTACCAGTGCGGTCATGAGCTGAACTATGTAGGTCGAACCGCTGCTGATAAAATGCCCATTCGATGGTAGATCAGAATCAGCTGGACAGTCTGGAGAAGAAGCTGCGGGAGAAGCCGCGGCCGCTTCTGATTCGCTATTTCGTGGCTCTGGTCGGCGCCTCCGCCATAACGATCGCCATGCTGCTGTTCATGCACGATCTGGTCACCCGGTTTTTGGAAAGAGATCCAACGCGTTATTTCTCGATAACCAGTTTTATTCCTGCGCCGGACCCCGGCCGCCAGCTCCCGGATGCTCCCCCAGCGCCGGCTCGAGCGCCGGCGGCCCCTGTCGTCGAACTCATCGATGAGCCTGACGTCAGCTTCGAGATTCCGGAAGTCATCGTGGAAACCGAGACGCCTGCTGCGGGACAACCGCTGATTCTGGAGGAGTGATCTTCGCCGCGGTTCCTTAAGTGCGGTTACCACGCCGCCTGCGATAATACAGAACTCGGCGGCGCGATCCGGACGCAGGCTGCCTCGTTATCTAAAAAAATATTAGAAAACATCAGTATATTACTGATAATAATATGAAAAGCCTTGGTTAATAGCGCTGGCTGGAGACGCGATTTATAATCGAAATACAATCCAAAAATGGTCGCTCATGAGCGGCAAACCTTAAGGGCCGCAGCCGTAACGCTTCGGGCGCTCTGTGGGGGCATCACAATGATCAATGAGAATCCGGGGAGATGACTGATGAGAGATAGTGTCGCGATTGGTCTCATGGCCACATTACTGATTCCGGCAAGCCTGGTCGCGCAGACCAGGGAATCGGGCCCGTGGTGGCCACAAACGGAGTGGGGCGCGGACGATGAATCGGGCGCTACCAACCGCATTACTCCGGCCAAGGTGGTCGAGGCTGTCGGCGCCGTGCGAAGCGGCAATATCTACGATCTGGGGCACCCTCTGGAGCCCGGAATGCCGACCCTGTTCGAAAGAACCTACGCTATCGAATCGTCATCCCGTGGTTCCGCGATAGCCGCCAACGACTATGTCGGGCAGGAGGACTTCATCGCCGGTCAGCTCGCGCACCTGGGCACACAACTCGACTCATTTGCGCATGCCGGCCGGGAAGTCGAGATGGAAGATGGGACTACGGAGCACGTTTTCTACAACGGCTTTACCGGCCGTGAGATGGATAATCGCTACGGATTCGCACATCTGGGCGTCGAGAATATCAAACCGATCGTCACCCGCGGTGTGCTCATCGACATCGCCGGCTACAAGGGCGAGCGCCTTCCTCACGGTTATGAGGTCACGGTCGCGGATCTCGAGGGAGCGCTGGAGCGACAGGGAATGAGCGATGCGGACTTCGGCGTCGGCGACGCGATCATTTTCCGCTACGGCTGGGCTCAGCTGTGGGATCAGCCTGACGAAGTGATGACACGTGCCCCCGGTATTGGCCCGGCGGTTGGCGAATGGGTGATCGAGCGCATGCCGGCGATTTTCGGTAGCGATTCGGGCTCGCAAATCGCGGTGCCCGGCGGCGCCGGCGGGCTTCATCAGGAGTTCCTGACATTCAACGGCATACCGATGGCGGAATACATGAATCTCGAGCGGCTTGCGGCGGACGAGGTGTACGAGTTCATGTTCGTTGTGACGCCGCTGCCGCTCGTCGGCGCGACGGGGTCGCCGATTCGTCCATTAGCGATCCGCTGATCGCTCTCTATCAGAGCCCGAATCGAACGCCGAGACTGGCCGTCCTGTCTTTGTTAGGACGTGCTCCATAGGGCTGTCGTCCGAGAAGTGCTTCCTCGCCGCCAACATTCTCGACCCTTCCGAACAAGGTCAGCCTGTCGTTTACCGAATACTGAGCGGAGACATCGACGATGAGCACATCGTCGGTAACTTCGTATGCGTTGCAGGACGCCTGCACGCAGGTTTCGTCGACGTAGGCGGCGCTGAGATAAGTTCTCCAGCGGTTCTTCTCGATGCCGATCAGCGCATAAAGCTTATGCTCCGGAATGTAGGGAATAGGATCGCCTGCTGTCACGTTGCCGAAGAAATCCGTGTCCGCGATATCACTGTCGAATGCCGCATCCATGTAGGTATAACTCAGGGAGAGCGGTATGGCAGTTCCCGGCGTGTTCGAAAAATCATGTGTCAGCGCAAACTCGACACCGCTGATGGTTGCGGCGTCTCCATTGAACGCATCGCCAACTTCACAATCCACTCCCGACGAAGCCGTGCAGACACCCAGTAGATTGTCGTAATCCGTCACGAAAAGCGTCAAATCAGCGAACATTCGCCCGGCGGAAGCTCTTAGCCCCATCTCGTAGTTGAGACTTTCTTCCTCATCCACGTTCGGGGCGTTCGTTGGCGCGGTGAATCCCCTGTGCACGCCGCCAAACACGCTTAGATTGTCGCTCACGTTGTACAGCACGCCGACTCCCGGAAGGAGGACGTCGGTCTGGTTTTGGCGAGCATCGCGGATGTTGGAGTCCGCTCGGCTAGCGGGGTCTGCTGTGCGGCCAAGCCGCGTCTCCCAACGCGTCCGAGCCTGATCGATATCTTCATAGCGAAATCCTGGCGTGAAGACCCAGTCGCGCCACTCGATTCGGTCATGGACAAAGAACGCGGTCGCTTCCGCCTCTTGCACGCGGTTCCCGGCATTACCGAGTAGCCCGAGATCGTCGAGTACCATCCGACCGCCTTCCAAATGGTAGGTGCTGTTGCGCTGCAGCCGGTCCTCCTGGTCCTCGTGGAGCCGGAGGCCAACACGCAGATCGTGGCGAGCCTGGCCGCTCTGTAATTGCCAATCGAGACCGAACTGGATGCCGCGCGAGAAATACTCGCGTGCGTTGTTGCGCAGCTGAATCGAGCCGTCAACGGTATCCGCGCCGTCGAGGGTTGCCTGCAGCTCGGACGGCGTGACCGCCCCTATGGCTTCGCCGCGGTTCACGGCCTGGATCACATTCAGCCAGCTCGTGCGACTGAAGTCTTCGGCAGTTGCGCTGCCGTTGGGATCCAGGCCTTCGGTCTTGAACCAGGCGCGTTCATGGTTGTTTGAGTATGCGGTCGCAGAAAAGCTGGGGCCATTTTCGAACGATGCCCGGTAGGTCAGGATCACCTGGTCGTGCTCTGTTTGCATCAGGTCGAGCTGGGATGCGGCGTAGCGGCGATAGGGGGCCGCAGTGAAGTCCGAGTCGGTCAGACCAAGGTAGCTTTGCTCGGAAGCTTCCTCGGCGTATTGCAGCTTGACATCGAGCTGATGGAAGACGGAGGCGTCCCGGTCACCGTTGAGGCGAAACTTGAGCATCAGGTCGTCTTTGGACAGTCCGGTGTCGCCCCCGACCTCGTCGATGTCCTGGTATCCCGCTGCGTTCCAGAGATGCGTTTCCGCAAGCCAGCCGAAATGCTCGCTGCTGCTGCCATAATGAGCATGAAGGCGAGAGGTACGGTCCTGTCCGCCGTCGAGGAGCACCAGTCCACCGCTTTCGGTCGGGATCGGCGTCGAGGAGAAGTTGACGGCCCCGCCCACGGTATAAGGGCCCTGTGTGATCGCAGCAGGCCCCTTCAGAATCTCGACCTGGTTCATCCTGCCGGTCGTCGGGAAGTAGTAGGCCGCGGGCGCAGAATAGGGTGCTGGCGCGATCAGAACATTGTCCTCCAGCAGCGTGATGCGGCCGCTTCGGTCCGTGGCAGTGCCCCGAATGCTCAGGTTCGGGCGCAGCCCGTAACCGTCTTCAATCTGTGCCGAGACCCCCGGCACCGTGCGCATGATTCGTTGTATGTCGGCGTACTCGAACCGCTCCAGCTCTGCCGGGCCGATGACATTGGCCCCGCCCGGGATGCCACGCGCTGTCTCCGCGTCGCCGACGATCGTGATTTCCTCGACGACTTGCGCCGACGAGATCGCTGTCCAGCCGCCGGCAACAACGCTTGTCAGCGCGATAAAAAACGTCGCGGAAGATACGCGCAACATGGCCAGCTCCTTGTGCCGTTAAGAATGATTCGTATTTGCGTTCGCAAATGAGAATTATTATCATTTAGACCCTTGGAGTCAACCGTGTGCGCCACTGATGTCAGCGCGCACGCAGGACAGGCGTATTTAAAGACCCGCAGGCGATCGGGCGCGCGTTTTCGTGATTCGAACGGCCTCCAGCGAGGCCAGGATGAGCAGATGAATCACACCCGGTATCGGATCGAAAGCGACGAGCAACCAGTGGGCAAAGGTGAGGACGGCGGCGGCGTAAACCCAGCGATGAATGCGTTTCCACATCACTCCGATTCTGCGGACCGACCAGTCGTTGCTTGTCACGGCGAGCGGAACGAAAATCGCGAAAGCCAGCCAGCCGGTCAAGAGTCCCGCTTCAGTCGCGTCACTCAGGATCCTGCCGAACTCGCCTATTCGCTCGACGTAAACCCCGGTGTGAAGCGCTGCATAGCCGAAAGCGGCGACCCCGAAGTAGCGACGCCTGCGTACCAGCCATCGCGTCCACGGCAGCTTGGGGAACAGGAGCTGCAGTGGTGTCGCGGCCATGGTGACGATCAACAGGCGTGCGGAGAGCTCGCCAGTGAAATGAACGACTTCTCCGTAGAACGTGTCGCCGACAAGGTATCGAACAATCGTAGCTATGCCGGGTGCGCTCAGGAGTAGCCACAGCAGCAAGTGCGAATTTAATAGGCGTAGAAACATCTCAACAGACACGCAACCTCAAACGAAAGATAGAAAACCAGGAGCTGATCATGACTTTTTCAAAAACGCTGGCAATCATAGTGGCTGTATTTCTGTATTGCACATGGGCTCAGGCTCAGGTCGGCAACAATGATCGCATTCTTAATCCGAATGTCATTGATGCTGACGAGCTATCGGAAGTCAGTAATGTCGATGATGGGATCGCGGCTGCGATTCTGGATGCGCGACCCTTCGCCGACATGGTAGAGCTCGATGCGCTCTTGAGTTCCTCGCTGAGTGACAGCGAACGGCAGGAGGTTTATTCGCAGCTCTTCGCACCGATTAACCTCAACACGGCCAGCGAAGAAGAGATGCTGTTGATCCCGGGAATGAACGATCGCATGGCACACGAGTTCGATGAATACCGGCCGTACACTTCACTCGAGCAGTTCAGGCGAGAAATCGGAAAATATGTCGATGACGCCGAAGTTGCGCGGCTCGAGCAGTATGTGTTCGTCCCTCTGGATCTGAACTCGGCGACGGAAGAAGATTTCGCGAGTATCCCAGGTGTCGGCAGCCGGATGGTGCACGAGTTCCTCGAATATCGCCCCTACAGCGACATGGAGCAGTTTCGCCGGGAGATTGGGAAATACGTCGACGCAGACGAGGTGGCTCGACTCGAGCGCTACATGACCATTCGCTAGTTCTCGAAATCGTCGGCTCGAGCGTGGTGGATGTATCATCTACCAGGTTCTGACGCAACTAGCAGAATCACGCGTGTTCCCGAAATATTCGGATACGATCTTTAAGTTCTTCTTCGTCGCCGGCACAACCGACGTCATACTATGAAAAATAGGAGGGTGCTATTGCGGAGGCTAACAAAAGTAGAGCTATTCTCGGAATCGTGTAGCTTTGGTCGGGAACAGGATATTCCGCTGTATAAGGGCAGGGGCGTCTACTAACCTCCGCTAATGAACACTGACTTGCCGCCGCCGCGACTTTCTCAACAGGGACAACGCGCCCTCAACCTGCGAGTGCGTTTCTGATCTGGCTGACTTCGTCCTCGTATTGGTCGAAGACGACCGGTTCCTCGGGACCAGAGACGATTCCGAGTCTTTCGAAGGAAGGGCACTGCGCCGCCGTAAGCGGCGTCTGTTGCGCCTGTCCCTGCGTCTGGTTGAGCACTTTCGCGCAGATCAGAATTTCCGACAGCGTAACGGGACCTCTGAATTTCACGTCGTAGTCTTCTTGTTGCTCCATCGCGGTTGCCAGCTGTTCCGACAGCCCCCATGTTTCCGTGATCGCCTTGGCGATCGCCGTATGCCAGTCATTGGAAATGCTATCCAGTTCTTCTGCGCCCAGCCCTTCCGCGTCTTGAGCGCGCATAAAGACATACAGGCGCCCGAGCACGTGCAGCAGGCCGGTGAGAAGTGCTTCGTCAGCGTTAATTTTCGTGAAGTTATTGGCGATAACCCGACAATTAGCGGCGACATTCAGGCTGCGGTGCCAGATCTTCTCCAGTCGTTGGCGAGCATCCGCGGAATAGTTCTCGTTGCGCTGCAGTTGCCGCATTGCGAACGACGCGGCGACGCTGCTAACCAGATTCAATCCGAGCCGTAGAATCGCCGAGCGGACGTCGGAGATTTCGCCGCCTCCGGTGCGCATCGCTGCCGAGTTCGCGATCTGCAGCAGTCGCGCAGCAAGCGCGGGATCAGAGCTCAGGATATCGACGATATCATCGATATCCTTGTTCTCGTCCTGAACAGCCTGCCGAATGCGAATGACAGAATCCGGGAAGGCAGGCAGCTCCAGTCGCTTATCGTTGAGATCTTGAGCCAATTGCGCGACGAATGCAGCGGTGGCCCCCTGAGCATCGGCTGACATAGCCGTATCGTACGCTATTCGGTTGCTCCGAGCTTGCCGGCGATAGCAGCGCGAATCGTGTGCTGACAAGGAACGGGATACTGCGCCGTTTGGTGCCGAGGAGAGGACTTGAACCTCCACGGGGTTACCCCCACTGACACCTGAAGCCAGCGCGTCTACCAATTCCGCCACCTCGGCATGGTGAGGAAGGCGCTCGAATGTACTGACTGCCCCGGGGGCTGTCAAACCGAAGCCTGGCGGTCGAGATTACGAAGGCTTGCGACTCCGATCAGGTGTAAACTCGTGCCGCCATGTCTTATCAGTTCACCCCCGGGATCTCCGGGATGCCTGTCTAATGGCTCGAAAAAAGAAACGGACGAGCCGTAAACCGGAACGTCAGTACGAGCATCCGATTCCATCTCGCGAGGAGATCCTGGCGGCGATGGAGAAGTCCGGACGGCCGCTGACGCTGGTTGCGCTCGCATCGTCCGTGGGTATCGAAACGAGGGAACACCGAAAAGCGCTGGAAAATCGAATGCGTGCGATGACGAGGGACGGGCAGATCCTCCGCAATCGTAAGAACGAGTATTGCCTGACGCGGCATCTGGACCTCGTAACCGGCGTTGTGACTGCGCACCGCGACGGGTTCGGCTTTCTGCTTCCCGATGATGGCTCCGAAGACGTTTATCTGGCCGCGCGGGAGATGCGGACGCTCTGGGATCGGGATCGAATCGCCGTTCGCGTTCGGCCGGGAGCGCGAGGCGGTCGTCAGGGAACGCTCGTCGAGGTACTCGAACGCGCAACCAAAGAGGTCGCAGGTAGCTTCATCCGGGAACGGGGCATAGATCTCGTTATTCCGGATAAGGATTCGAACGCCCGAGTTCTGATTCCGCGCGGAAAGGCCGGGGGTGCGCGTGCCGGGGATGTCGTGCGAGCCTCCATCGTAAAACATCCCACGCTAAGGGCCGACGCCATCGGTGAAGTGACCCGTGTTCTCGGACGCGGCGACGATCCTGGAATCGAATCCGTTATGGCAATCCTGTCGCATGGATTACCGGATCAATGGCCGGAGTCGGTGCAGCAGTACGCGGACGCGCTGCCGGAGCACGTGCCGGCAAAAGCCAAGCGAGATCGAGTCGATCTCCGAGACCTTGCGCTCGTGACCATCGATGGCGCAGACGCAAAGGACTTCGATGATGCCGTCTATTGCGAGAAGCGCGGTGATGGCTGGCGACTGATCGTAGCGATCGCGGATGTCAGTCACTACGTCGAGGTGGATTCACCGCTCGATCAGGCCGCGCTCGCTCGCGGGACCTCAGTCTATTTCCCGGATCGCGTTCTGCCGATGTTGCCGGAAGCGCTGTCGAACGGGCTTTGTTCATTACGACCTAAAGTCGACCGGTTATGCCTCTGTTGCGAGATGGAGGTGGCCCGCACGGGCGAAGTCACGCGGTCGCGCTTCTATGACGGCGTCATGCGTTCGGCGGCCCGGTTAACCTATGTGCAGGCGGCTGACATACTCGAGGGCAAATCGAGACGAACGCAGGCGTTTCTGCGGGACCGGCTCGGAGCGCTGGGGGACGTGCATCGCGCATTCGCAAAGCGACGCCGTCGCCGCGGCGCGCTCGAATTCGATCTGCCGCAGACGAAGATCAAGCTCGATGACCGGGGGCGGGTAAACGATGTTCTCGTTGCCGAGCGCCTGGTGACGCATCGAATTATCGAAGAGTGCATGATCGCCGCGAATGTCGAGGCGGCAAAACGAATCAGAAAGGCCCGAATTCCAGGCCTCTACCGGGTACACGACGGCCCGGATCCGGACAAGATCGACGAACTCGTCCTGTTTTTGCAGAGCCTCGGCATCAAGTTGTCCTCGCCCAAAGACGTCCGGCCCCGCGATCTCAGCAAAATCATCGAGAAAGCTGCGGGGCGTCCGGAAGCAGAACTCATAGAAGCCGTAATTCTCCGTTGCATGAGTCGGGCGCACTACCAGCCACGCAACGTCGGTCATTTCGGCCTGGCTCTGCCGAGTTACGCGCATTTCACATCGCCGATCCGGCGCTATCCCGACCTGCTGGTACACAGAGCAATCAAACACCTTTTGCGCCACGGTCGCAGCAAGGGGTTTCGTTACGCGCTGCCGGAGATGGAGCAACTCGGCCAGCATTGCTCGAGGACGGAGCGTCGTGCCGACGAAGCCGTCTGGCAGGTCGAGGAAAGACTAAAGTGCCAGTATCTGGAGGACCATGTCGGTGACGAGTTCGATGTCTTCGTTACGAGTGTGGCGCCGTTCGGTCTGTTCGTTCGCTTGCCCAAGCTCCAGATCGACGGACTCGTCCACGTAACCGCACTTCCCGGCGATTATTACCATCCCTCAGCGGGTGGAACGGAGCTGAAAGGCGAGCAAACCGGCGCGACGTTCCGGCTATTGGATGAGTTGCGTGTTACGCTCGTCAAGGTCGATCCCGAGGAGCGTAAGCTCGATTTCGTTCCGGTTGGAGCCGAACAGAACTCGTCACCGAGAAAGCGAAGCGGGCGCCGTGGCCGGACCGTCAAATCGTAAGAAATCTCACTCCGTCTACGGTCTGCACGCCGTAAGAGCGCTCCTGGACAAAAGGCCGTCTGCGATCCTGAGTGCAAAACTGCTGCGCGGATCTTCCGCGGGCAATCTGCCGCAGCTCGCCAGAGTGCTCGAGAATCTGGGCGTTCCGATCGAGCACATTTCACGATCGGATCTGGACCGGCTTGCCGATGGCGGCACACATCAGGGGATCGTTGTCCAAACGAGAGGACTCGAGGAGATCGGTATCCGCGAACTCGAGGAGCTCGTTGTCGATCGCGGCAAGTCTTTCCGCGGACTGTTGCTCGACGGCGTACAGGATCCGCGAAACCTGGGCGCCTGCCTGCGAACGGCAGATGCCGCCGGTATGGATGCGGTCATCGTCCCGCGGAACAGAGCCGCCAAATTGACGCCTGTCGCGCTGAAAGCGGCGACGGGTGCTGCAGAGACCGTCCGCCTGGCACGGGTGCCGAATATCGCGGCCGCGTTGCACTGGCTCAAGCAAGCCGGCGTGTGGATCGTTGGCGCGGCGGAAGATGCGCAGCGATCGGTCTATGACTCGCGACTGGAAGCGCCAATCATCGTCGCGGTTGGTGGCGAAGGTCGCGGACTCAGGCGGCTGACGCGGGAATCCTGCGACGAACTCGTCGCGATCCCGATGCATGGCGCGGTCGCCAGCCTGAATGTCTCTGTCGCGGTTGGCGTGCTGCTGTTCGAGCTCAATCGCCAGATCGCGGTTCGACGACCCCGGCGATAGCGCTTGAGCCCATGCGGCCCGTCGCGTAGGATTGCGCGCTCGAACAACGAGTTACTCCTTGCCTCACCGGAGATACCGGGAGGCTTTTATCCGAAGGGAGCCAATAGTGAGACACTACGAAGTCGTGTTTCTGGTCCATCCTGACCAGAGCGAACAAGTCCCCGCGATGCTCGAGCGCTACCGGCGCATGATCGAAGGCGCCGAAGGGCAGATCCATCGTGAAGAGGACTGGGGCCGCCGGCAGCTCGCGCATGCCATCAACAAGGTCCACAAGGCGCACTATCTGCTGTTCAATCTCGAATGCAGCCAACCAGCACTCGACGAACTTGTAGGCGCATTTCGTTTCAATGATGCGGTGCTGCGCTACCTTGTCATCAAGCGCGACAAAGCGATTACCGACCCGTCTTTCATGGCCAAAGCCAGGGAGGAGGAGAAAGCCAAGGAGGCGCAGGCAGCGGCTGCCGAAGAAGCCCGTGCAAAAGCGGCAGAGGAGGCTCGCGCCAAGGCGGCCGAAGAGGCTCGTGTCAAGGCCGCTGAGGAAGCGGCTGCTGCCGAAGCGGAGGCAGAGGCAGAGGCAGAGGGCAGTGACGGCGAAGAGACATCCGAAGCGGATGCATCGGCTGCGGAATCCGGCGATGCGCCGGGTAGCGATGCCGAAGCGGCGACAGAATCCGCTGCTGACACAGGGAAAGAAGCGCCGGCCAGCGCGGAAGGCGATGAATCCGGTCCTGACGCTGAGGCTGGATCCGACGCGAATAAAGAGGAGAGTTAGAGATGGCTAGATACTTCAGACGCAAGAAGTTCTGCCGCTTCACGGCAGAAGGTGTCGAGGAAATCGACTACAAGGATCTGGCGACGCTCAAAGCTTACGTCACCGAGACAGGCAAGATCGTCCCCAGCCGAATTACGGGAACGCGCGCGAACTATCAGCGCCAGCTGGCGACAGCCATCAAGCGGGCAAGATTTCTCGCGCTGCTGCCGTATACGGATCAACACTAGGCGAGGCGTTCCGTAACAGCGGATCGCGCCTGATGAAGGTGTTCGCACAGTGGGTGTTGCAGCGACGCTATCGACTGATTCTCGTCGCAATCGCTGCGGCGCCGATTCTTCCAGTCGTTACGATGGCATTGATGACACTGGAGACGATCCGCCGCGGCGGGATGCAAGGCGCTTACAGCGCGGCCGCCGGAATTGGTGGTGTTCTGCTGCTCGCGATCACAGCGAACACCGACCTCAATTCGATGGCCGTGCTCGCGGGTATCACTTTCAGCGCCGGGGTTGCGCTTGGGGTGATAGTCCGTTGGGCCAATTCGCTGGCACTGGCGTTTCAGGGCAGTTTACTGCTTTGCGTCGTCGCCGTTATCGGTGCGATGGTGATCTGGCCCGATCCGGGTTCGCTGATAGGCGCTACGATCGATGAATTTGTCGGTGTACTTCGAGAGAACAACGCAACGGAGGAACAGATCGCGGTAATCCGCGGCTGGAGCAGCCTGCTGTTCGGATTGCTGGGAGCGTTTGCGTTCGCGCAACTGGCTACGGCGCTATTGTTGGGGTACTGGTTAAATTCGCTCGATGGGGCGGAAGGTAGTTTCGGACGGGAATTTCGTGCATTGAAACTAGGGAAGGTGCTTGGAATACCGGCAACGTTACTGATGGCCAGTTATCTGGTCTTGGATATGGCAGTGGTTCAGAATCTGTTTCTGTTGGTGCTGCTCGGGTTTTGGTTTCAGGGATTGGCCGTAACCCACGCATGGGCGAAAGCGCGGCGCTGGCATCCGGCGATCCTCGGCGTCGCGTACGTTTTATTGGTAACGCCACTCACGGGGCTCGTCATACTGGCGATGGGTTCTATCGGGTTGGTGGATAATTGGTTCGATCTGCGGGCGCCGCTTCGCGCGGTCGCGTGACAGGAGTGATGAGGCATGGAAATCATACTGCTAGAGAAAATTGATAACGTCGGTGGCATCGGCGACAAGGTCAGCGTTAAACCTGGTTACGCGCGAAACTTTCTGATCCCTCAAGGGAAAGCGACGCTCGCTACAGCGGAGAACATCGCCAGGTTCGAAGCGCGACGTGCGGAGATCGAGGCCAAGGCGCATACGGAACTCGAAGCCGCACAGGCGCGCGCCAAGAGACTGGAAGGTCAGATCGTCAAGGTAACTGCGAACGCCGGTCCTGAAGGCAAACTTTTCGGCTCCGTCGGAACGGCCGATGTCGCTGAAGCATGCGAAGCACTTGGAATTGAAGTGGAAAGAAGCGAGGTCCGTCTGCCGGAGGGGCCGCTGCGCGTCGTCGGCGAGCATCAAATAGAGCTCCATCTGCACGCGGACGTCAACGTTTCACTGACAGTTGTAGTGGAAGGCCAGGAAGGCGCTGTGTGGGTCGATCCTGAAGCGGAAGATCTCGTCGACGAGGCTTCTGAGGAAGCGGTCGATAACGCTGATGACAGTTCCGCGGGCAAGGAAAACGGCTAGGCGAACGTTTCGCGCGGTGTGCTAAGCTCGTAGAAAACCAAGCAGGTATCAATGGTCGAAGCCCTCGCAACGAATAATCTCTCATCCGCAGCCGCGGGTAAATTGCGAGTGCCACCTCACCATACGGAAGCGGAACAGTCCCTGCTTGGCGGGCTCATGCTGGATCAGCGAGCATGGGATCAGGTCGCTGACGTCGTATCCGGAGACGACTTCTATCGACACGATCATCAACTGATCTTCGCCACGATTGCGAAGCTGGCGGAACTCGATAGGCCGCCGGATGCGGTCACCGTCGGCGAACAGCTCGAGCGCGAAGGTGAGCTGGCGGCCGCCGGTGGCATCGACTATCTCGCTCAGCTGGTACACAACACTGCGAGCGCCGCCAACATACGCGCGTACGGCCAAATTATCAGGCAGCATGCGATGCTGCGTGACCTGATCCGGATCGGTGGAGATATCGCAGCCAGCGCTCACGAAAGCGAGGGTCGTTCCGTCGACGAACTGGTCGATCTCGCCGAGCAGAAAGTATTTGATATCGCGGACCGCGGGCAGCGTCGCGGGCAGGGTTTTCGACCGCTCAAAGACGTCGTCTCCGAGTCGATTGACCGGCTCGACAAACTCA
The DNA here is from genome assembly GCA_024638465.1 of Rhodospirillaceae bacterium. GTDB lineage: Bacteria > Pseudomonadota > Gammaproteobacteria > Steroidobacterales > Rariloculaceae > SMWC01. The sequence continues at coordinate 29,490 of JAHEKF010000003.1, read as the reverse complement.
GCCGTACCGATGGCGACATTACTGGCATCCCCACGGGTTACACCGAGATGGATGAAATGACGGCCGGACTCCAGCGCGGCGACCTCATCGTCGTCGCGGGCCGACCGTCCATGGGGAAAACGTCACTGGCGATCAATATTGCGGAGAACGCGTCGATCGGGCACGAGATTCCGACCGCGATCTTCAGTATGGAAATGTCGGCGGAGCAGCTCAGCTTCCGCATGATCAGCTCTATCGGTCGCGTCAATCAATCGCGACTTCGTACCGGAAGTCTGTCGGAGGACGACTGGCCGCGTATCAATTCTGCCGTGTCAATGATGTCCAACGCGCCGATCTTTATAGACGATACGCCGGCTTTGTCACCGACTGAAATTCGCGCGCGGGCCCGCAGGCTAAAGCGACGCCACAATCTGGGCCTGGTCGTGGTCGACTATCTACAGCTCATGCAGGTGGCGGGAACGAGCGAGAATCGAGCTACGGAGATATCGGAAATTTCGCGAGCACTGAAGGCGCTCGCTAAGGAGATCGATGTCCCCGTTATCGCGCTTTCGCAGTTGAATCGCAGCGTGGAGCAACGTCAGGACAAGCGGCCGGTCATGTCGGACCTGCGTGAGTCGGGCGCGATCGAGCAGGACGCCGACGTGATCGTGTTCATCTTCAGAGAAGAGGTTTACGACAAGGAAACGCCGCGAAAGGGCATTGCCGATATCATCATCGGAAAGCAACGCAACGGTCCTGTGGGCGAGTTTCGCCTGACATTCATGGGCGAATTCACGAAATTCGAAAATCTCGTTGCCGAAGCTTACGGCGAAGGCGTCTTCAGCTAGTTGCTACCCGCTGCGGCGGCCGTCAGGACAAGAAAAACCCCATCTTCACGCCTGCCAGTTCGATGACGTCGTTGTCTGCAAGTTTTCGAGCCTGTGCGCCGATGTTCTGGCCGTTGACCAGCGGATATTTCTCCGCTTCGCCACTTTCGACGTGGACGATATAGAAGCCCTCGGCGCGGCGCGTAATTGCCGCAACCTGTACCGCTGGGCTTCCGAGAGTCGTGAGCGCTTTATTGAGCTCGAGTTCGCGGCCGGCAAACGTACCCGACAGAACCTGCAGTTTCGCGCTCGGTAGTACCGGGGCGCCGTGGCCGACCGGGGGCGGTGTTGCTGCCTGCGCGGGTGCGGGAGCCACCGCTGCTGGCGCCGAAGCAGCAGGAGCCGGCGATTGGGCCGCAGCTGCGCTAGCGGTAGCGGCCGCCGCCGCCGGTGCCGCAACTTTTTCGATTTCTTCGGCCGCCTTCGCTATCTGTTCCTCCATCTGGCCACTGGGCTCGATGACCATGGTCTTCTCGAACTCGTCGTCGGCCGCAACGTCGCCCTGATCGTCTACATAGCGAAGCTGGTGATGCCCGGCGGTTATCACGTCCCCATGCTGAAGCGCATGTTTTTTAATGAGTTTTCCGTTGACATAGGTCCCGTTCGTGCTGTTCAGGTCCTCGAGAAACGAGTCGTTGAGAATATTAATGATGAGAGAGTGGTGTCCGCTAACGGCCGCGTTGTCCACACGTATATCGTTGTCCGGCAAGCGGCCAATGGTATAGCGCTCTTTCGTCATGTTGTATTCGGCCAGCGTCTGACCATCTAAACTGAGAATCAATCGAGCCATTGTCTTGTTCCGATTATTTGAATAAATGTCGAATCTTTTGCAGCAAACCCTCGGCGGCAGGGAATGCATCCAGCACGCGGACCAAAATTACGGAGATATTGTCGCGACCTCCGTTATCGTTGCTCAGTCGAACCAATTGCTCACCTACTGTGGCAATACTATCGTTGAACGTGCTGATTGTTAAGTGAATGTCTTCGTCTTCCACCATGTCGGGCAAGCCGTCGGAGCACAGCAGGTAGTAATCTCCGGGCTCAACGTCGACTTCCTGGATTTCGACCTCGACATTCGGCTCGACACCGAGCGCGCGAGTGACGTAATTCCGATTCGTTGAACGCTGTGCTTCTTCCTGCGAGTAGAACCCCCGGTCGACGAGTTCCTGCAGCAGGGAATGGTCCATTGTAATCTGCTCGAAGCGGTTGTTCCGCATTCGATAGAGTCTGGAATCGCCGACATGGGCGATCGAAAGCCGGTTGTCGTAAAACAGACCGGTGACAAGCGTTGTTCCCATGCCTTCGCACTGCGGTTGCGACTGCGCTGTCTGGTTGATGATCTTGTTCGCTCTCAGGACGGCGTCCCTGAGAACGATAGTCTGTCGCATGTAGCCCGTGCCTGATTCGACCGCCGCGCGGTCCTCTCTTTCGCAGGCTTCACGCACCAGATCGAGTATCGTCTTGACGGCGATGCCGCTCGCAACTTCGCCGGCGTTGTACCCGCCCATGCCGTCCGCAAGAACCCACAGGCCGATCTCCGGGATCGAGCCGATAGAATCTTCGTTGTGATCACGTACGCGGCCGGTATCCGTGAGTTCAACGTGCGAGAATTTTCCTTTCAGACGCATGGCGGGATCCGGTCTATGGTCAGCGCGGTCCGCTCATCTGAGCGATGTCGAGCAGCGAATTAGCCATTTCAGCGCCAGAGCCATAGCGGTCCGTTGCAGTTTTTGCGAGCGCCTTGTCGATTACCAGGTCGATGCCGCGCGGCAGATCGGGTCGAATGGACGAAACGGGTTCGTGACGATCGTTGGCGATCGCGAACATGAGTTCGGTCATGGAGCTGCCGCGAAACGGCAGCTGGCCCGTCAAGAGCTGGTACAGGCTCACTCCCAACGCGAATAAGTCGGTGTGGCCGTTCACTTTTTCCCCTTTCAGCTGTTCGGGGGACATGAATGAAGGCGTTCCAAGTACGATTCCCGTGCGAGTACGACTGACATCCATGAGTCGTGCGATGCCAAAATCCATAAGTTTCAAAGTGTTTGTGCTCGAATCATACATAATATTGCCGGGCTTGATATCCCTGTGGACGATGTTCTGTCGATGGGCGTAATCGAGGGTCTTGGCCGCTTTCGCCGCGATTGCGATGCAAAGGTCTGCCGGCAGCAGTTTTCCGGGCTTGGTGAAATCGCTCAGGAGCCTGCCCCGCACCAGTTCCATTGCGATGTAGGCGACATCGTCCTGCTCACCGATATCATAGATCGTCACGATATTCGGATGATTCAGCCGACCGGCCGTCTCTGCTTCGCGAATGAAACGCTCGCGCGCCTCGTCGATGTCCTCGTGTTCGAACTCTTCGGCAAGATTGATGGTCTTGATCGCGACCCGGCGGTTGATTTTCGGGTCCCGGCCGAGATACACGAGCCCCATTGCGCCTCGGCCGAGCTTTTTCTCGAGCTCGTACCGTCCGAGCGTCGGTCGCTCGGTACCCTTGGCGGCCATCTTTGCCGCACCGCTGCCGTGACCCGCACGCGGGCCCTCAGGCGGTCTGCTGCTGTCTCTGACGCCCATCGGCGCAGCCGCGCGCGCAATGCCGGGCAGCTCGGCCGAGCGGTGCGTCCAGGTCGGTTCTCTTCGCGTCATCTTCGTTAGCGCCGGCGGTCGCGACGCAGATTGACCCGGCCAAATGGCAGAACTGCCGCTCAGCAACAGCAGCAGGCCCGGGCCGGCGCTGGGATACCAGATGCCCTGATAAACGAAGGCAGCGGCCGCGCCTGTCAAGAGCACGGCTGCGCCGGCCATTGGCAACATGACGTTCCATGATCGGCCCATGCGCAGAAGCCCCACGACGAGAATAATCAGCGCAGCGTATCCCCAGGTAGCCACGTTTCGCTCTATACCCGTCGTTACTGATCGATCAAGCCAATAACCCGAGAGCGAATGTGCCATTAGCTCCTGCGCTGTCATCATGCCGACAGGCGTACTGTGGCGACTGCTCCCGAGGCCGGCAATGACAACCTTGTCCTGGAGAATTCGGGGTGACGCGAGAACGTCATCGACAATGACCCGCTGCACGGTCGAGCGATCGAAGTATCGCAACCAGCGGCGGCCCCTGGTGTCGGTCTCGAGCGGCTCGCCGTAAGCGATGATTTCATGGGGTCTCATAGCCTCCGCGTCAGATCGTTGCAGCGCGATGCTGCCGGCCAGTGCCAGTGACGGAAGCGGTGCCTCGCTCTGAAGCACCGGCTGGTCGTGCCGCACGACCCCGTCGAATTCCGGCAGTGCCCAAAGAACACCGCCTCTGATCCATTCCGTCTTGCGCAGGAAGTCCGTGCCGGTCATCGCTATGGCAACCGGTCCCAGCGCGTTGGTTTCGGCAGTTTCGCGCGACGGCCGATCGAAAGTGCTGATCCATAGTCGCGCTCCGCTCTCGGCCGCGACAGTCGATAGCGACTCGAATTCGTTCGAGTCGGCGAGATCGACGACCACGATGTCGCCAGGAATCGCGGGCGGCGCAGTCTGCGACCAGAGGTCGTACAGCAGGCGGTCAGCGCGCTGGACGATCTCGAGCGGCGGCAAGCTGGCCGTACCCAGGGCCAGTACGCCGATTAGCAGCGCCAGCGGCCGTGAAAAGCGTGTTTTGGCTGTTTCGTTCATCGGCATTGTCCGAGCCGAAAAGTATGACAGGCGGGCGTTGCTCGCCGTGTGACCCAGCGCCGCTTTCCGAGGCTTTATCCGCATTAATTTAAGGCTGGCGTGGCCGTCTCAGCGCAGTGCTATCCTCGGGGTATGGCGAAGCCCAGACGAATTTTCACCTGTAGCGGTTGTGGTGCTCAGCACCTGAAGTGGCAGGGGCAGTGCCCGGATTGCGGTGCGTGGAACACGCTTTCCGAGGCGCGCGAGTCTGGCGGCGGCAGAAGCGCAAGGCCGGCGCTCGAACGGGCAGAGATCACGCGGCTCGATCAGATCGACGTTGCGGACGTTGCACGTATCGGGACTGGCGTGGCTGAGCTCGACCGGGTTCTCGGGGGCGGACTCGTGCCCGGATCGGTTGTACTCATCGGCGGCGATCCCGGTATCGGCAAATCGACGCTGCTGCTGACGGCCGCGGCGCGAATGAGCTCCGCAACGCGGGCCTGCTACGTCACCGGCGAAGAATCTCTCGACCAGATCGGGTTGCGTGCCGAGCGCCTGACCGTAAGCGATGCGCCCGTCGAACTGATGGCGGAGACCAGCGTGGAAGCGATTCTGGACCAACTCGAATCGCAGCCTCCGGGCGTTCTCATCGTCGATTCGATTCAGACATTGTTCAGCGAGGCGATCGAGTCCGCGCCTGGATCCGTCAGCCAATTGCGCGAGAGCGCGGCACAACTCGTCCGGTTCGCAAAAAAGCGCGGAACGGCGACCGTGCTTGTCGGGCATGTAACGAAAGAGGGGACATTGGCGGGACCCAGGGTGCTCGAGCACATGGTCGATACCGTTCTGTACTTCGAAAGCGATATCGGCAGCAGATTTCGCATCGTTCGCTCGGTCAAGAATCGATTCGGCGCCGCAAACGAACTCGGGTTTTTCGTCATGGGCGAGCAGGGATTCAAGGAGGTCAAGAATCCGTCTGCGATATTTCTCGCGCGCCGCGCGGAAGCTATTGCAGGCAGTACGACGCTCGTTACGCGGGAGAGCACAAGACCGTTGCTGGTCGAAGTGCAGGCACTCGTCGACCACAATATCGGCAGCCATCCGCGGCGCGTAGCGCAAGGACTCGAAGCGCAGCGTCTCAACATGCTGTTGGCCATCCTGCATCGCCACTGCGAGATCGCAGTAGGAGACAACGATGTCTATGCCAACGTGGTCGGCGGGCTCAGGATCACGGAAACCGCAGCGGATCTGCCGGTTACGCTTGCATTGTTGTCGAGCTTTCGCGAGCGTCCGGTCTCAGCCGATCTCGTTACCTTCGGTGAGATCGGTCTGACGGGAGAAGTGCGGCCTGTTCCGTTCGGCGAGGAGCGCCTGGCGGAAGCCGCGAAGCACGGCTTCACCAAAGCGCTGATCCCCAAAGCGAACACGCCGCAACGATCGATACCCGGTATGGAGATCGTCCCCGTCGAACGACTGAGTCAGGCGCTGGAAGCGCTGTTTTAACGCAGGAAACCGTTCGAGCGCTGTGTTCCGGATTATGCTCGGATACCGGACCAACACGCCCCCGCGATTAATCCGGAATGGATACGCGGACTTTCTTTATGGCGTGTTCGGAGGTATCGAGGATCTCGATCGGATAGAGAGCGATCGTGAGGTCCGTGCCGATCTCCGGGATAGTCTCGAGCTGCTCAACGATCAGGCCGTTTAGTGTTTTCGGACCGTCGGTCGGGAATGTCCAGTTCATGAGGCGATTGAGCTGCCTCACGTTGGAGCTCGCATCGACGACGAAGCTGCTGTCCGTCTCTCTGGAGATCTCCGGACCTGACGGACCCGGGTCGGTGCCGAACTCGCCAACGATCTCCCGTACTATGTCCTCCGTCGTTACGAGGCCCTGCACATCCCCGTATTCGTCGACGACGAGGGCGACGCGCTGCTTCTGCCGCTGAAAACTCGCGAGTTGTTTCGCCAGCGGAGTTCCTTCCGGCACGTAGTAGGGCTCGAATACTTTTTCTTTCAGGATGCGTTCGTTCAGCGTTCCGTTGGCCAGATCGTCGTGAATAGTCCGAAGTCGGATAATTCCGATGATCTCGTCGATATCTCCCCGGTAGACCGGCAGCCGGCTGAAACGCGTGTCGCGAATCAAGTCCAGGTTCTGCGCCCAGGGCTCATCGAGGTCGATTCCGGCTATCTCCTGCCGCGGCACCATGACGTCGTCGACGGCCACCTCTTCGAGATCGAGTATCCCCAGCAGCATGCTCTGGTGGTCCGCCGGTATCAGCGCGCTGGCTTCAGCGACGACGGTTCGCAGTTCCGCCGAACTCAACTCGTGACCTCCTTCCTGGTCGCCAGGCACGCCCAGAAGCCGCAGCAGCCCGTTGGCGATCAGATTGATAAGCCAGACCAGCGGGTAGGCGAGCTTCATCAGCGGGTAGTAAATCAGCGACGCGGGGAGGGCGAGCCTCGAAGGATCGCGCGCGGCGATGGTTTTGGGCGCGACTTCCGCGAAAATCAGTATCACGAACGTCAGGATCAGCGTGCCGACGAAGATAGCGGCTTCGCCGCCGAGCCGGATAGAGATGACGGTTACCAGAGCGGCTGCGGCCAGGTTGACGGCATTGTTGCCGAGAAGGATCAGGCCGATCAGGCGATCAGGGCGCTCCAGGAGCGTTTCAGTCAGTTTGGCCGTGCGCAGGCCAGACCTAGCCCGGTGCCGCAACCGGTAACGGTTGAGACGCATGAGGGCGGTTTCCGTGCTAGAGAAGAACGCCGAGAGAACGAGCAGAACGAAGAGTAAGGCGAATAAAAAGCCTAGAGGAACGTCGTCACTCAAGTACTGCGACCCTCCGGTTACCGATGATGCGCCTAGAGTGGCTGAACGCCGGAGGGAGTGTCAAGGATCTACTGCCGTGATCCGGGGGCTCGATGCTTCTCGCCGTAATCGGCTGCATGCTAGGCTCGTGGCCCTCGATCGTCGAATCCCGTCGCCACAATGCTCCGAACACTGACCGAAAAACTGACGACAGCGCTGAATGGCGTGACGGGGCGCGGGCGTATCACTGATGAGAACATACGCGACACCGTACGTGAGATACGGATGGCGCTGCTGGAGGCAGACGTCGCCCTGCCGGTAGCGAAAGCTTTCGTCGAGCGCGTCCGAAGCCGGGCGCTTGGAGAGGAAGTCGCGCGCAGCCTCAATCCCGGGCAGTCGTTCGTCAAGATCGTTCACGATGAACTCGTCGTCGTACTCGGTGGTGAGGGCAGCGAGATCGCGAGGCAGGCCAATCCGACGGTCGTCATGCTCGTCGGGTTACAGGGTGCGGGAAAAACGACAACGGCCGCCAAACTCGGAAACAAGCTCGCGGGCAAGCGACGAGATGATGTGCTCCTCGTCAGCACGGATGTGCACAGACCCGCGGCTAGAGAACAACTGGCTACTTTGTCCGGCGAGCTCGAACTCGACTGCTTCGATTCGAGCAGCGAAGATCCCGTGATCATCGCCACGGAGGCCCTTGGCGCAGCGCGGGAAAAGAAGTATCGCTGGCTGATCGTCGATACGGCCGGTCGACTGCATGTCGACGAGGAGATGATGGCGGAAGCGAAAGCGGTGTATGCCGCCGTCGAGCCTCATGAAACGCTCTTTATCGTCGACACGATGTCCGGTCAGGATGCAGTCAACTCGGCGCGATCGTTCCACGAGACTTTGAAATTAACCGGAGTGATCGCGACGAAAGCGGATGGAGATGCTCGCGGCGGCGCGATTCTCTCGGTGCGCGAGATCACCGGTCTGCCGATAAAGGCGCTCGGGACCGGAGAGCAGACCGATGCCCTGGAGATCTTCGATCCGCAGCGAATGGCATCGAGAATTCTCGGTATGGGCGACGTCGTCGGTCTCGTCGAGCAAGTGCAGGCGAAAGTCGACCAGCAGGCGGCGGAAAAAGTCGCGGCAAAGGTTAAACGCGGCCGTCGTCTCGACCTCGAAGATTTCCGTGCGCAACTGGAGCAGATCAGAAACCTCGGTGGCCTCGACGAACTACTCGACAAGATTCCCGGGGTCGATGCGGCCGCAGCGGCGAAAAGCGGAATGGACGAGGTCCAGATTCGCCGCCAGATCGGCATCATCAACTCGATGACACCCGCGGAACGGCGCCGCCCGGAACTGATTAACGGCTCGCGGAAGCGCCGTATTGCGGCCGGCTCAGGCCTCGCGATTCAGGACGTCAACCGGGTTCTCAAGCAGCACAAGCAGCTCGCCAAAACGATGAAACAGGTGGCAAAGGGTGGAATGGAGCGGTTCATGGGACGGATTCAGGCGTCGCGAGGCCCGGGCCAGGGTGGCAGGCGCCGCTGATTCCGTTTTTCCATCGTATTTCGGCCTTCACATGGCGGGGGATTCGGGTAGAATTCGGCCCTCATCGAGCGGTCGCCCCTGACGGCCGTTTTGGATTTGCAGGCAATTTACCTTAAGGCACGCAGTATGGTCAGTATCCGGTTGTCCAGAGGAGGAGCGAAAAAGCGGCCCTTCTATCACATCATCGTGACGGATAGCCGCAACCGCCGTGACGGCCGCTATATCGAGCGATTGGGTTATTTCAATCCGATCGCCATTGGCGGCGAGAGAAAGCTCCAGCTCGACCTCGAGCGTACCGACTACTGGCTATCGCATGGCGCCCAGCTGTCCGACCGCGTCGCCACGCTGATGAAGCAGGCGCGCAGCAGCGAGGCGTCTTAGCTCGATCCAACCCCGCCGCGAGCCGCAGTGAGCCCGCCAGCACGACAACTCGTAACGCTGGGGAAGATCAGCGGAGTTTTTGGCGTCCAGGGCTGGATCAAGGTTCATTCATTCACGGACCCTCGCGACAGCATCGTAACGTTCGACCAGTGGACCCTGTGCCGTGAAGACAGCGACGAAGTTGTCACCGTAGAGACCGGCAAGCCGCATGGTCGCACGGTCATCGCCAAGCTCGAAGGGATTGACGACCGCGATCGCGCGCTCGAGGTGGTTGGTGCTGAGATCGCGGTCGAGCGCGGTGCGCTGGCTCCATGTGAGCCCGGCGAGTACTACTGGATCGACCTTGCGAATCTCGAGGTCGTGACCGAGGCAGGGGTAACGCTCGGACGTCTCGATTATCTCTTCGAGACGGGCGGGCACGACGTTATGGTCGTCGTCGGCGACGAGCAACGATTGATTCCGTTCGTTAAGGACGAGATCGTTCGGGAGGTCGACATGGAGAATCGAGTGATCGTTGTCGACTGGGACCCGACGTACTAGCGCTACGATGGGGTACCGAATCGGCGTCGTGTCGCTGCTGCCGGAACTCGTAGCGCCGGTCGAAAGGCATGGCGTAGTCGGCAGGGCATGCGAGCGAGGTTTGCTGGAGATTGTCCACAGATCCCCTCGAGAGTTCGCGACTGACAGGCATCGGACAGTCGACGCTCGTCCCTACGGCGGCGGGCCCGGGATGGTGCTGAAGTTCGAGCCGCTACGTGCAGCGATTCGGGCTGCTCGTTCGGAGTTGCCGGGCGGTTGCCCGGTATTCCTGTTGAGCGCGCGCGGCAGGCCGTTCGCTCAGTCGCTGGCGCGGGATCTGGCCGCCGGACCCGGGTTGTTACTCGTGGCGGGACGCTACGAGGGAGTGGACGAACGGATCGTTCAGAGCGAGGTAGACGAGGAGCTGTCCGTCGGGGACTATGTGCTCAGCGGCGGGGAACTGGCTGCTGCGATGGTGATCGACGCGGTTGCGAGACTGTTGCCAGAGGTGCTCGGTCACGAGGAATCTCCCGACGAGGAGTCCTTTATGACTGGACTACTGGAATATCCTCAGTACACTCGCCCTGAGGTCGTCGATGGAATGCGTGTGCCCGAGGTGCTTCTTCAGGGTGATCACGCGGAAATCAGGCGCTGGCGGCTTAAACAGGCGCTGGGCTCTACCTGGCGGCGGCGACCGGATTTGTTGAAGGAGCGCGTATTGAGCTCCGAAGAGAAGGAGCTGCTCGACGAGTTTGTCGATGAAAGCGACGAGTAGGCAGGAAGCAGGGCTAAGGTTAATACGATGTCAAAGATTATCAGCGATCTCGAGCAGGAACAGCTCAAGACAGACGTTCCGGATTTTTCTCCCGGCGACACGGTCGTCGTTCAGGTTCGTGTCAAGGAAGGTCAGCGCGAACGACTTCAGGCCTACGAGGGGGTCGTTATCGCGAAACGCAATCGCGGCCTGAACTCGGCCTTTACGGTGCGGAAGATCTCTCACGGCGAAGGCGTCGAGCGCGTTTTTCAGACGCATAGCCCGGCAGTCGCAGAGATCAAGGTAAAGCGACGCGGTGACGTGCGCCGAGCTAAACTCTATTATCTTCGCGAACGTAGCGGTAAGTCCGCCCGGATCAAGGAAAAGATCTAGCGCCAAGGAGGCTGGCGTGTTCGCTGGTCCGACAACAAAGCCACGCTTGAGCCGCGCGCGAATCGCCGCGGTTCTTTGCTGTGGGATGCTCGGCTCGACAGGCTGCACGGTTATGGGCGGGATGGCGGCTGACACGTTGTCCGCCGCGATTCTCAACCAGAACGACCCCGAAATCGTCAGTGCAGGGCTGCCGGCCTATCTGCTGATCGTGGACGGCTTTATCATTCAGCGTCCGGAAAACGTCGGATTGCTGGCAGCCGGCGCTCAGCTTTTCGCGCTTTACGGATCGCGGTTTTCGGATACGCCGGAGCATCGTGCGGTGTTGACCGAAAAGGGACGTCGCTATGGCGCGCGTGCGATATGCCTCGACTACGAGCCTGCTTGCGATTGGGCGGGTCTCGATTATGACGATTTTGTCGCCGAGCTTGCGAGAGTGGAGCGGGGTCAGGTCGATGTGCTCTATGCCTACGCCGTGAGCTGGCTGAGTCATCTCGATGCGACCAGCACTGACTGGACGGCCGTAGGCGAGCTTCCGTGGGTACAGGCGGCGATGAACCGCCTGCTGGAGCTCGATGAGAGCTACGACGATGGTGGAGTGCATGTCTACCTCGGCATACTGAATTCGCTCCGGCCGCCCTCATTGGGTGGGCAGCCAGAAATTGCGAGATCGCATTTTGAGCGCGCAATATCGATTAGTTCCGGTTCTGATCTGTCTGCCAAGGTAGAGTATGCAAGGCGATACGGTCGTATGATGTTTGATCGGGAGCTCCACGACAGGCTTCTCAACGAAGTGCTGGCGGCACCGGCGGAAGCGCCGGGCCGAACGCTTTTCAACGTGCTCGCCAAGCGCGATGCCGAGGAGCTTCTGGCGTCGTCTGCGGCCTACTTCTGACGCCAAGGTATGAATCGAATCGGTGCGTAATATGCTCAATCGAATCACCAGTCGTATTCTGGCTGCGCTGGCCGTTGTCCTTATCGGCTCCGGTCCGGCTATTGCAATCGAGATCAAGGTCGCGACTATCGCGCCGGATGGCTCCGGCTGGATGCGAGAAATGCGCGCCGGAGCGGCCGAGATCGCGGAGCGAACGGCTGGACGCGTTACGATCAAGTTCTATCCTGGCGGCGTCATGGGCAACGATTCTCAGGTGTTGCGAAAAATTCGCGTTGGCCAGTTGCACGGCGGTGCTTTCACGGGCGGCGGACTGGCTGAGCGCTATGCCGGCTTCAATCTCTACGGTATTCCTCTGCTGTTCCGCTCGCTGGAAGAAGTCGACTACGTTCGCAAACGCGTCGATCCGGCTCTGGAGGCCGGACTGGCGGAAGCGGGATTTGTCAGTTTCGGGTTTATCGAAGGCGGCTTTGCGCACCTGATGGCCAACGAACCGATTGGCACCGTCGGGGACATGCGCAGGCGCAAAGTCTGGAGTCCCGAGGGCGACCCGATCGGGTTTCGCGTGCTCGAGGCGATGGGTTTGTCGCCTGTCGTCCTGCCGCCGACCGATGTACTGACCGGTCTTCAGACCGGGCTATTGGACGTTGTCGCCGCATCGCCCGTGGTCGCGCTGGTATTGCAATGGCATACGAAAGTACGTTACGTCACGGATCTGCCGGTCTCTTACGGACTGGGCATCTTCGCGATCGACTCCAGAGTATTCGATCGACTGTCAGCGGAAGATCAGGCGCTGGTGCGAGCGGTGATGGGAGATGTAATGCAGCGCCTCGATACCGGCAGCCGTCGGGACAATGCCGATGCGCGCGCCGTGCTGGAACAATCGGGGCTCGAATTCGTGCCTGTCGATGCCGCGGATATTCCGGGTTGGAGGGAGACCATCGAGGGGCTCTATCCGGAATTGCGAGCACGTTCGGATATCGACGCGCGAGTTCTGGACCAGATGCTCTCTGTTCTCGCGGAGTACCGGTCGGGTGCACGCACCGTCACACCTTAGTCTGCCATCCAGCTCCAGAACGCTTTCTCGGTGAATCCGACCATCGAAGGCTGGCTGCAGCGTGCCGATCGCCTGGGGCGATTCCTCGAGAATGCGTTAATGACGCTGATGCTGACCGGGCTGATACTGCTCGCGAGCACGCAGATTCTGCTGCGAAACGTTTTTTCGACCAGCCTGGGCTGGGGCGACAGCATCGTCAGGCTGATGGTGCTTTGGCTGGCGGTCCTTGGCGCGATAGCGGCGAGCAGGGAGCACAAGCAGATAAAAATCGATCTGCTTACGCGATCGCTGTCGGGCGTACCGCAGAAAGCGGCGCATTTCGTTACTGATGCTTTTACTGTCGCAGTAACAAGTCTCCTGGCCTGGCATTCGTGGCGTTTTGTCCAGGACTCGAGACTTTACGGCGATGTTCTGGTTTCGGACTGGCCGGCCTGGATCTTTCAGCTGATTTTGCCGGTAGGGTTTGCGCTGATCGCCTACCGTTCGGTGCTGCAAACATTCCGGCGCCTGATGGGAGCTCGGCTGTGATACTCACGGGGCTGGTTCTGCTGGTTCTGGCGCTGCTAGGAGCCCCCCTTTACGCCATTATCGCCGCCAGCGCGATGGCGGGATTCTACCGTTCCGAAATCGATCTCTCGCTGATGGGGATAGAGTTCTTCGGCTTGGCGGAGATGCCGATACTCGTGGCAATTCCGCTTTTTACCTTTGCGGGCTTCGTGCTGAGCGAAAGCCAATCGCCGCAGCGCCTGGTTCGCCTCTCGCAAGCTCTGCTGGGGTGGTTACCCGGTGGTCTCGCGATCGTTTGCCTGGCGACCTGCGCGCTGTTCACTGCATTTACGGGCGCATCCGGCGTAACCATCATCGCTCTGGGCGCGCTGTTCTATCCGGCTTTATCGGGGGCGGGGTACGACGAGCGCTTCAGCCTGGGTCTGATAACAACGTCTGGCAGCCTCGGGCTTCTGTTTGCACCATCGCTTCCACTTATCCTCTACGGCGTTGTCGCGATGGCCTCTATCGACGACTTGTTTCTTGCCGGTATTTTTCCTGGCCTGCTCATGGTCGTTATGCTGTCGATATACAGCTTCTGGGTGAATCGAAGAAACCGGACATCGCTGGCGGATGCCTCGGGCAGGGAAGTGCTTGCGGCGGTTCGCGATTCAGCCTGGGAGCTTCCGTTGCCCATTGTCGTTCTCGGCGGGATTTACAGTGGTTACTTCGCAGTATCCGAAGCAGCAGCCGTTACCGCACTGTACGTAATGATCGTCGAGATACTCATTCGAAAGGAAATTCCATGGGCGAATCTGCCCGGGATCATGCGCGAATCCATGGTGCTCGTTGGCGCGATCTTCATGATCCTTGGAATGTCGCTGGCGTCGACGAACTACATGATTTACGCGGGCGTGCCCGAGCAGCTGTTCGCATTCGTCGATTCCTACGTGGCCGGACCAGGAACTTTCCTGCTCGCTCTGATCGTCTTCTTGCTGATGCTGGGGGCGATACTGGATATCTTTTCGGCGATTGTTCTTGTCGTGCCTTTAATTCTGCCGGTAGCCTCTCAATACGGTATCCATCCGATTCACCTCGGGATATTGTTTCTGGCGACGATGGAGCTGGGTTATCTGACCCCGCCCGTTGGACTGAATCTCTTTATTTCGAGCTTTCGTTTCGATCGCAGTATTGCTGAGATTTATCGAGCCACACTGCCGTTTTTCGTCGTATTGCTCGTATCTGTATTTATCATTGCTTATTGGCCATCGCTATCGCTGGTGTTGATCGAATAGCAGGGATCGCTTGTCCGGCTGGCGCGAAGCCGATACGTATCGAATAAGGTTTGAAAGGACAACACAGCTATGAACCCGCTTACTCTCGTCAAGAAACTACTCGTCGTTGCCTGGCGAACACTCGACGGCCTGCGTCGAGTTCTGCATCTATTGGTGTTGTTAACCATCGTAATATTCGTGCTTGCGGGTATCGCTCGGGAGCCGGTCATCGTTCCGCAAGGGGCAGCTCTGGTTCTTGCGCCGGAAGGGCAGCTCGTCGAGCAACTCTCCGGGGATCCGATAGAGCTCGCTATTTCCCGTGCCCGTGGACTTCCGGATCAAGAGGTTTTGGTGAAGGATTTGATCGACGCGATCCGGGCTGCCGCAACAGACGATCGGATCAACTCGCTAGTGCTGGATCTCGGGAAAATGGGCGGAGCGGGGCTCAGCAAGCTGCAGGAAGTCGCGGATGAAATCGTGATGTTCAAAGCGAGCGGCAAGACGGTTATCGCAACCGGGGATGGATTCTCGCAAACTCAATACTATCTCGCGGCTCACGCCGACGAGATTCTGATGAATCCGATGGGTTTCGTCTATATAGAAGGATTCAGCCGCTTTGCGCCGTACTATCGGACTGCGATCGAGAATCTCTCCATCGATTTCAATGTCTGGACGGTCGGGGAATACAAATCGTTCGTCGAGCCCATCACGCGTGACGATATGTCTGACGAGGACCGTGAGGCTGCCAGTCAGTATCTCGGTGCGCTTTGGGACGCTTATCAGGCGGACGTAACCGCGGCCCGGGAACTCGACAGTGAAGCGTTGCAGCGTTACGCCGATACTGCGCCGGAACTTCTGCGGCAGGCGAACGGCGACACCGCGCGAATGGCGCTGGATGCGGGACTGGTCGATGAATTGCTCCCGAGGGGTGACATTGACACGCGACTGAAGCTCAGCGTGAGCGACGACGCTGATTCGGAGGACTTTCCCAGCATCACGCATGCGGCCTACCTGCGGGCGCTACGCGGCATAGAGGGTGGTCAGCCTGACGGGGATCGAATCGGAGTACTGGTTGCCGCGGGAATGATCCTGGATGGAGCGCAGCCAGCCGGTACGATCGGCGGAGATTCGACTGCTGCGTTGGTCAGACGTGCGACCGAAGATGACAGCATCAAAGCGTTGGTACTTCGCGTCGACAGTCCGGGCGGCAGCGCGTTCGCTTCCGATGTCGTATTACACGAACTCGAAACGTTCCAGCAGACCGGGCGACCGTTGCTGGTATCGATGGGTAGCGTCGCGGCATCCGGGGGTTATTGGATCTCGATGAGTGCTGACGAGATTTGGGCGAGTCCAACGACGTTGACGGGCTCGATCGGAATCGGGGCGATGTTGCCGACGTTTCAACGCTCCTTCGATCGGCTTGGAGTGCATGTGGATGGTACCGGTACGACCGCTCTGGCGGGACAGCTCAATCCGCTTCTCGAGCTCGGGCCGGATATCGACGATTTAATCGGCCAGGCCATTCAGTTCGGATACGATCAGTTCATCGGCAAAGTCGCAGATCACCGCGGCCGAACTGTTGACGAAATCGATGCTGTTGCGCGCGGTCGTGTGTGGATCGCCACTGAAGCGCAAACTCGAGGACTTGTCGATCGTCTCGGAAACCTGGATGACGCTATATCTTCCGCAGCCGACCTCGCCGGACTCGAAGAGGACGACTACGAGATTCTATATCTCGAAAAAGAACTGGAGTTCGCGGAACGGATCGCGCTCGAATTCGCAACCGTGTTCGCGCCTCTTACGCGTCGATCGACGATCGAGTGGGGCGTTCCGGACGAATTTCGGAGTGTGCTCAACGCCATTGCGCAACCGCTGCGGTTTCTGGAACGGCTGAACGATCCGCGGGATATCTACGCGTACTGTTTCTGCGATCTGCGGTAGGGCGTGCTTCAGTCCTCAATGAGCAATAGCTCGGGGTTCTTGGGATAGTCGTAGAAAAAGAGCCTGGCATTCGCTTCGGGAATCTTCGCCCAGCTGCCGGTCTCGAAATCGATCGCCACGACACCGCAGGTCGGAAGATTGTCAATGTCTAGCGACGGTAGCAGCTGGTTGGCGAGATCCGTCATACCGGGATTGTGACCGACGACCATAAGATCCGAAAAATTGTCTTCCTGGGCACATACGATCTCGAGAATCTTGTCCGGCGATGCCAGGTAGAGTTCTTTCTCGGACTGAAGAAACTCCAATGGATAATTTAGCGCTTCGGCGATAGCGCGAGCCGTCGACATTGCCCGTACCGCGGTGCTGGAAATGATCAGCGAAGGCCGCAATTTTCTGGCGTTGATCCGCTTGCCCATTCGCGGAGCATCGCGAATCCCGCGCTCCGCGAGATCGCGATCGTGATCGGACAAGAGTACTTCGGTCCAGCTCGATTTTGCATGGCGCACGAGGGTTAATCGCTTCATGTCGCGGTCTCAGAGCAATCCCGCTTCCAAGCGTGCTTCTTCCGACATCATGGATTGATTCCAGGGCGGATCGAATACCAGCTCGACCTCGGCACGCTCTACCGTCGGCACGATTTCGATCTTTTCGCGAACGTCTTCCATCAGAATCTCGCCCATACCGCAACCGGGCGCCGTGAGCGTCATCTCGATTTTCACGATCAGCTTGTCGCTGTCGTCGCGTACGAGTTCACAGCGATAGATCAACCCCAGATCGACGATGTTGATCGGGATCTCGGGATCGAAGCATGTCTTCATTTGCTGCCAGATGACGGACTCGAGCTGCTCTTCCGTCGCGTCCGCGGGAACGTCGGGTGGACGAAGCGGCTCCTTGCCGATGGCGTCGGCGTCAGTGCCGGCGATACGGAACAGGTTTCCCTCGATATAGAGCGTGAAGCTTCCGCCCAGCGCCTGGGTGATGAAGCCCGATGTACCCTCCGGGAGAGTGACTTGCTCTCCAGCCGGGATCAATACGGCGTCGCACTCGCGCGAGAACACGACCGTTTCGCTCTGCGGGTAATACATTGCCTATTCCGTCGTTACCTTCGCTTCGCTTCCGGTCAACGCGTTTTTGAGCGCATGCCAGGCGAGACTGGCGCATTTGACGCGCGTCGGATATTCGCGCACGCCCGACAGCGCCGCGAGTTTCTCGAGGTCTGCGTTCGCTGTAGCTACGTCGAAATCCGGTGCAGCGAGCATGTCGTGAATTCGCTCGAAAAGCTCCAGGCTCTCTGTCGTTGTCGCGCCTTTGATTCTCTCGGTCATGAGTGACGATGACGCGACGGAGATTGCGCAGCCGGTGCCGGTAAAGCGGACGTCTTCGACCTTGTCGCCGTCGAGCTTGAGATAGAGCGTCATTTTATCACCGCATAGCGGATTGACGCCTTCAACGATGCGGTCGGCGTCATCGAGCTCGCCGAAGTTTCGCGGGCTGCGGTTATGATCGAGAATGACTTCTCGATAAAGGTCCTGCAGCTCGTTCATTTGAAGATTTCCTGCGCGATTCGGATACCTTTCAACAGGCTCTCGATATCATCTCGATTATTGTAGAGCGCGAACGATGCTCGGGCGGTCGCGGCAATACCGAAGAACTCCATGACCGGCATCGCGCAATGATGCCCGGTACGAATCGCGACGCCTTCGCGATCTACGATTGTGCCCAGATCATGCGCGTGGATCGGGTCGATGAGAAATGAAACGACCCCGGCCTTGCTGCTTGCCGTGCCGATGAGTCGAGCGCCCGGAATTTCTTTGATGGCATCCGTGGCGTAGTCGAGAAGCTCATGCTCATGGTCCGCAAGCGCATCAGGGTCGATGGCGCTCAGATAATCTACCGCCGCGCCAAGACCGACAACGCCGGTGATGTTAGGCGTGCCCGCCTCGAATTTATGCGGCAAGGTGTTGAATCTGGTTCCTTCGAAACTCACCGTGAGAATCATCTCGCCACCGCTCTTGTACGGCGGCATCGAGTCGAGGAGGGTTGCTTTGCCGTAAAGGATTCCCGTGCCTGTCGGACCGAACATTTTGTGGCCTGAGAGCGCGTAGAAATCGCAGTCAAGATCCTGAACGTCAATCGGAAGATGCGCGGCCGCCTGCGCCCCGTCTACGAGTACCAGCGCGCCGACATCATGGGCAAGCGCGATTAATTCCTTAATCGGATTTATCGTGCCGAGAGCGTTCGAGACATGCGTGATCGCAACTATTTTCGTTCGTTTGGTGAGGCAGCGCCGGAAGCCATCCAGATCGAGTTCGCCTTCCTTCGTGATAGGGGCGGGAACCACTTTGGCGCCGGTTCGCTCGCAGATGAGCTGCCATGGAACGATATTGGAGTGATGCTCCATTCGCGTTACCAGCACCTCGTCTTCCGGCGCCAGAATCTGCGTTCCGAGGCTCGCGGCAACGAGGTTGATGGATTCCGTCGTGCCGCTCGTGAAGATGATCTCGTCCGTGGACTCGGCATTAACGAAACGGCGAAGTTTGGTTCTCGCGCCCTCGTATGCGTCCGTCGAGCGTTCACTGAGTTCGTGAACACCCCGGTGTACGTTAGCGTGGTTGTGGGAGTCCTGTGCCACCATAGCGTCGATAACCGCTTGAGGACGCTGCGCTGATGCCGCGCTGTCGAGATATGCGAGAGGCCGTCCGCGGACCTGTTGTTGTAAGACCGGAAAATCCCCTCGCAACGACGCAATGTCAGTGATCAGGTCGCGCCCGCGCGGCTTGGATGGAGACATGGAGGTGATCACAGTAATTCGTCCCAGTCGAGCTTACCCGGCAGCCGTTCCAGTACGCGTCTGGCGACCCGGTCTCGCGTTTCCGCAGTCGATAGTCGCTGCAGAACCTCGTTGGCGAAGGCGAACGTCAATAATCCTCGAGCTGCCGAGTCCGACAGTCCGCGGGCACGCAGATAGAAAAGCTGGCGCTCGTCGAGTTGCCCGACCGTCGCTCCGTGAGAACACTTGACGTCGTCCGCATAAATTTCGAGTTCCGGCTTAGTGTCTATCTCCGCGTGCTCGGAAAGCAGCAAATTGTCGCTGGATTGTTTCGCATCGATCTTCTGCGCATCGCGATGCACCACGACCTTGCCATTGAATACGCCACGACCCCTGTCACCCGCGATGCCCTTAAAAGACTGGTTGCTCACGGTTCCAGCTGCGGAATGATCGACGCGCAGATGATTGTCGACATGCTGGCCCTGATCCGCCAGAAAGACGCCGTAGAGATTGCATTCCGCTTCCGGCTGAATGAGATCCACCACGATATCGTTACGCACCAGCTGACCGCCCAGATCGATATAGCTCGCCTCGAGTGAAGCCGCATCTCTGACGCGAGCTGAGAGGAGCTCGGTGTGAACGTCCTTGCTGCCGAGCTCTTGTACGCGATGTATAGCTAATTTTGAGCGAGGTTGCAGATCCACCTGCGTCACTAGGTTGGTCCATGCCGGGGCGGCTTCATTGCCGATCAGATACAGCATTAATGACAGCTCAGACGCCTCGCCCAATTCGACCACGATCCGCGGTTGCGGCGCATTGCTTGTCCGCTCGCTGGTCACCATGATGACGTGAACCGGTTCAGCGAGCCGGCATCCTGCAGCGACGGATATCGAGATTCCATCGCGAGCAAAAGCTGTATTCACGGCTGCGAGCGGAGCTTCCTCGAAGGATTCCGGCTGCGGGAGAATATCCGCTCTGGACCAGAGATCCGCGAGCGGTGTGAGAGCCAGTCCTTCGGACTTCGGCCATGTTCCTGGCTCGCGCTGCGGTATTCCGTCGACGAGGACGATGGCCTCATCGCCCGCGTTCAAAGCAGCAAGCGCAGCACGTGTGCTCGCGCTGAGCGTTGTCTCGAGCGGCGTTTTTGCCGGATCGAAATCGCTCGATGCGAGCAGGCCCACATCCGTATACCGCCAGTTTTCCAGTTTTCTTGTCGGGAATCCGACCTGGCTGAAGTGCGCCATCGCGTTCTCACGCGCAGATCGAACCGAGGGTGAGCCGGGAAGCGTGTCCAGCGTCTCGGTAAAGCGGTCCTGGAGTGACTCGAGCGTCATCCGGATCTGACCTCGGCGCGAACCCAGTCGTAGCCACGTTCATCGAGCTCGCGCGCCAGAGACCTGTCTCCGCTCTTGGCGATCGTGCCTTCCGAGAGTACATGGACGTGATCCGGGACGACGAGTTCCAGCAGCCGCTCGTAGTGCGTAACCAGAATCGTTGCGCGGTCCGGATGTTTCAGACTATTGATACCGGCCGCAACGACCTTCAGAGCATCCACGTCGAGTCCTGAATCGGTCTCATCCAGCACCGCAAGCTTAGGCTCCAGAACGAGCATCTGCAGGATCTCGTTGCGCTTCTTCTCGCCACCGGAAAAACCTTCATTGACACTTCGCGTCAGGAACTTGTCCGGAATCCGCATTACTTTGATCTTGTCCTTAATGAGCTTCATGAACTCGTAGGCATCGATCTCGGGTTCGCCGCGAGCCGCACGTTGGGCGTTCAGCGCCGCCTTCAGCAGATAGGTGTTATTCACGCCGGGGATTTCGGTCGGGTATTGAAACCCGAGAAAGATCCCGGCCTGCGCACGTTCTTCAGGTGCCAATTCGAGCAGGTCGGCGCCCTCGAACGTCATCGAGCCTGAATCAACATCGTAGTCGTCGCGGCCCGCAATGACCTGCGCGAGCGTGCTCTTGCCAGAACCGTTGGGGCCCATAATCGCGTGGATCTCACCGGCGTTCACCTGCAGATTTAATCCCGTGAGAATAGAATTGCCATCAACAGAAACATGTAAATCTTTGATTTTTAACATATCAATAACCTAAATCAGCCGACAGCGCCTTCCAGGCTCACGTTGAGAAGGTTCTGCGCTTCGACCGCGAACTCCATCGGCAGTTTCTTGAACACTTCGCGGCAGAAGCCGTTCACGATGAGGTTTACGGCGTCTTCTTCTGCCAAACCACGCTGACGGCAATAGAAAAGCTGGTCGTCGCTTATCTTCGACGTCGTCGCCTCATGCTCTACCTGAGCGCTTCGCTCGCGTACCTCTATGTACGGAAAGGTGTGAGCGCCGGAGCGATCGCCGATCAACAACGAATCGCACTGGGTGTAATTTCTCGCGTCGCGTGCCGTGGGCATAACCCGTACCAGGCCACGGTAGGCGTTCTGGGCGTTGCCAGCGGAGATGCCCTTGGAAATGATCGTGCTACGGGTGTTTGGGCCGATGTGGATCATCTTGGTACCCGTATCCGCTTGTTGATAGTTGTTGGCGACTGCGACCGAGTAAAACTCGCCAACGGAGTTCGCGCCGCGCAAAATGCAACTCGGGTACTTCCAGGTGATAGCGGAACCCGTCTCGACCTGGGTCCAGGAGATCTTCGAATTCGCGCCGCGGCAGTCGCCGCGTTTGGTAACGAAGTTGTAGATCCCTCCTACGCCATTCTCGTCTCCGGGATACCAGTTCTGTACGGTCGAGTACTTGATCTCGGCGTCTTCGAGTGCCACGAGTTCGACGACGGCGGCATGGAGCTGGTTCTCATCGCGCATCGGTGCCGTGCAGCCTTCCAGATAGCTGACATAGCTGCCGGGCTCCGCGATTATCAGTGTTCGTTCGAATTGACCCGTGTTGGCGGCGTTGATTCGGAAATAGGTTGACAGCTCCATCGGGCAGCGTACGCCTTCGGGTATGTACACGAACGAGCCGTCGCTGAACACTGCGGAATTCAGCGCCGCGAAAAAATTATCTCGCCGCGGAACGACCGTACCGAGATATCGTTCGATGAGTTCGGGATGCTCTCTTACCGCCTCCGAGAACGAGCAGAAAATGACCCCGACATCCGCGAGCTTCTTCTTGAACGTTGTCGCCACGGAGACACTGTCGAACACAGCATCTACGGCGACTCCGGCCAGACGAGCACGCTCATGCAGCGGAATACCGAGCTTGTCATAGGTCTCTAGCAGCTTGGGATCGACCTCGTCGAGACTCTTCGGTGCATCGTCAAGATTCTTTGGCGCGGCGTAGTAGGAGATCGCCTGATAGTCGATCGGACCGTACTTTACGTGCGCCCAGGTCGGTTCTTCCAGCGTCAACCACTGCCGGTAGGCTTTGAGGCGCCATTCCGTCAGAAACTCGGGCTCGCCTTTTTTCGCCGAGATCAAGCGAACGACATCCTCGTCCAGGCCGGGCGGTACGAGATCCTGTTCGATATCGGTCACGAAGCCATGCTGGTACTTCTTTGCGACAAATTCGGAGACGTTGTCTGTATTTGATGCCATGCGGTGTGCCGATTCCTGAGTTAGCTGTTGGTCGGAATGCCGAGGATGTCTTCCCGGAGCCGGGGCGGTTGAACGCGCAATTTTCTGACTTGCAGGTCTTCGAGGCTGACCCTTGCGAGCGCCGTGCGAATACTGAGGTTGATGCCCTGCCAGGCCGAGCCGACCTGGCAGGTGGATTCGAGGCTGCAGTGGCCATGCGGGGAGCTGCACTCGGTGATGGCGACCGGCCCCTCGATTGCGTCGATAATCTCCGCCGCCGAGATCTGATCGCTGCGCTTCGCCAGCGCATAGCCGCCGTGCGAACCGCGAACGCTTACGACGAGCCCCGCTTTTACGAGTGCCTTCAAGAGCTTGCTCACGGTCGGCTGCGACAGATGGGTTGCATCCGCAACCTGTCCCGCGCTCGCGACGCCTTCGGCGCTCGCCGGGAGCTGTGCCAGAACGAGCGTGCCGTAGTCCGTTAACTTACTGATTCGCAACATGACTTCAGTCCACCATGAATATAGTACTATTTTAGTACTCTTTATCCCGGCGGGTAAAGCGGCTTGGCCTGCGCAGTGCCCTGGCAAGCGGACGCCAATCCCGCCTCGCGATATCCCGGGATTCGGGCAGGGACGAGCGGCGTAGTGATCGTGCGATGTCGTCTGCAGCGGATGGCGTCTGCGCCGGGATTGCCTCCCGGTGGACTCGGGCAACGCCGGGTTCCGGGGCTACCTCGTCGGCTTACGGCGGCGCCGGCGCGCGCTCCCTCTCAGTGCGCTCCTGGCGCCGGCGCTGATCCGGCGGCATCATGTCGCGAATCTGGGACAGCCTGGCTTCGATGCGAGCGCGGTCGACCGAGTTCACGTTCGGCGATTCGAGCGCCATGCGCAGCTGATTCATCGCCAGGGGTCCGTTGCCCGTCATCAGGTAATACTCAGCCATGTAAAAATGTGCGTTCCCGATATCGCCTTCGGCGTTCGCAGCTCGCGCGATCAGTCTGATCTGCGCCGGGGTCGGTGGCACGTTATTCAGCAGGTCGAGTAACACCTGGTGAGCCGTTGCCGGATCCCCGGCAATAATCAGCGCCTCTGCGAAGCTGATCGTGAGCGGAACGTTTCTCGGAAACAAACCGATCGCGCCCGCGTACACATCCAGGGCGCGGTCGAGCTGGCCGTTCCGAACCATCGATTCAGCGAGGCCGATACGGTACGGAATAACGCCGGGAAACTCGCTGACGAGCTCGCGGAAAATCCGTCCCGCTTCATCGTCTCTGCCAAGGCGAGACAGGCTTAATGCGTAGCCGTAGCGATCCGCGGGGCCGGGCTCCTGGTTGTTGAGGCGTATCTCGAAAATCGACAGTGCTTCCTCAGGGGTCGCTGCCTGCAGCGCGTCGAGACGCGCTTTGATGAGGCTGTAGCTGGGGCTGTCCTTTACCTCTACGCGCGGCAGATTACGTACCCGATCGCGCGCGTCCGCGATTCTTTCCGTCGTAACCGGGTGCGTCTGCAATATGGCCGGTATCTGGAACGCCGTGCTCCCATAACGGCGCGACAGCTTTTCGAAAAAGCTCGACATGCCGTTCGGGTCGAAGCCCGCAGAGGAGAGCGTCCCGATGCCGATACGATCGGCTTCGTGTTCATTCGCGCGCGTGAAGTTGATCTGGCGTTGGGCACCGGCTGCCTGCGCTGCCGTGATCAGCCCGGTCGTCGCTTCACCACCGATATCCGTTGCCGCTCCGAGCAAAATCGCACCGAGCATCGTGGCCGCATTGAGAAGTCCGGATCTTTGATTGTCGTAGATCGCGCGCGCGATATGCCGTTGCGTGACGTGCGCGACCTCGTGGGCCAGAACGCCGGCGAGTTCGCTTTCCGACTCGCTCGTCAGCAGAAGCCCGGAATTAACGCCGATGTACCCGCCGGGCAGAGCGAACGCGTTAATGGCCGGATCGTCGACGACGAAGAAAACGAAACGCTGGCCGGCATCGTTGGCATGGCCCGCCAGTCTCGAACCGATTCCCTGGATGTACTCCGTGACCAGGGGATCCTCCATGATGACGCCTGAATTCCGGAGCTGGGCGTAGATACTGCGCCCGAGCTGCGCCTCCTGCGAACGCGTGATCGCCGAGTCAGCCGGGCTGCCGAAATCGGGCAGCTCGTTGATCTGCGCCAGGATCGGGCCGGACAGCGCCGACACGAATAAAAATACGATAAATCTCAGCATGTTGACCTCAGTATCTTAAGACACTGCTTGAGTGGTCAAGTTTCCTCGAAAACCGGCCTCAGGCCCGGTTTCGAGGTCGCCCGTCAGGCGTTCTTTACGGGTTCCATGATAGCGTCAAGGTTGAGCCGGTCGCAGAACTCCATAAATTCCTCCCGCAGCGCGGAAATGTGGATTCCTGCCGGTATATTGATAAACATCTGCACGGAAAACATCGCAGTACCCGTGTGCGCTGCAGGGTAGCTTCGGGTAGTCACTTCACCGATGTCGATGCTGCGATCGGCGAAGAAACCGGCCAGGTTGTGCACTATTCCGGGCTGATCCAGGCACACGACGTCGATCGCATACGGAAGCAGCTCCTTGCTGAATTTTCTCGGTTCCGTCCGCTTCAGCTGAACGGTCAGATCGTTCGCTTCGCCGAATTTCGCAAGCGCCTGCTCCATTCGGGATACCGTGTGCCAGTTTCCCGATACGAGAAGCAGCATCGCAAACTCGGAGCCGAGTCCGGCCATCCGGCTTTCCTTGATACTGCCGCCGCAGTCGAGGATGACTTTCGTCAGCTCGTGAACCACGCCCGCGCGATCGCCGCCGACAGCGGAGATGACCATGAGCTGCTGCATGCGCGCAATGTCCTGACGGGCCTGATGGGATCGTCAGTGTACCCCGATAGCACTCCACTGCAACGCAGCACGGTGACTCGGAACCGTGTTCAAGTTGCGCCATTTCAAGGCGCCCAGTACCATCGCGACCTCCTGAATAACCGGATAGAACGCATGTTTGCCGGAAGTACGGTCGCTCTGATCACGCCGATGACCGGCGATGGCGAAATCGATTACGGCGATCTGGAAAGACTGATCGATTTCCATGTGGAGGCCGGTACCGAGGCGCTGGTTATCGCCGGAACGACGGGCGAATCCGCGACGTTAACCAAGGACGAGCACATCGAACTGATCGCCAGATCCTGTGAGTTGGCGGGCGAGCGTATTCCGATCATTGCCGGGACAGGATCGAACTCGACCGCGCAGACTCTGGAAATGTCCAAAGCCGTTGACGGCATGCCGGTAATCGGCTTCCTGATGGTCACGCCGTATTACAACAAGCCGACTCAGGAAGGGCTGTTCCGGCATTACTCCGTGATCGCGGATGCTGTGCAGCATCCCGTCGTCCTCTACAACGTTCCCGGCCGTACCGGCGTCGACTTGTCGACAAACACGACGATTCGACTGGCTGCTCACGGCAACATCGCCGCGATCAAGGACGCAACCGCTGATCTGGACCGGGTCGAGATACTGCGTGAAGGATGCGGCGCGAAATTCGTGCTTCTGAGCGGCGATGACGGAACGTCTTCCGAGTTCATGCTGCGTGGCGGCGACGGCTGTATCTCAGTGACTGCGAACGTCGCACCGGCAAAGATGCGCGCGCTCTGCGATGCAGCCCGTGGTGGTGATCGGCAGCGCGCGACGAGCATAGATCATGATCTTCGCGACCTCCACGATGCGCTGTTCCTCGAGAGCAACCCGATCCCGGTCAAGTGGGCGGTCGAGCAGCTGGGGCTGGCAGGTCCGGGAATTCGGCTCCCGCTGACGCGCCTGGACGCCCGGTACCACGCTGCTGTTCGCGATGCGATGCAGACCGCTCAAGCTGAGGCGGCGTGATGAAGGTATTCCTTCGCGTATTCGCTTGCGTCGCAGTAGCCGCATCGGTAGCGGGTTGTGGCAGAAGCTTCGGTCTCCGCTGCGAAGACCCCGAACGTTACATGGGTACCGGTGAAGTTCCGCCGATCCAGATTCCCGACGACCTCGACCCGCCTGATGAGACCGCTTCACTGCGAATTCCACCCGCGCCGTCCGAGGGCGAGGTCGAGCAGCTCGAGTCTCGCGGTCCTTGTCTCGAATCTCCTCCGGATTTCTTCGAGGCCGGTGCGCCCGGATAAGCGGCCGGCGGATCAGACGTCAGCAGCAGCGCCTCGAAGCCGGCCGAGGATGTAGTCGGCCGATAGTCTTCCGGGGCCGTAGATCATGATTGCAAGCAGCATGAGTCCCCAGAGGTAGTGATCTGCGGCGGAGGATTCGAAGCCTTCGCTGAATATCACGTGGGCATAGGCTACGACGGCCATGATGTTGACCGCTTGCAGCCCGAGCGCCGACAAGCGTCCTGCAAGACCGATGAATAAGAGGGCCGGGAAGAGCAATTCGCCGACAGTGCCGAGTATCGCGGCTAGGTTCGGCGAAAGCAGCGGGACGCGATATTCGTACTGGAACAGGAACAGCGTGGAGTCCCAGGCCTGCAGCTTGAGTAGCCCCGCTTTGAAGAATTGCCAGCCGACGAACAGTCGAATGCCCAGCATGAAAACATCCTGGAGTCGATTGAATAATTTGGCCGGTAGCGACACGAAAATGTAAATAAGCTTGTCAATCATCTTGGCTGCCCTTATAGCGATAACTAATGCGTGGACATCGGTGGTGAGAGTTCGAAGCGGCCGAGCAGGCGGGCGCTCGTTAAGTCTTGCAGGGCCCGGGCAATGTCCGGGGTAGCGTCCGCAGCGGTTGTTTCTGCCAGAGACTCGATCGCAAGCCCCAGGGGAATGCCGGTCTCAATCAGCGCGGCGAGTTCCGCCGCAGCGGCAGCGACCGGGACGAGCGCAACATCGCTGCCGGATCGGCTGATGACGACATGTTCGCTGCCCGCATCGAGATTTACCGGCGTGTCGGTATCCGGCTGATTCGATCGCCAGATCGAAAGAACCGGATAACGAGAGCTGACTAACCGGGCCGATGTCGAGCGGACGAAGCGCAGATGCGGGTAGCTTCCCGGATCGATCTCGGCGAGCGCCGTGAGATCGAGCGGCTTATTCTCTTCGACGAGTTGGACTTCTTCCATCGCCCACTCAAGCGCCGCAACGTCCGGGAGGTAGGCAAATCCGGTGTCCGCATAAAGTTCGGCAAGCAATTCGGGAAGCGCGGCGCCGAAGTTCTGCAGGTCGCCGCTGCTGGAAGGATAGTCCAGCATGTATTTCCGTGCGATACCGCGAAAACACGCGTCACCGACGAGACGCTCGATGACAGGATAGCTGGCCGCGAGCGCACCGCGATAGGTCTCGCGGGCGTTGTTTTGATAGACCCGTATCGATATCGACGCGGGAATTGTTTTATCGACAAGATCCTCCCGGAGAGGCGCGTCCTCGCCTTGCAGGAACGCGCGATAACACCGGGCCTGCAGCTCACGCAGCGAGTTCATGCGCGCGGTCCATCAGTTTCTGGGCTTTCCCGGCTTCCTCGAGCAGCACAGTCAGCGGCGGCAACTCGGAATCCCACTCGATCAGGGTCGGTCGCGGCCCGATCCGGCTGAGTAGCGTTTCGTATAGTGTCCAGACTTCTGCGCATACGGGCGCGTTATGGGTGTCGACCAGCACAGAGTGGTCATCGAAGAGCTGCTCGCTATGCCCGGCCAGGTGGATCTCTTCGATCTTGTCCGCGGGTATCGCGTCGAGATACTCGAGCGGATCGAAGCCGTGATTCCTGGCGCTGACGAAGATGTTGTTGACGTCCAGCAGGATCCCGCAGCCGCTGCTGGCCGCCACGCTCGCGAGAAATTCCCATTCCGGGATCGTCGAGTTCCTGAACTCCATATAGCTGGATACGTTCTCGATCAGAATCTTCCGGCCGAGGCGATCCTGGACCTGACCGATCCGCTCGACCATGTGCGCGAGCGCTTCCTCGGTGTAGGGGAGCGGTAACAGATCGTTGAGGTGGTAACCGCCGACCGAGCCCCAGCACAGATGTTCCGACACGAGCCCCGGCTGGACTCGTTCTACGAGCTCGGCGAGATTTTCGAGGTGATCCCGCGCAATCGGATCGGCCGAACCGATCGAGAGACCGACGCCGTGCAGACTGACCGGATAATTTTCCCGAATCCTCTCGAGCGCCGTCAGCGCGATGCTGCCGGGCGCAAAGAAGTTTTCGCTGTGTGCCTCGAGCCATGCGGCCTCCGGCGAATCGGAAATGAATTCGGCGTGATAGGGCCCGCGAAGACCGATCCCGGCTGCTGCCGGGATCGGTCCTGGTCTCTCGAGGTTATCGGAGACCGCCACGAGGTTTAGCCGTCCTTGACTTCGCCGCCGGCGAGACGGTCGCAAGTGCCGGCAGGCAGCAGGATGAACTCATCCGGGCTGGCGTCGGACGCTGCCTGTCCCTGGCAGGTGTGACCCGGGCCGGCGCAATCGTTCTTGCCAGCAGCCACGACGCCGTAGCATTTCTCCATGTCCTGCGCGCTCGCCTGGGTCGAAACGGCGAGGGCACCGACGGCCATCAGACTACTGACGGCGGCACTGACTAAAGCTTGGTTCTTGGTCATCGGTTGACTCCTTAGGTCCTGGTGATTCGGTACTCAACGCCCAAGGCCAAAGCGATGGGCACTGAATAGGACCCG
>JAHEKF010000073.1 GCA_024638465.1 Rhodospirillaceae bacterium | reverse complement strand
AGACTTTAACCATGCCGATGACGGTCCCGAGCAATCCGAGCAGAGGCGATATCGCAGCGATCGTCCCGAGCGGATTCAGGTATCGCTCGAGTTCATGAACGACATGACGACCGGTATCTTCAATATTCTCCTTGGCAATGTCCCGCCCGAGTTCGCGACTCGACAGTCCCGCCGCCAGCACTTGTCCCAATGGTGAACTCTGGTGTAGCGACTGAATGTGTTGCCGGTCGAGTTGATCGCTCTTGACCCACTGCCAGACTTCGGTCGTTAAATCTTTCGGTAAAACTCTGGCAGGCTGAAGCGTCCAAAGCCGTTCGAGAATGATAGCGGCCGCGACAACTGAACACGCGATAATCGGCAGCATTAGCCAACCGCCGGCTTGCACAATCTCCAGCATGCAAAACCCATACGACCCGATAACCCGCGAACTATAACGCGCTAAAGCGGTTTTAACCAGACGGACCGTCGGGCGCGGGAAACCAGTATCGCCGTCGGCTCTCGCGGCGGGTAACGACGGTAGTTTCAGCCGCTCCGCCGATTATTATGGTAACAGCGCCTCCGTGACCGGTCGTGACCACGCGAGCGCTTGCTATTTCCCAACGTCTCTGTACTTCAGGTCTCGGGAATCCCCAACGATTATCCCGCCCTGCCGACACGATCGCATAAGCAGCCCCGATCGCGTCGACGAAAGCTTCGCTGGACGAAGTCGCGCTTCCATGATGCGGAACAATGACGATTCCGGAATCGAGCTCGATGCTACGGTCGAGCATCGAACGCTCCCCCGCTTGTTCCACATCACCTGTAAGAAGTATCGCATCGTCAGCCGTCGAAACTCGGAGGACACAGGAACTGTCGTTGCCGAGCGATCGAAACCCTGATGGAGGATGGAGGAACTCGAAATCTACCCCGTCCCAGACCCATGAAGCTCCGGCGCTACAGATCATGGAATCCGGCAGCGAAACATCGGGGCCGGTTATCAACGCTGCCTCGGGGTAATGGGCGATGACTGCGGGAGCGCCTCCTGCATGATCGTTGTCCGAGTGGCTGATCACGATCGTGTCAACGGCATCGTATCCTAATGCGTGCAGCGCGGGAACGACTATGTCGGCGCCGCTATCGAACCCTGACGGGTATCTCGGTCCGGAATCGAACAGGAGCACGTGTTCGCGAGTCTCGACAATTACGGCCAATCCATGGCCGACGTCCAGCACCGTGGTCTTCGCTATGCCGAATCCGGGACCTCCGACTCGCGTCGTAAACAAAGGAATGGTCGCGAGCAATGCCAAGTAACGCCCGGGAAGAGGATGAACCGGTACCATGAGAATCACGCCAACTATCGCGAGAAAAAAAAGTACGCGGTCATTCGTCGGTAGCACAATCGCCGACCAGTTCCAGGCGGCGAGCCATTCGAGAATCAGCCACATGGCATTCGCCAATTCGCCGGCGGAGCGCACCATAGGTTCACCGACACCGTCGAATACCAGCGCCATCGAAGATATCAAGGTCGCGGGAACCAGTGCGAGACTGACGTACGGGATCGCGAAAAAATTGACGATGGGTGCGATCAGGGAGATTTCGCCGAAAAAGAATGCAGTAACGGGAACCAACCCGAGACAGAGGCGCCACTGTAAAGCCGCTGACGCGATGATTCCTGAAGCCGAGAAGTCCCAACCTGCCATACGCATTTCAGCAAGCTGCCACAATAACGCGACGGCCATGAATGACAGCCAGAACGATGCGCTCGAGCTCGCGAACGGATCCCACAAAAGAACGAAGATAGCTGCAGTCGAGAGTCCGCTTATCATGCTGATACGCCGGCGCGACAGGACGGCGGCTAACGCGACAGCAAGCATCAATAAAGCGCGTTGCGCCGGCACCCCAAAGCCGGCAAGTAATGCGTAGAGAGACGCACAAACGAGACTCGACGCTGCGGCACCATAGAGATCGTAGTGACGAATGGATCCCGGAAGAAGTAACCAGAGTTTGCGCATCAGCCAGAACGAGAACGACGCGATCAGTCCGATATGAAGCCCCGATATCGCAACCAGATGGCTCGTTCCCGTGCGGCGAAAAGCTTGCCAATGCTTATCATCGAAAAGGTGTCGCTCGCCGATAGCAAGCGCCGTCAGCATTGCACCTGCGTCATCGCCAGGCGCGTTCGCGATCAGCCGGCGCGAGATCGCGGCACGCAGGCCGAGCCAGCCGCGGGCAAGATTATCGCCGACGTCGCGGGCGAGCTTGCCATCGCGCACATAGCCGACCGCACCGTAACCTTCAAGGAACAACCATTTCTCATAATCGAATCCACCCGGGTTCGACAGACCTCTGGGCACGCGCAGCCTTACGGTGAGATCGAGCGCGGTTCCGGCGTCGATATCCTGGGGAGGGTCGTACCATGAAAGTCTCAATCGCTCGATATTGCGCAACGATGAATTGCCTGAATGAGTTACTCGCAGTGAGAAGCTCACCTGCCCTGTCGTGTGAGCCGGAAAGCTGTCGACCCATCCCGAGACGGAATAATCGCTGCCCGACATCGCAGCCGGTAATCGGGATTCGATGCGCTGCTCGATCGCCGACGACAGATTGAGCATGGAAAAGGCAAACCAGAGCGGCAGGCTCGACGAGAGGCGCAGCGCAAGAAGTACGGACACGAGACCGACCACGCCGCTTTCAACCGCACCGAGAGGACCCGGTAGCTGCTGCACTAACAGGGAGCCGGCCAGCACAGCACCGGCAGCGGTCGCGAGATGCGCGGCCGCGCTTAGCGGCGACCCGGGATTCACCCGGCTGAGTGCAAGATGCCGTCTCTTAGTTCGAGAATCCGGTCCATACGCGTAGCGAGCTCGGGATCGTGCGTTACGACGACGAGACTAGTTCCAAGGTCCTCGTTGAGTTCAAGCATGAGGTTGAACACGCGCTCGCCTGTTGGACGATCGAGATTTCCCGTTGGCTCATCCGCGAGAACAACGTCCGGTCTCGTAACGAGCGCGCGAGCCACCGCGGTTCGCTGCCGCTCACCGCCCGAGAGCTGCGCCGGACGATGACCCGTTCGCTCAGCGAGGCCGACTCGCTCCAGGAGCGCCTGCGCCTGTGCGGCGGCAGCATCCGGCTTCTCACCGCGAACCAGCAATGGCATCGCAACATTCTCGAGCGCGGAAAATTCGGGAAGGAGATGATGAAACTGGTAAACGAATCCGAGTGCCCGATTTCGCAACAGACCGCGCTCGGTGCTGTTCAACCCTGTCATTGATCGACCCGAGACCTTGACTTCGCCGCCGGTCGCTTCGTCCAGCCCCCCCAACAGTTGCAGCAACGTCGTCTTTCCCGATCCCGAGGCGCCTACGATCGCCAATCGATCGCCGCGCGAGACCGTCAGATCAACGCCACGCAAGACGTCCAGCTTTCGACCCGCCTCGACGAAGCTCTTCGTGAGTCCGGTCACCTCGAGCACCGCGGCCACACCGGTCGAGTTGTCACTCATAGCGGAGAGCCTCTGCCGGCGCTTGCCGGGATGCACTGATGGCCGGATAGAGCGTCGCAACTATCGCAAGCGCGATCGCGAGCAGGCCGATTTGAGCGACTTCCCGGGGCCTGATCTGTGTCGGCAGATCATCGATCAGATAGATTTCTCCTGCCAGGAGATCCAGCCCCGATGATTGCTCGATGAGCGCCACTATCGTGCCGAGCTCTGCCGAAATCAAAACACCGAGCAAAACACCGAATGAGGTGCCGATTATTCCGATCAATGCGCCCTGCGTCGCAAACACGGCAAGGATGCTTCGCGCCGAAGCGCCGAAGCTCCGCAAGATCGCGATATCGCCCCGCTTGTCCCGCACGACCATCGCGAGCGTAGAGATAATATTGAACACCGCGACGGCGATTACCATCGAAAAAATAACAAACATTATTGACTTCGTTATCTGGATGGACCTGAAGAAATTAGCGTGCCGGCGCGTCCAGTCGTCGATATAGAAACCGCCACCGAAACCGATAGCAACCTCTTCCGAAATTCGCCGTGCGGCGAATATATCCTCGACCGACATCCTCAACCCATGAGGTCGACCTGCTGTTCGAAACAGCCGCGAAGCATCGGCCATCGCCACGTAAACGAGACCTCGATCATATTCATACATTCCGGCCTCGAAGATTCCCGCGACCTGGAAGCTGCGCATTCGCGGCACGACCCCGGCGGGTGTCACTCTGCCTTCGGCGATAACCAGAACTATCGAATCGCCAATGTCGGCATCCAGTTCGTCGGCAAGGCTGCTACCGATCACGATGCGATAGCTGCCCGGCGTAAGCTGGTCAAGCGATCCGGAGTTCAGTAGCGAGCTTAATTTCGAGACTTCATTCTCCAGCCCGGGATCGATCCCCAGGACCTCGACCCCGGCGGGAACTGCCCCGTGAATGAGCAAGCCCTGGCCTTCGACGTAGGGCGCTGCGCCCGTCACGTCCCCGCGCTCGAGCACGATCTCGCGCTTCATCTCCCAATCCTCGAGAGGCTCGTAGACACCGCTGAATCCGGCGTGCGCCGTAATCCCGAGAATTCGCTGGCGTAGCTCATAGTCGAACCCGTTGACGACTGATAGCACGACACTTAATACCGCAACAGCCA
The DNA here is from genome assembly GCA_024638465.1 of Rhodospirillaceae bacterium. GTDB lineage: Bacteria > Pseudomonadota > Gammaproteobacteria > Steroidobacterales > Rariloculaceae > SMWC01. Next base: position 7,435 of record JAHEKF010000073.1, on the reverse strand, counting down.
GCCCGATCCCAATCATCGAAACCAGTGAGATAAACGAGATAAAACCGCTGCGACTGCTGGCTCTGAGGTAGCGCAACGCCATCGAGAGTTCATAGGGCTGTTTCATCATTATTCGTAGCGCAACGCATCGGCGGGCGCTACGGCCGCGGCACGACGGGACGGGTAGATCGTCGCGAGGACGGCGATCGAGAATGCAGCCAGGCCGATCCAGGTAACGTCGAACCAATGAACTTCTGACGGCAGCGCTGTAACGTAGTAGACATCGCCGGGAAGCAGCTCGAAATTCAGATTACGTTCGAGCCACGGCATTATCGTCCCGATATTCAATGCCAGCACGAGACCGAGCACCAGACCCAGCGCCGTCCCGACGATCCCTATCAAAGTACCCTGAACCACGAAAATTCGCGATACGCGCCCCGGGGACAGTCCATAAGTCCTGAGAATCGCAATGTCTTTCTTCTTATCTGTCACGACCATAATCAGCGACGCAACGATGTTGAACGCGGCAACGGCAACGATGAGCGTCAGCAACAACGCCATCATCGTTTTCTCGATTCTGATCGCCCTGAAGTAGCTCCGATTTTCGATCGTCCAGTCCGAGTACTCTGCGTCACCCCGTATCGATGCCGGCAGCGCCGAAGCGAACCTCGTGACGGCCATCGGATCTTCGAGCCGAACGGAGACACCGCCCGCACGGCCTTCGTAGCCTCGCAGAATACTGGCGTCGGCCATGTGAATAAGCGCCAGACCGCTGTCGATCTCCTGGTTTCCTGCGGCGAAGATACCTGTCACGACAAAACCGCGCAGGACGGCGCTCGGTCTCTCGCTCGAGACATCGGGGATGAGCAGGTTGACGCGATTGCCGACGCCTACACCGAGGTTGCCGGCAAGAACCTCACCGAGAACAATTCGTTGCGCGCCCGCTTCCAGATCGCTGAGCGCGCCGGTACGCATCATTCGATCAACTTCCGAAACCGATGTCTCTTCATCGGGCAGGACTCCGCGTACAAGGACGGGCATGAGATTGGACCCTGCTCCAAGCATGCCTTCGACGACGACGAACGGCGAAACGCCAACGACGCCTGGACGCCCGGCAATATCCGACTGCAGCGCCCTCCAATCGCCAATTCCCTCACCGGAATCGGAGATTGTCGCATGAGCGGTCATACTGAGAAGCCGCGTTCGCAGCTCGGATTCGAGTCCGTTCATCACTGACAGAACGACAATCAACGCGGCAACGCCAAGCGCCATGCCCAACACCGAGGCCGTCGTAATGAATGCCGCTATTCCGCGGCGCCTGCGCGACCGGACATAGCGCAATGCGATAAACGTCTCGAGGGGGTAGAACATTGGCCTGAATTAAAGCACAGCGACCGATTCGCAGTTTGCAGGGCGGTCGGCGGCACGGCAAGACCGTACGCCGACGGCGAATTCGGGCCAAGAATTCGTTAGCATAAACTTCAAAAATTACATGATGTTATGTAATATACCTTTAGAAAATATTAACACGCCGGGAAACTGTGACGCAGACCGCAACTTGGCATTCGCTGCATTTCTAGCCGCCAGACCCGGTGGTATATTCGACGAACAAAGCGCAGGGAGAGAACGTTGATCAGAAAACTCATTGCAATTGGCTTGATCGCGGCTGCGCCAATAGCCGGGGCGGACAGCCTCCTCATCGACGGTATCGACGTGGCAAGATCGAGTTCGCACATGCGTCCGACCCGCGGCGCAAGTATGGCGACGGTCGAAGCGCGCTTCGGTAGTCCCTCGCAGCAACAGGCGGCCGTTGGTGCACCACCGATCACCCGTTGGGACTATCCGGGCTTCGTCGTATTTTTCGAGCACGATCGCGTTATCCACACGGTCGCCACGCCCTAAGATTCTCCCGGCAATCGACTGCTCCGGATTCTGCCAGGAATCTCGCGTGGGTGGTCAGATCCGACAGCGCTCGGATTCATTGCAGGTCGACCACCGGACCCGGTCACCTTAGCTATGTGATAATCCGCCGCCCGGATCCGTTTCCGACGCGATGACTTCGACTGCCCTTCTTCCACTCGAACTGCCAGGTTCCGAGCTTCCACATCTGCGCTGGGGTCAGCTCTACGGTGCCGCGCAGAGTCTCGCGGTCGCCGAAGCTGCGACGCGTTTTCCGGGATTGATTTGTGTCGTCACGGATTCCGCAGCGGCGGCCGATCGCCTCGAGAGCGAGCTCGAATTTTTTCTCGAGTCCGAGCCGCTGATGCGTTTCGGCGATTATGAGACGCTCCCCTATGACGCATTCTCTCCGCCTCAGGATCTGATCGCGGAGCGACTGGCAACACTTGCCCGGCTCGCGAGCGGAAATCCGGCGACGCTGATCGTCAATGCGCAAGCTTTGCTGACGCGGTTGCCGCCACCGGAATTTATCGCGGCGCGCTCGATGTCTATCGAGATCGGAGAGACGATCCAGCGGGACGCATTACGCGAGAAACTCGTTAGCCACGGCTACCTGCATGTTGAGAACGTCGTCGATCCCGGTGAGTTTGCCATTCGCGGCTCCCTGCTGGATATTTTCCCGACAGGCGCGACAGTACCGGTTCGCATCGATCTGTTTGACGATGAAGTTGAAAGTCTGCGGACTTTCGACCCGAATTCGCAGCTTTCCACGGGCGCGATAGACAGTATCCGAGTCCTCCCGGCGAGAGAGTTTCCATTCGATAAAGACGCGATTCGAGATTTCCGCGAGAGTTTTCGCATGCAGATTCCAGGCGAACCGAGCCGGTCGCGTGTTTACAGGGAGATCTCGGATGCCAACCTGCCTGCCGGCATCGAATATTACTTACCGTTATTTTTCGACACGACCTGTTCACTGCTGGATTATCTTCCGAAAGAAACGCTGGTCGTCATGCTCGATGGAGCGGAAGCCGGTCTCGACAACGGGTGGAATCTGATCGAGGAACGTTTCGCACAGCTCAAGGATGACATCGAGCGGCCGATTCTCAGGCCCGATATCGCTTTCTGGAGCCCCGAGGTGCTCAAGGACCGGTTGCGTCAGCACTCGACGATCGAGATTGGTTCGCGCGAACTCGAATCCGACAGCACGATGAGCAATCTCAATGCGGGAACGGCACATCCACTGAGTGCCGCCGATCCGGGCTCGACGGATCCTTTCGAAAAATGGCTTGGCGCTCGGGGCGATGCGCGCACGCTGATCGTCACCGGATCCCCGGGCCGGCGCGAAGTGCTGAAGGAGTTGCTGAATGCCCGTGGCTTTTCGCCGCAGGAATTCGCTGGCTGGAAACACTTCCTGGACGGCGCTGCCAGGCTGGGAATCGCCGTCGGTGAATTCGAGGAAGGCCTGGTACTTCCGGATCGCAGGATCACTCTTGTTACGGCCGAGCAACTCGGTGTCGACCGTCCGCGCCAGCGAAGCAGAATCAGAAAACGCCGGTCTGCGCGCGACCCCGATGCGGTCGTTCGCGAACTCACAGACCTGCGTGTCGGCGCCCCGGTTGTCCACGAAGAGTATGGCGTCGGTCGCTATTGTGGCCTGAGAAACCTGGAAGTACACGAAGTTGACGATGCGACAACCGAGTATCTGCTGCTCGAATACGCCGGCGGCGACAAACTCTATGTTCCGGTCTACAACCTCCACCTGATCACGCGTTATACCGGCGCGTCGCCCGAGCAGGCTCCGTTACATCGGCTCGGCTCGGACCAATGGGCCAAAGCAAAACGAAAAGCCGCAAAACAGGCTCGCGACGTCGCAGCCGAACTGCTGGCCCTCTACGCTCGCCGCGCGGCCAGACGTGGCACGGCGTTCCCGGTAATCGACGATCTCTACCAGAAATTCGCACTGGAGTTTCCTTTCGAGGAGACACCCGATCAGCAAACTGCGATTCAGCAGGTCCTGACCGATCTCGGCAACGACGCGCCGACTGACCGTGTCGTTTGCGGCGACGTCGGATTCGGCAAGACCGAGGTCGCTCTTCGAGCGGCGTTTGTCACGGTCCACGCGGGCCATCAGGTCGCTATCCTCGTTCCAACGACGCTGCTCGCGCAGCAGCATTACCGCACGTTTAGTGACCGGTTTGCGGACTGGCCCGTAAAAGTCGAACTGCTCTCGAGGTTCCGAAGCGGTAAAGCGTCATCGAGCGTCGTCGCAGGACTCAAAGACGGAACGGTGGATATCGTTGTCGGCACACACAAACTATTGAGCAGAGACATCGCTTTCGATCGTCTGGGTCTCGTGATCGTCGACGAAGAACATCGTTTTGGCGTCCGGCACAAGGAGCAGTTGAAAAAGCTTCGCGCAGACGTCGACCTGGTGACTTTGACTGCAACGCCGATTCCCCGGACGCTGAATATGGCGATCGGAGGGCTTCGCGATCTGTCACTCATCGCGACGCCGCCAGCTGATCGCCTTTCGGTCAAGACGTTTATCGGCGAATGGAGCGATCGATCCATTCGAGAAGCCGTACTTCGCGAGATCCGGCGCGGCGGACAGGTCTACTTCGTACACAATCGCGTACAGGACATCGCAAAGCTTCTGGCCAGGCTCGCTGCCCTTCTGCCGGAAGCATCGATCGAGGTCGCTCACGGCCAGATGTCGGAGCGCGAGCTCGAATCCGTCATGCTCGATTTCTATCACCGCAGATTTAACGTTTTGCTGTGTACTACGATTATCGAGAGCGGCATCGATGTGCCCACCGCAAACACGATCATAATCAACCGCGCGGATCGGCTTGGCCTCGCCCAACTTCACCAGCTTCGCGGACGCGTTGGCCGATCGCATCATCAGGCATACGCCTATCTGATCGCGCCGCCCGCACGGGCACTGACTGCCGATGCAGCGAAACGGCTCGAGGCGATAGAGGCGCTCGAAGACCTCGGCGCCGGCTTCACCCTCGCGACTCACGATCTCGAAATCAGGGGCGCCGGCGAATTACTCGGCGACGAGCAGAGCGGCCAGATCCAGGCCATCGGCTTTGCGCTTTACAACGACCTGCTGGCTCGCGCCGTCGAGTCGCTGCGCGCTGGCGACGAACCGGATCTCGACGACCCGTTGAGAAGTGGACCCGAGATCGAAGTCGGACTTCCGGCTTTGATACCCGAGGATTACATGCCGGATGTCCATATGCGCCTGGTTCACTACAAGCGTATCGCCAGTGGGGAAACCGCGTCCGATCTCGAGAACCTTCAGGTCGAACTCATCGATCGGTTCGGCCTGCTGCCGGCGGCGACAAAAACACTATTCGAGGTCACGCGACTAAAACTGCTCGCCCAGCATCTCGGGATCGATAAAGTGCATGCCGAGAATCGTGGTGGATTCGTCGCGTTCGGTCCACGAGCTCTGGTAGACCCGCTCGTGCTCGTCGGCCTCGTCGAAGACGAGCCGGGCCTCTACGAACTGGATGGACCCTCGAAACTTCGTTTTCACTGGGATCTGGATCGCGATGAAGACCGGATAAGCGCAACGGAAAAACTGCTTCGGGCGCTCGGCGCGACCGAAGAGGCACCGGTCGCCGCCTGATTCGCCCGGCAACAGTTTATAATTCGGATATGAAACTTCAGGCAGTTCCCACTCGCATTCTGCTGTCCGCAGTGGCGCTCGGCGCGGTTGGCACAGTTGCCGCGCAAAGTTTCCCGCAGCCGTTGCCGACGGCGGCTCCAACGGAGAACGCCGAGGAGTCCTTGCCGCGCTATCAGATTGAGGTCATCGCTTTCGCCTATAACGACTTCGATCCTTCGGAAGAAAGCTTCGAGCAGACTCCGCGAGGCACTCTGCTCGATCTTCTTGCGCCGAATCTTCTGGAGACGAAGGCGCCTGACGCACCGGATCCGGAGCGACTGGCGCTTGAAGCTTTTCCGGGTTCCGCTGAGTTCGAAGTCCCGGCGCCATCGTCCGGCTCCGATCAGAGTGATACGGCCACGGCCACGCCGGATTTCGAGAGCGGTAACAATAGCGACGCGATACCTATGGACGACGCTCGGATAGAGCCCGGTCTCTTCGATAACGGACTGTGGTATCGACTACTGACCGATGATCAACTCGAACTCGTGGATGAATTCGAACGGCTCGAATTGCTGGATGCCTATACGCCACTTGTCCACGGTGGCTGGATTCAGGAAGGACTTCCGGAAGAATATGCGGTCCCGTTCAATTTGTCGTCTCTGGGTATTTTGAATCCGCGCGGAACGATTCGATTGCATGTGAGCCGTTTTCTCCACGTGAGAGTTGATCTTCGCTATCAACCGGATTCGTCAGCCGTCGCGATCGCACCCCGATCTAACGACCGACTCCCGCGCGTCGAGTTTCCGCCCCGCTACACTCTTTCGGTGCAGCGCTTGACTCGCAGCGGGGAGCTGCATTTCTTCGATCATCCCGCTTTCGGCGTGCTGGTACTTGTCCAGCCCGTGCCGGAGGAGCCCGAAACTATTCAGGAGGAGTTGTCGCCGGCAGCGTAACCGGGCGGTTATGCGCGTGCGCCATACGCCGCTTTCTGTGCGTCTTGGCGCGATTCGAGATCATTACGCGCGCCCTCAATCGCCTGATCGAGGGTAAATTCATCGCCTGGCGCATCGCCGGCGATGCCAATATCGACGTCGATGTAACGACCGCTGTGCCCGCGCGGATTATGAAGCCTCAATCCGCGAATATTCGTAGCGATTCGTTCGGCTCGCTCACGTACTTCATCGACATCTTGCGCCTGCGTTACCGCGATGATCGTTCCCTCGTCCGCTCTGGCACAAAGATCCGTGGCTCGTCGTAGCAGGCTGTTCACCTGAGCTGCGACCATGCGCACGCAAGACTCGGCCGCTTTACGACCGTAAGTCTCGCTATAGACACCGAGATCGATGATCTCGAACAGCATGACCGCCGCCAGACGGCCCTCGCGGCGAGCGATCCGAAAATCTCTCTCCGCCAGCTGGCGAAAGAACTTGTAGCGTAGGACGCCGGTGGATGGGTCGATCCGGTCCATGGACGCGAGCTTTTTCCTGGCGCGATCGATCTCGCGCTGCAGCACACCAAGCTCGACGCTGGAGGCTTCATCCGAAGCGCTCGCTCGAGATTTCAGAGACACCATGAAATGCGTCACCTTGCCGGATCTGCTGCGCAGCGGAACCATTTTGACGCGGTTCGCCTGATCCTGGTCGCCCTGCTGCGCGACGTCGAGCGAAGCCTCGAAACTCTGGCCGTCCGCGAGCGCGGTTTGGAGTTCGTCTCGATCGGCAGGACCGAGTCTTTCGTTGTCGAGAAGCGGTAGCTTGCGGCCTCGAAGATCGTCGATCTCGCACTCGCTCAGTCGAGCGTATTCAGCGTTAGCGAAGACCACGGGATAGTCCGGACTCGAGGCCTCGGCGACAACGATTCCTTCCGAACTTTCGCCGAGCATCTGCTCCAATATCTGACGACTGAGGCGTTTCATTAGAATCCGGGGTCCTTCCCAGA
>JAHEKF010000142.1 GCA_024638465.1 Rhodospirillaceae bacterium | reverse complement strand
GTTCCGGAATAACGGGCGATTTCACCCACCAGAACGCGCTCGACTACAACCAGACATTGGACCAGATCGTGGTTAACAACGACCGCATGGGCGAGCTCTACGTCATCGATCACGGCGGCACGTTCGTCGTCGGCGACTTCGAGGCCAGCAAGGCACTCGCCGCAGGTCCTAAAGGCGACATTCTGTACCGCTGGGGGCACCCCTGGCTATACGGAGCGGGTGAAGCCCCGAGCTACAACCCGGACGGTGACGTTACGTCCGAAGGTGACCGGATGCTGTTTCACCATCACGATACGCAGTGGATCAAGGAAGGCCTGCCGGGCGCAGGCAACTTCCTGATCTTCGAGAACGGCTCCCGCCGCGCGGGGCCGCACCGCTCTGAGTTGATCGAAGTGAACCCCTACGACGGGACCTATCCGGATGCGGGTTATCTGTCGGAAATGGGGGCCGGTGGGCCGGCTGAGCAGGTCGTTTGGAACTTCACCTCCGTGCAGCCGAACAGCTTCTCGAGTCGAAACATCTCGGGCGTCCAGCGCCTCGCCAACGGCAATACGCTGGGTATCGCCGGAAGGCATGGCCATGTGTTTCAGGTCACGCGTGACGGCGAAGTCGTATGGGAATACATCGTACCGATCGTGCGTGGCACGGACGCGGACGCAGCTCCGAGCGAGATCTACAAGACGCTGATGTCGGATGCCGAAGACAACTCGATATTCAAAGCGCGATGGATCGCGCCGGATCATCCGGGCCTGGCGGGCAAAGACTTGACACCGCAGGGGACGATAACCGAGCTCATGCTGCAGTAGCCGGCCAATCTGCCGGATATCTACCCGACGCTGACTGAGCTCGCCCGACCGTCGACGGTGCTTTCGACCCATCCTGCGCGTACACGTGCTCGCGATCGAGAACGGGTATGCCAATTACGAAATCGGTGGGGCCGAGATCGCATACGGATTCCTGGTACATCGCTGTAAGCTCGGCTATGAGACCTGCTCGCGCGCCGGCGGGAGGATTACGCTTGGCGGCAAATTTGGGTCTCCTGAGCGGGCAGAACGGGAACGAACGGGGGCTGAGAATGAACAGATCCGGATTATTAATCGCGACAAGCCTGATGATGCTGATGGCGAATACGGCGGCCGCGCATCACAACTGGGCGTCCATTTACGATACCGAGTCGGACATCGAGATCGAAGGCACAATCACTTCGATCCAGTGGCAGAACCCACATGTCCGACTCAGCTTCATCGTGGATGAGGGCACGCCAAACGAAAAAATCTATACGACCGAAAGCAACTCCGTAGCTGCGCTGACGCGCATGAACATTACGGAAGAGCTGCTGGCCGTCGGTACCCGGGTTCGAGTTGCCGGTTACCGGAACCGTTCCCGCGACGACGACATCTTTATGAATCACCTGCTGCTGCCGAGCAATCGTGAAATCGTGTTCTTGCGTACCGCCGAGCCCCGCTGGCCCGATGCCGGCCGCATCGGCAATACCGACCGGGCGCATGGGCGGGTTGTAGAGGAAGATTTCTCGAAACGGCCCACGTCGATATTCGCCGTCTGGAACACGATTTTCGGCGCAGAGGGCAGCCATCAGGCTCTGCGATTTCCTCAGGGGGAGTTCAATATCGAGTACAGGGCAAGCAGCGCTACGGGCAATTGCGCTGTACCCGATACGTGGCGGGCGATGGGCGCGCCTTATCCGATACAGCTGATCGACAATGGCGACACCGTCACCATTCATGCCGAACATTTCGACACGATACGCGAAGTGCACATGGGCATACCGCATGACGATCCCGGTACCAACCCCGATCGCCTCGGCTATTCGACAGGCCGCATGGATAACGGCAGACTGCACGTCACCACGACATTCGAAGGCAGCGACTCGCCGATCAAGCTATATGAGACGTTCGAGCTGAGCGCGGACCATAACCGGCTCTTTTATACCTCGACGCTTCTCAACCCGGAGTCCGGCGATGCGCCGACCGTGAACAGCAAGTGGTGGGAATATCAGCCCGGCGCGTTCGTGCAGCCTTACGACTGTAGTCCCTAGGCAATTCAGAGGACAGCAAAATGAAATCAAGACAAGAATCGACCAGGACTTATCTCAATTTCGGTATGACTTCCGTTCTGCTCGCGTTCGTCGCGGCGTGTAGCACTGAGCAGAGTGACGAGATGTCGGTGGCAGAGTCTGCGCCAGCACCAGCTGCGATCGCCACGAGCGAATCGCCTGGTGACGAGATGCAGGCGGCGTTGACCCCTCGACCGCCATCAGCAGAAGAGCGTGCTCAGCGCGAGCGCAACAAAGCAATTGTTGCTTCGTATATGGAAGTGTTCGGCGACTCAGAGGCTGAGCAGAAGTTCCTGGCCCCGAATTATCGAGTCGTCCGAAGCGAGTTCCATAACCTGAGTTACAACGCGGCCGGATCCGAGTTGGCTGATGCGGTCGAGCCGATTCAGGTTGCCTTTCCGGATCGTGAAGACGAGATCGTAGAACTGATTGGGGAAGGTGACACGGTGGCCGTCGTGTATCAGATTCGCGGGACTCATCAAGGTAATTTCTACGGAATTCCACCGACCGGTAAATCTATCGACGTGGAGTCGGCAGCTATCTTTACGCTAGCGGACGAAAAAATAGTCGACGGCTGGTTTATGTCTGATGAAGTTCGATTGCTCAATCAGCTTGGTACCACTATGCCGGTACGCGCAGATGGAAAAATTATCGTCCCCCCGACCAACGTCGAGACCAGAAGCGGTGACGAATTCCTTGCGGAGGCGTTAGCCGATCCGATCGACTCTCAAGAGTACCGAAACAAACTGAAGGTAAATGCCTATAAAGCGGAGAATGCGCCGGAGGGCATGTATCCGACGAAGCCGAACGGCAGGCCATACAATACTTATGTTCGCCGCGGTTTCCTGCATATCGCAGATTTCGCTGGAGAGACCGAGAGATCGCAATTTCCGATGGGGCGCGCGTTTCCGGATCGCGTCGATATGATCGGTACGCTGATCGCGGACGGTGACA
>JAHEKF010000027.1 GCA_024638465.1 Rhodospirillaceae bacterium | reverse complement strand
TCTGTCACCGCCGTGCGAAACGCCGCGGTGACCGAGCGCGGGCGGGTGTGATAGTTCATCCGACCCGGAGCCTCTGGCACTGGTAATCATTCGAGCGTGGTGGGTACGGCCGAGGGGAGGATGGACTGTCGCGACCGGCCCCTTGCGACTCCGTGAACCAGGGCATCGGTCCCTCTCTCGGAGAGGGGCCGACGTGCCGTCGGGCTCGACCGGATTGACCGTGACAGGGCGCTCTTTGAGGTGACCTGAACGAGCAAGCTGTCCGGGCCCGACCATCGATTGATAGAACGACTCGCTAGAGATACGCGCGCGTGAGTTCCTCGGAAACGTCCCAGAGCCTGCGCGCCATCTCGGGATCGCGCATGTTCGGCTCCGGCGTCTCAGGCTTGCAGTCCGAGAAATAGCAGCCACTGACACCCTCGAGGTCGGGGCTCGTCGCGACATAGCATGTCGTCGCGGCGCCCTCCTCCACTGACTTCAGAAACAACGACCCCGCGAAGCGAAACAGAGCGTCCTGCCACGCCGGCAGATTACGCGCGATATCGGTTACCACGACGCCGGGATGCAGAGAGTTGGACGTCGCGCTCGTCCCGTCGAGCCGCCGCGCCAACTCGAGCGAAAACAAGCCGTTGGCCAATTTGGAATGACCGTAGAATTCCTGCCGGTCGTATGGCCAGCCGCCATCGAGCCTGTTGAACTGAATGCCGTCCGCGGGCGCGGAACGGTGCGCGCGGCTCGCAACGACGACGACACGCCCGGCTGGCGCGGCCAGAACCTCGCTGAGCAGCCGGTTTACGAGCAGGAAGTGGCCGAGGTGATTCACGACGAAGTGCATCTCCAGACCGCGCACCTGCTGGAACTCGTTCAGCAAAACGCCCGCGTTGCAGACGAGGATGTCGATGGAATCGGTTATCGCCTTCGCAGACGAGGCGCATGCCACGACGGAATCGAAATCGGAAAGCTCGAGCAGCAACGGTGTGGCCTGGCCAGAGACACTGTCGCAGGCGAGCCGGCCTTTCTCGGCGGAACGCGCGGTGCCAAGAACATGGGCGCCACGCTGCGCGAGCACTCGCATCGTCTCGTAGCCGATTCCCGTGTTGACCCCGGTGACCAGGGCCGTCTTGCCGCTGAGATCGAGATCGCGAGTCACGTCTTCCGCCGTCGAGTCCGCATCGAAGACGTTATTCGGTACATTCTCGCATTCAGCCCTCGCGAGAGAGGGCCCGACCCCCAGCACGGCGCCGAGCTTTAGGATCTCCCTGCGATTCATCCCGTTAACGCCGGTAGTTGAGAAAGATGGCTACAGTGTGGAAGACGCGCGGCGGCCGATCAAGCGCTTTTAAAGCCCTTCAGTGATCCACAGATCCTGTGGATAACTCTGTGGAGAACCGGATGAACATCGCGGTGCGCGCCTCGCTCCGTATGACACGGGATTAGATTGCTTAAAAAAACGGCAATATTCTCTTTTTCAATAATTTCAGATACTTAATTCTAATTTTTCACAATCGCTATGAGATAGTGACGCCAAGCTTACACTTTCTTGCACACGCCCCGCAGTCCCGGAGCCGTTTGTGGAAACTACGCCTGCGATGGTTCACGCCGAAGCTCGAGCGCAGTCCTGCGCCCGTCCGCCGCGGGCTGATACCAGACCGAAAAGTCGGCTGCCGCTATTTCAAAATCCCGCAGTGGATCGTCGCTTTCGATCTCGAACGCATTGAAGCCTGTCCTCGCCATGAAATGAAGTTGCTCCAGGAGCACGTCGCCGACTGCGCGTAGCTCGCCCCCGAAGTCATACTTCTCGCGTAGCAGGCGCGCGTACGAATAGGCTCGCCCGTCTCTGAATGCCGGGAACTCGAGCGCGATGACCGCGAGCCGGTCGAGCCCGTCACCGATGAGTTCCGGGGCCTGCTCACTGCTGAGTCGCAATCCGACGGGTGCGTCGCGCGCGAGCAGCTCATCGCGAGATCCTTGCCACCGCTCGAGGCCCACGATAACGGCACCCTCGGCGGGCAGGTCGGCGCTGTCGTCGACCGTTGTAAACTCGTCCTCGACGAGCACTCCGTCACGGATCAATGCCTTCATGCCGCGTCCCTGCCGCCCTGGTTGTACACGGCCTCCTTGAACGGCTCGATGCCAACGCGACGATAAGTATCGAGGAATCGCTCGCCGCTATCGCGAAGCTCGAGATAGCGATCGACGATGGCTTCAATCGCCGCAGGCACCTCTTCCTGAGGCAATCCCGGCCCGAGCCTGTCCCCGAGTGACGAATTTTCGTCCGAAGAACCGCCGAGCGTCAGCTGGAAGAACTCCTTGCCGCGCTTGTCGACACCGAGAATACCGATGTTGCCGACGTGGTGATGGCCGCAGGCATTCATACAGCCCGAAATATTGACGGTCAGATCGCCTACGAGCGCCAGACGGTCCACATCGAGAAAATGCTGGTTGATATCGTTGGCCACCGGGATCGATCGCGCGTTCGCCAGGTTGCAGTAGTCGAGACCGGGGCAGCAGATGATATCCGTGAGCTGGCCGAGATTCGGCGTTGCAAGCTCGAGCGCATCGAGTTCCTGCCACAGCGTATGGAGATCGCGCTGTTGTACATCGACGAACGTGAGATTCTGCCGGTGACTGACCCGAATCTCGCCGAAACTGTAGTGATCCGCAAGATCCGCGACGGTATCCATATCGTCTGCGCTGATGTCACCGGGGACTCGCCCCGGGGCTTTCAGGGTGATGTTGACGATGCTATAGCCCGGCGCCTTGTGCTCCACGACATTACTCGTCATCCAGCGGTCGAATGCGGCGTCAGTATTACGTAGCTCATCGAGCTCTGCCGTTATATCGGCTAACTCCTCGTACTCCGGAGGAGCGAAATAGGCATTGATCCTGTCAATTTCTTCCTGCGGGATCTTGAGCGTGCTTTCTTTGATGCGCTCGAAGTCGTCATCCACCAGTTCACGATATTTTTCAATTCCCATCTGGTTGACGATGATCTTGATGCGCGCTTTGTGAATATTGTCGCGCCGACCATGCATGTTGTAGATGCGCAGGATCGCTTCGACGTAGGACAGAATATTTTCGGGCTCGATCCAGTCGCGAATAGTGTGGGCGATGAACGGCGTACGTCCCTGACCTCCGCCGACCAGGACCTCAAAACCGATCTCACCGGCGTCGTTCCTGTGCATTCGCAGCCCGATGTCGTGGAGGGCAACGGCTGCACGGTCTTTCGGCGAACCCGTGACGGCGATCTTGAACTTGCGCGGAAGATAGGAAAACTCCGGATGCAGCACGGAATACTGCCGCAGCAGCTCACAGTAGATTCTCGGATCGGCGATTTCCTCCGCAACGCGCCCGGAATATTGATCAGCTGTAATGTTACGAACGCAGTTCCCCGACGATTGAATCGCCGTGACCTCTACTTCAGCAAGCTCGCGAAGAATCTGCGGTGTATCTTCGAGCTTGACCCAGTTGTATTGAATGTTCTGGCGTGTCGTGAAGTGGCCAAAGTCTTTGTCGTAAGTCCTTGCGATATGCGCGAAAGCCCGCATCTGCTTCGACGAGAGGCTGCCGTAGGGTACATTGACGCGAAGCATGTAGGCGTGCAGCTGCATATACAGGCCATTCATCAGCCGCAGCGGCTTGAACTGATCCTCGGTCATCTCGCCGGAGAGGCGCCGGTCAACCTGGCGCTGAAATTGCTCGACTCGCTCGCCAACGAGCTTATGGTCGAATTCGTCGTATCGGTACATAGCCGTCAGGCGCTCCCGTTTAGCTGATCGGTACGCACGGACGGCCCGAAAGCGCGAATTGCCTCTCGAACCTCAACGGGCCGCCGTGCTCCGTTCTCGATGGTTACCTCAATCAGATAGGGATCTACGATGACGCAGTCCGCAACCGACTGCTCCGCTTCGGCCAGCAGCCGCTCTGCCTCGGCATCGTCCTCGAGCACGATGCCGTCATCGATGGAATCCTTCCAGCCGGAGCCCGCATCCATGAACACGACGCGTCCATCAACGAGCCTGCTGGCGATAATCATCTGCATGGGGACAATAATGAATCTGAGAGTTTCGGATGCATAAGGATACACGCGGAGATCAGCGTGCTTATGCCAATCCCGCAGAACAATATGCGGAAAACTCAGATCGGCCGGCGCTTCGACGCTATACTCGGAAACCTAACCAGAACAAGGCTTACAAGGGGATACGGGAAACTATGAACAACGATCTGACGCGGCGCGAGTTCGTCGCTTTAGTGACCGCTGGCGCGGTAACCGCTTCTACGGGCATTCGTGCGCAAGCGGAGACTCTTTTCGCCTATGTGGGATCGTGGACACAGGGCCCGTTCGGCATCGGCGGTGGCGGCGGAATCACGATCTTCTCTGTCGACATGACTGATGGCTCGTTAACGCGAATCGGCCACACCGGCCCCGAATTCGAAAACATGAATGCCGGCTATCTCGCGGTATCGCCGGACAACCGATTCCTCTACGCAACCAATGAGATCAAGAACCTGCATGGCGAATTCGGCGGCGGCGGCGGATTGGTCTCGTTCGCGATCGATCCCGACGACGGCTCGATAACGCATCTGAACACCGTTCAGTCGATGGGCGTAAATCCCGCTTACGTCACGATCGACGCGACCGGTACCCGGGTCCTTACCTCAAACCACGGCAACTATGACCCTGTCGTGCGCGTGACCGAAGTCAACGGCGTCCCACAAATCGAGAAGCTTTACGACGATGGCACGGTTGCGATCTTTCCCGTCAACGACGATGGAACGCTCGCGCCCGCAACGGACGTCGCGGTGCTGGAACGCGTCAGCAGCGTTGATCCCGTCGCGCAGCAAAGCGCTCATGCTCATTCGGTTAACTTCGATCCCAGTAACAGCTTCGTCCTTGTTTGCGACAAGGGTGGCGACCGCATCTATACCTATCGAATCGATCCGGGTTCCTACACGTTTGCCGATGAGAAATTTATCGAGACCGAGCGCGGCTTATCGCCCAGGCACTCCGTTTTCCATCCGACCGCTCCCTTTGTATTCGTGATCAACGAGCGCGCGTCGACGATCTTGTCACTCGAGTACGAGCTTGCCACGCATGAACTTCGCCAGGTGCAATCCATAGCGACGATTCCGGCAGACTTCGCGGCACGGAATACGACGGCTGACATTCGCGTACATCCGAACGGCCGCTTCCTGTACGGCAGCAATCGTGGGCATGACAGCATTGCGGTTTATGAAATCGACGAAAGTGCAGGCACGCTTGAACTGCTCGACATCGTGTCGACGCTCGGGCAAACGCCACGCAATTTCAACTTCGACCCCTCGGGGCGATTCATTTTCGTCTGCAACCAGGGCACAAACAGCGTCGTCAGCTTCGAGGTTGATCCCGATGACGGCTCGCTGACGGCAACAGGCGCCGAAGCAGGAGCACTTAAACCCGCCTGTATCAAGTTCGCGTCCGTCTAGAACCACATGTTCGATCTCGAGGCGTTCGTCTCCGAAGTACGGTCTGCGAACGTGAACGGCGGCCAGGCGGCCGTCGACGAGGTATTGCGAGCCGCGATTCGTGATCCCTGCGCAATTATGGAGACGCTGGGCAAACCGGAAGAAGCGGACCTCCATAAGCTCTACAGCAACGAAGACGTCACGATCCTTAACGTGGTCTGGCCGCCTTTGATCTCACTGCTACCGCATAATCACAATATGTGGGCGTCTATCGGCATCTATGCCGGTCGCGAGAACAACATTATCTGGAAGCGTAGTGGCGACGTAATCGAACCATACGACGCGACGGCATTGGGCGAACAGGACGTTTTCAGCCTGCCGCGGAACGCGATTCACTCGGTCACGAATCCGATCGAAAAATTTACTGGCGCAATTCACATCTATGGTGGCAACTACTTCGCACCCGGCCGTAGCGAGTGGGATGCCGAAACGCTAGAGGAGCGACCATTCGATCTCGACGCGGCGAGAGCGACTTTTTCCAAGGCTGCGCAACGTTTCCATGCCGTCCCGTGATCAGAATATTTCGGAGTACAGCGATGTTCGAAATTGCACAATGCAATGTCAGCCCGCGGCGCTTGCTAACCTCAATCGCTGCGCTTGTGACATTATCCGCCTGCCAGCCCACCGGCCCGCATTTCGAATACGTACACCTGCCGGGGACGGAGCCTGCCGCCGGCGCGAACATGCCGTTCACTTCGGCCATGCGGGTCCGCAATGGGACGATCCTGTTCCTGTCGGGGACCAGCGGCGCACCGGTGCCACATAGTCATCCGCACGACCCCAGCGAATTCGATCATTTGCCCTTCGACCCGGAATCACAGACGGTTCGAGTCATGGAAAGGATCAAAACCGTAGTTGAACAAGCAGGAGGGCAGCTCGGCGACATTATTCAGGTCACCAGATTCGTAAAGGATGTAGAAACGAATCAGGACCCAATAAATTCAGTCATGAATCGCTATTGGGGACCTGACCATCGGCCTGCAAGTACTACGATCGAGATCGTGCGCCTTGCTGTCGACCCGCGCTTCATCCTGGAAGTCGAAGCTGTCGCAGTGATACCCGACTAGGTAAGGGCTTTCCGGAAGTGGAGCCGACGCGAAAGTAGCGGCCCTTAACTTTCAAGAATCAAGATTCGATCACAGACATTTTCTGGCATGAGCGCACAATCTGACATCCGAGACTTAATCGACGATGCAACGCAATCATGGCTGGACAGCTCGATCGAAAAGATCTCCATACGCCTGACCATCCGACCTTGCGCGACCTCGCGGAGGTGGCCAGTGTACTGTGCGAGCGCGTCGACAGATTGACCAGCGACGCCCGATCTCAAGGCGATATCCCGTCGCGGGAGAGAGCGCTCCAGCTTCAGGCAGCAGCCGAGCGGCGCGCCCAGGCGTTAAATGCGCTGGAATCCTGCAGTAGCGAACCTGAAGAGACCCGGCTTTGCCGGCTCGAGCAGCTCATCAAAGCGCTCGAGTGCTCGCTCGATTATTTTCGCCCTGGCGAAGCCGAGCTAACGGTTCGATAGCGACCTGATTCGCCACTGCGTTCCCATCGGGGCGGACGACGGCGTCACTTGCCAGGGCAGCGTTTCTCCACATCTGCCGGCATCTGCGGCGGTCTCAGCGTGTCAGCTGGCGCTGTCGTTCCATGACATACCGGGAGATATTCTGTTCCTGAGCCATAGACTTCGCAGAGCTCATGTCCTGGAACTCGATTCCGCAGCACTGCGTATTATTTGAAGTCCATCGGCCCTTCACTATGGCGATCAGATCGATAGCAGCGTCCGAGCCCGGCAGATGGAATTGGACTCGCACGGTATCTTCCACGTTCGGGACTTCGCCGGAGCGAAAGACCAGCTGACCGCCGCTGATAGATATATCCGCGAGCGAAGCAGTCAAGGCTTGCCCGCTCTCCACCAGAATCACCGAAACTTCAACTGCGTTTTTCGCTGCTATCGTCACTCGATAATGTCGGCGGCGGTTGAACTTGGAGAACAGCCATGTCGGCAACAGGCTGTGCAGAGCCTTCCAGTCGATAATCTCGACGCCGATGACGCGCCTGGAATCCGCTTGGCGGTCGTTGCGTATCACTGCGCGTATGCCCGAAATCGGGTCGATTCCCTCGACTTCGAAACGCAGAATTACGGTGGATTCCGCGGGCAATTCTGCCGTTTCTCCGAAAGGCACCGAAATTTCGACGGCAGCGCCCCGAGCGGACAGATCGATAAGTTTTGCGGCGGCGTAGTCATTGTTGTTCACCGCAACAGAGACCTTGACGGCCTCGAGGCTCTCCTTCTCACGATAAGTGCTGCGTCGCTCGCGCATTGCAAACTCCTCCCATCGTCTATATTTATCGACCTCCTGACGATTATTTTGAGGGGAATTTCTCGGTGCGAATTCTCAGAATAGCGGCAAAAATTATTGTATTCTGTATGGTTAGCGCGTTTTCGAAACGCGTCGTCTGCTTCGAGCAGTTCCGGCTACCAGGGCAGCGCTTCTCCGTTGGCGTGCCAGAAGGTTCCCGTTTCTGCCAGCGTAAGTGTGTCCATCCTTTCGACTATCCCGCGGGCCGCCTCATCGGCATCGGTGAACCCCTGACCGCCGGTCATGCCCGTGCGAACGTAGCCCGGATGTAGCAGGAACACCGCGATACCCCGAGACCTGAGGTCGTGCGCGAGATTAACGCCCGCCATGTTGGCCGCGGCTTTCGAGATCCGGTAGCCGTACATTCCTCCGGAAGAATTGTCCTCCATTGAGCCAACGCGACTCGTCAGAATGCCGATCTTGCCGTTATCAGCAATGCGCGGCAGCAGAGCGACACTTACCCGAAGCGGTCCCAGCGTGTTGATCTCAAACTGCCGCCGCATTCGATCCCAGTTCAGGTCGGTAATACTTTCGGATGTCAGTATGCCGGCGTTGTTGATCAGCATGTCGACAGGCTCGCCCGAGAGTCGATCTGATAGTGAGGCGACTGAGCCGTCGTCACCTACGTCGACTCCAGCAAAGACCTCAACGCCCAACTCATCGAGCTCGGGCGAAGATTTCCGGCACACGGCCGCGATTGCATCGCCTCTTGCAGACAGCTGCTTGACCAATTCGAGTCCGATACCACGATTGGCGCCGGTGACGACTACTTTCGCCATGATTCGATCCTTCGGTATAAAGAAAAAATAAATACGAGCGGAGAACCCGCGGACCTTGCAGTGCTACCTCACCGGCTGCGGCTATTTTTGTCTTCGGCTTTTCCGCCCCATTTCTCGCGATGGGCTTCTTCGGCCGCCGTGCGTATTTTCGAGTGTCGTTTCGTCAACAGAAGGCTGTCAGGCGAACAGACACGAGCGCGTATCAGGCCCAGATCGGTCGCAGCGTCGAAGAGGTTCGGATACCAGCGCTTCCAACCCGGCAACAGCCGTTCAACTTCGTCTTTCAGACTCATTCTACTCACAGACCAGGGTAGCCCGAACAATCTAATTTATGCGCGTAAGCGGTACAACACACGGGTTCTCAGTCGTGCAGGAAGCATATCTGGCACCCATCGAAGAACTCCTGAAATGCTTATAAACCTTGACATAATAAAAATTTCATAATTGTCTGATTATTATAGGGATTGCGCTCCTCTCGAATATCGGTAAAACTTCGAAAGTCAGAATAAGCTCAGAATAAGAAGAGTGGGATAAGTACCCTCCCGGCGCTATGCAAGAAAGCAGGTCTTTCAGGTCCTTCCGCGAATTACGTATTCCTCGTGCGCGTGTCGCCGTGCTGGTATTGCTGGCGCTCAGCAGTTCGGCGATTGCCAGCGGCTGGCCGCCGTTCGCCTTTCCGGATCAGATCTCGGTACCAGAGGGTGGAACTGCCACGGTACTCGTTTCCGGAGCCGACAGCGTGCTCGCGAATGATTTCGATATCGAACGAGATCGGCTCGTCGCTGTCCTGGATCGCGACGTCGATAAGGGAAGTCTGACGCTCAATCCGGATGGAACGTTTATCTACGTGCATGGCGGCAAGGGTGACGATGATGACTTCCGCTATCGCGCGTTCGACGGGACCGGATTCTCCCGAGTCGTCGAAGTCGAAATCGAGGTCACGGACCCGCCGCCGCAACCGCCGCAACCGCCACTGATCACCGGCCAGAAAGCACTCAGCGTGGACGAGGACCGGAGCCTGACGATCGATCTGGATGACTTGATCGTGGAGGACCCCGACAGCAAGTATCCGAAGGATTTCACGCTCACGGTGTCAGGCGGCGCGAACTATTCCGTATCAGAAGCTTCGATCACACCTAGACGAAACTACAACGGCCCGCTGGAGGTCCCCGTAATTGTCAACGATGGCCAGGCCAACAGCCCCTCATTCACGCTCGACGTGACGGTCCGGCCGCGCAACGATGCTCCGTTCGTCGTAGCGCCGATTGACGATCAGGACACTTCAGAAGGCGAGTACTTCGAGCTGCGACTAGCCGATCACTTCGGCGATATCGATTCCGGGGACAACCTGAGATTCGCCGCGTCCGGACTACCGCCGAGCGGAAGCCTGACCGTGAACACGAATTCCGGAATTTTATCGGGTACGCCCCAGCTCTCTGATGCTATCGATATTCCCTACGAAGTCGTCGTTTCTGCTGAGGATTCTTCGGGTGCCAGTGCACTGCTCGCATTCTCTTTGACGATATCGGCGCGACGCGCCGATATTGCGATTGACGTTAAAGTCAATCCTAACGTCGTTACGTTCCGCGATTCCCCAGAGTGGGAAATCGAGATCCGGAATCTGGGTCCGGGCGATTTGCGAGAGGGGCTACTCAAAGCTGACTGGTTCTCGAGCGCGGATCCGTTGCTGCTCGAAATCGCTCAGAACTGCGAAATTATAAATAATTCAACCACCCAACCTGTTGTCGAATGCGTACTGGCGAACATTCCGGCCAACGAGATCGCAACTATCTCTGTTCACAGCACGCATACCGCGCCTGGCGACAGCAATATTCGCGCCGTAGTAACAGCGGACGATCCGATTTCCGAGAACAATGCAGCCGGACTGAGCCTGAATCTGGCCGCCAGCTTCAGCGACGGGCCCGCGCAGACTTTATCTGCAGCGGCAACTGACCTCGCGGCGACCGATCTGAATGGCGACGGCCACGTCGATCTCGTAGTCACCGCCGAAACGACAACGTTGTTCTTTAATAGCGGTAACCGGGAGTTTGTGGCTCCCGGAATCGATCTCGGTCCTGGCAGCGGCGGCGGTTCTATCGCGATCGTAGACTGGAATGCCGATGGCGCGAGCGATATCGCGATAGCGGGAAGTTCCGACGCGGCCGACGCGATCGACAGAATCTTTCTTAACGACGGCTCGGGAGCGTTTCCGACCAGTGTTGACCTCCCAACTAGCTCAACGTTTGGAATCGAAGCGGCCGATCTCGATCTTGACGGCATGGAAGAGCTGATCGTGACGGGAAGCTATGGTACGGGATCGCTTAGAAATATCGGTTCCGGTAGCGCCGAGTTCACGATGATTCACTTTGTGCAAGGCCGCGCGCTCGCTATCGGCGATCTGAATGGCGACAACTCGATCGATATCGTCGTCACCGAAAACGACACACGACGAGTTCACATTCTATTCAATTCAGATAATGGCTCGAGTTTCTCGGAATCGATCCTGAATCTCGGTAGCGTCGCAAGCATCTCGCTGGGTGACGTCGACACGGACGGCGTGCTCGACCTGATGGTTGCGATCGACGGTGCCGATTTTAGTGTTCCGCAGAATCGAATCTTACGAAATCTGCTGAATGGGGAATTTGCCGAGTGGGCTGTTGTCGGCGCGACGCCGACCAACTTACTGCAGCTGGGCGATCTGAACCAGGACAGCATCCCGGATCTCGTTTCATTGAACGGTACCGGCGTGCATCAGGTCTTTTTCGGCAACGGTTCGGGCGACTATGTTCTGGCCGATGAGCACATTCTGAGTCTGGGTGCACATCGCGGCCGACTTGTGGACGTCAATGGCGACTCATCTCTAGATCTGATTCTGGCGAGGCTTGGATCCGACGCGGTGGAAATACTCGCAAACGACGGCCTTGGAAGACTCGGCCTCGGTGACAGAACGCCGCCCGTGCTCACCCTGTTCGGTTTGCAATCCATGTCCGTCGACGCCGGAGACGAATTTATCGACCCGGGCAGCACAGCGTCAGACAATATCGACGGAGACCTCACCGATGCAATTCAGGTCCGCGGGATCGTCGATACGGCCGTCGTTGGATCTTATACCGTTTCATATAGCGTCACGGATCGGTCCGGAAACGAGGCGCAAACTACAAGATCCGTATCCGTTGCACCTCGCACTGGCGGGGGCGGTGGTGGTGGATCCGCCGGATGGATGTTGCTGTTACTGATCGGAAGCGCGGCGATTGCTCGTGCCCGCATTTCAAGACATTAGCGAGTTATCCGGCTTTTACGCGCTCCGCCGCACCGAGCAGAACCGCAATAGATGAGGTGCGGTCGCTCGATTCCAGAGCGATCTTGAGCGTCATCGTCAATGGCACCGACAGTAACGCGCCGACGATCCCGAACACCCATCCCCAGAACACCAAAGAAAGAAACACAACCAGAGTAGAGAGACCCAGGCCACGCCCCATGACACGCGGTTCGATAATCCCGCCAATCGCGATGTTGATCGCGAAATACCCCACGGCGATGATCACGGCATGCGTTGGTCCCAGCTGTACGAGCGCGAGCAAAATGGGTGGAATTGCTGCGATCAGCGATCCGATACTTGGAACGTAATTAAGCATGAAAGCGAGTACACCCCAAAGAAGCGGGAAATCCAGGCCAACAATGGCGCAGAAAACGCCAGCCGCGCTGCCCGTAACCAGACTGACAATGGTCTTTATGCCGAGGTAGCGCTGCAGCCCATCAGTAAACCGCATGAAGAATGCGGGATCGCCTTCTGTAGACTTCAACACGAGATTTAACTTTGCCGGGAAACTCGAAGCCTCGAGAAGCATGAAGATGACCGAAAAAATGATCAGAAAAAAGTAGGCGAATAGACCCTGCAGCCCGGCAAAAAGATTCGCTACGAGACCCATCGGCGAGGTCGGCTGAATCTGTGCGAGCAGCTCCGGAATCGATAATTCCTGGCCAAAGCGTGTTGCGACCGCTGTCAGCATTTCGTTGATTTGCTGATTGTAGAAAGGCAAGCGTTCAGTAAACTCCCCAATCTGAGCGCCGACGAATCTGCCCGCCAGGACGAGAACGCCGATGATCGCGAGCACGACTATTGCGACAGCGACGCCTAACGGAACATGCACGGAGCGCATCCAGCGCATGAATGGAGAAAAAATGATTGAGAGGAAGGCTGCCACGAGAATCGGCACGAGGATGGTGCTCGCCTGCTGCATGCCGTAGATGACGACGACTGCAGCGGCCGCCGAGACTAATGCGGTCGCGCCGGGTTTCGATGTGCTATCGATGGGTCGCTCCGGTATCAACAAGCCCGACTGTACGCGTTTCCGCGCAGAGACCCAAGCATTAAGCATCGGCGGCAAAAGCCACCGGCAGCAGCAAATCGAACGCGCCGTAGCCGCTAGCGGATAAAGCCTAGCTGCTCGAGCTTGATGATAATGCGGTGTGCAGCCAGATCGGGAGTCAGCTCGGTCGTATCGATCCGCATCTCAGGGTCGGCGGGCTCCTCATACGGGTCGTCGATTCCGGTAAATCCCTTGATCAGACCCGCACGAGCTTTCGCATACAGCCCTTTTCTATCACGAGATTCACACACCTCGATCGGCGTAGCGACATGCACCTCGACGAAACCTCCGACCCCACCGATGAGATCGCGTACCGATTTGCGAGTCGACGCATAAGGGGCAATAGGAGCGCAAATGGCAACGCCACCGTTCTTCGTTATTTCGCTCGCGACGTAGCCGATTCGAAGAATATTGAGATCCCGGTGCTCTTTGGAGAAACCGAGCTCGCTCGACAAATTCTTGCGGACGACGTCACCGTCGAGCAGCGTAACCTGACGACCACCGAGTTCCATGAGTTTCACCATGAGAGCGTTCGCGATCGTAGATTTCCCGGATCCCGAAAGCCCTGTGAAGAATACGGTGAATCCCTGACGCGCCCTGGGCGGATGCGTCTTGCGCAGTTCCGCGATGACCTCCGGATAGGAGAACCACTCGGGTATATCGAGGCCCTCGCGTAGCCGGCGCCTGAGCTCCGTACCGGAGATCTGCAGAATCTTTGCGCCGTCGGCAACTTCTTCCTGAGGTTGATACTCCGCGCGATCTTCGACATAGACCATATTCTTGAAGGGAACCATGGTGATGTCGAGCTCGTCGGTATACTGATTCATCAGCTCCTGCGCATCGTAGGGCCCGTAGAACGGCTCACCGTTGCTATCGTTCCCGGGCCCGGCATGGTCGCGGCCGACTATGAAGTGGGTGCAGCCGTAGTTCTTGCGGATCAGCGCGTGCCACAATGCCTCACGAGGCCCGGCCATGCGCATCGCCAGCGGCAACAGGCTTACCGACGTCGTCTGCTCGGGATAGTGGTCCAGCAGCTTTTCGTAGCAACGTACACGCGTAAAGTGATCGACATCGCCCGGCTTCGTCATTCCGACAACCGGGTGAATCAGAAGATTCGCTTCAACTTCCGTTGCCGCTCTGAACGTCAGCTCCTGATGCGCTCTGTGCATCGGGTTGCGGGTCTGGAAAGCCACAACTCGCCGCCAGCCGAGCTTCTCGAACTGCGCTCGAATCTGCGATGGAGAATCACGCAGATGCTTGAAGTCGTAGTGAGTGGGCGGCTCAACGCCACAGAGTTTTCCGCCGAGATAGACATCGCCTGCCTGGCTGTTCAGATAGTGTACGGCCGGATGCGCCTCATCGTTCGAACCGAAAACAGCTAGCGCTTCCGCGTTCTTGTCCGGGCGGTATTTGCTGCCAATCTTCAAGGTCGCAATCAGCACTCCCTCGGGATCGCGCAGCGCGATCTTGTCGGCTTCGTTCACTGTCTCGGCGAATTCTTCGGAAACGTCCAGCGTGATCGGCATGGGCCAGAGTATTCCACTCGACAAACGCATGTCCTTGACGACACCGTTGTAGTCTTCCTCTTCGAGAAAGCCATCCAGAGGCGAAAACGCGCCATTCAGGAGCATTTCAATGTCGCACATCTGGCGCATCGTCAGATCCCACGACGGGATATCCCGAGCATGGGCCTTCTCGTCGTCGGCGGCCTGCCCCTCGAGATACAGAATTTTCAGTTCCCCTCCGTGGGGTTCCTTGAACGCGCCCATGCTGACTCCCTAAATTCTTCCTTGGTTGCGGCCAATAGCCGCTTGATCAATCGACCATTATGGCCGTGCGTGAGTGTCGAAAATATCGACTAGTTGGCAAGTAGCGATTCCGCTGCCTCGCGAATCGTCGCGACGTTGATCGCGGCAAGATAACTGGCTTCCCGGCCTGTCGTCTTGAGCGACTTCTTGACGATCGTCTCCAGATTCGGGCGCTTCTGCGCAGCGCCCTCACCTTTCCCGATTCCTCCGCCGAATTCGACGATTGTGTCGGGCGACAGATCGAGCGCGGTTGTCATACAGTCGTACCACAGAACCGGGTTGAAGAGCTGGAAGAACAGCCTGGAGCGAATTGCGTCGGCGTCGGACTCGTGCAAGTCACCGGTGTAGTTCGACAGGACGTCAACGGTGAGATCCCCGAACTCGACTCCCGCGAGTATCTCCCGAAACCGCTGCGCGGCATCAACCATCAGATAGGTATGGAATGCGCCACCGGTTTTCAACGGAAAAGCCCGCTTTCGCGGATAGTTCGCCTTCATGTCGGCTTCGACAGCGTCCAGATCGCTGTCTCGGCCGGCGATAACGGTTTGCTCGGGCAGGTTCCGGCCGCCAATCGCGCAGTAGTACTTGGCAGCGAGCGCCGAGGCCGTTGGCAGATCCAGCGTTGTCGCCAGCATGCTTCCCTCACCGAACTCGTTCATGAGTTCGCCGCGATGCTTTACGAGCTTGAGCGCATCCTCGAAACTCAGTGCTCCGCCGGCGACGAGCGCAGTGTATTCGCCAAGGCTGTGTCCGGCGGCCAAGGACGGGACGATCGTTCGGTCGCCTTTAACGAGACTGCGGAACACCTCGAGGCAGGCCATCTGATGCGTGACGAGCGCCGGCTGCGTGAAATGGGTAAGGTCGAGCTGCCCGTCGGGATCGTCAAAACACACGCGAGCCATATCGAAACCCACGACGTCGCTCGCCCGATCGAATATCTCGCGAGCGGCGGCGAACTCGGCAGAGAGATCGGCGCCCATGCCAAGGTACTGCGAACCCTGCCCGGGAAAAATGAAGAAGATCTTGCGTGCAGCATCGGTCACCGATCGACTCCTTTAGGTGGTCACGAAAAGCGGGGCAGGATACGCGCCCGGCGACATGTTCTCAACCGAACGGGCGACTCAAGTAGGCCTGTGCGAGCCTGACCCAGTAAGTAGCACCCACAACCGCTGCGGCGTCATTGAAGTCATAGCCCGGGTTGTGAATCATACAATTTCCTTCTCCGGCACCGTTACCGATGAATATGTAGCAGCCGGGGATCTCTTCGAGCATGAAGGCAAAGTCCTCCGACCCCAGTACCGGATCCGAGTCGGCTTCGACGTTAGCGGCACCGACAATTTCGGTAGCCACTTCCGCCGACAGCGCGATCGCTTCCGACCGATTGATCACAGCCGGGTATTCGGTACCGAACTCGACCTGACCACTGGCACCGAGGCTGGCGCAGACGCCTTCGACGACTTCGACGAGTCGCGTCTTAAGCAGGCTACGCATGTCGTTCTCGAAGCAGCGAATACCCCCGCCCAGCGTGACCTCGCCCGGAATGATATTGTGAGCGTCGCCGCCATGAATCTTCGTGACGCTGATGACCGCCGCTCGTAGCGGATCGGCGTTCCGGCTCACGATCGTCTGCACGGCCGAGACGACCTGCGCCGCGACCATAACCGGATCGACGCCATGATGCGGCAACGCACCATGCGTCCCATGCCCCGTAATCGTGATATCAAAACAATCGAGAGAGGCCATCATCGGACCGGGTCGCATCGCGAACCGCCCGATGTCCAGCCCTGGCCAATTGTGCATTCCAAACACGGCCTCAACCGGGAACATCTCGAAAAGCCCTTCGTCCATCATGACGCGAGCTCCACGCGCGGCTTCCTCTGCTGGCTGAAAGATGAAACGGATCGTCCCTTCGAACTCGCGCGACTCAGCGAGATACTGGGCCGCGCCCAGCAACATGGCCGTGTGGCCATCGTGCCCGCAGGCGTGCATCTTGCCATCGTGCCGCGATTTGTAATCGAATTCATTGGCTTCGTGAATCGGCAGCGCATCCATGTCGGCACGAAGACCAATGACCGGCCCGTCGCCATTGACAATCGTTCCTACGACGCCGGTCGTAGCGAGTCCGCGATGAACATCGAGCCCCCATGCGTTGAGGCGCTCCGCTACGAGATCGGCCGTTCTGTGCTCCTCGTAGGCTAGCTCGGGATGAGCGTGAATAGCGTGACGCCAGGCGACGATGTCCGCCTCTCTGGCGGCGATCTCCGGGATGATGTTCATATCGGCAGCCGTCCTGAAAGCCGGTATTGTAGCCCTGTGTCGACCAGTTCACGGAATAGAAACAAACCCGGATCACATCTGTTGAAAACGGCTAATGGCTGCGCTAAATAAAAAGCCATGGAGATGACGATGGCGGCAACCCGGAATTCCCGATCAAGCATTCTCGACATCAGCAAGAGAAAAGCGTTTCTTATGCATCTGTCGGTGAGCGCGCTGGTGGTCGGAACGCTCTGCGCAATCATCTTCTACTTCTGGTACCCGGCACCATATTTCGACGCGAAGGGTGCGGCTGGTGTGCTGCGCGTACTGATCGGCGTCGATCTTGTCCTCGGACCTACTTTGACATTGGTATTGTTCAAGCCACGCAAACCCGGACTGCTATTCGACCTGTCAGTTATCGCGGCAATCCAGCTAGGCGCCCTGATTTACGGCACCACAGTCATTTTCCAGGAACGGCCTTACTATGCAGTGTTTGCCGTTGATCGTTTCGAAGTCATCTCCTACCGGGACGCTGACGCCGCAATGATCGATCACGATGCGCTGCGTCGAAAGCCGCTTAGAGGACCGATTTTGGCGGTCGCAAGTCTTCCCGAAGACCCCGAAGCATTCCAGCGACTGCTCGAGGAGACAGTATTCGAAGGAAAGCCGGATATTCAGTATCGACCCGAGTTCTGGAGCCCCTATTCCGACAGCAGTGACGCCGTAGCTCGTCGCGCGAGAAGCCTGGCATCGCTGGCGACGGAAAAACCGGAAGCGGAAGCATTGATCGCGGAATTCGCGCGGGCGCTGGAACGCGACATAAGCGAGTTCTCCTACGTACCGCTCGTCGGAAAGGATCGGTCGTTCGTGTTCGTGATCGACGCGATGACTGCCGAGCCTATCGACATCATTGACGCGGATCCCTGGGAGGAAAACACTGGATCGACCATTTCCGATCGCCCGCAACTGTGACAACCGTCACATACCAGCGCGCCTGCAAGGCACATCCTGTTAGTTCGTTCGTTTCGCGTCGCGGTAGTGAAAAGCAACAAAATCCAGCTTGATAACTCGGCTATTGCAGCTCAAGCGATACTCGAATCGCAGCAGCTGCATGTCAGAGAGCTTGTCGCGGACGGATCGCCGCGCCGGGAGCCGGAGCAACCTGCAGCGCAGGGCCTGCCGGAGCGCAGTAAGACATCGGCAACGGTTAAAGAGCGGTCCATTACCATGCCTCTCTGGGATTTTCTCATCATTCTGATCATTTTCGTCGCGATCGGATATGTTGTTGGCGCTGCTCATCAGTACGCCGCGCTCATTTAGCTAGCTCCTTCCTGCAGATTCAAGCCTTTCACCGGCAACCGATCAGCTAGATCGGCACGATTCCGCTTGGATTGGGATCCAGGGTTCCGGCGTTCGTGTGGATCAGGCTCTTGAAGTAATGGCGCTTGGTATGCTCGAGATTGAAGCTGTCCGACATACCGGGCTGCTCTGCCACCCGCGAAAGATAGCCCGACAACGCCGGATAATCTGCCACGCGCTTGAGCGAGCACCGAAACAGCGGGCTGTAGACGACGTCGAAACGCCGTAGCGTCGCGAAAAGAAAAAGATCGCTTTCGGTCAGCCGGTCCCCGAACAGGAAATCGGAATCGGACAAGCGTTGTTCCATCGCGTCGAGATCCTCGAAAAGTCGATATGTCTTGCGTTCGTAATCCGACTGCTCGAGGGAAAAGCCGACGGTGTAGACGGCGCGATTGATATGTTCGTGAAGCCACGAGCTCAGCGCATTGATTTCCTGGCGCAGGTCGTCGGGACAGAGGTCGATTCGCGTCGAATACTGGCCGGCGAATCCCGTCGAGACGAATCGCAACATGGCCGGCGATTCTGTCGAAACCAACTCCCGGCTGCGCTCGGAGACGAGAATTGGCACCGCCGGCCGGTGATTTTCGCCCGGCGCGGCCGCTGCGTAGATCTGCTTGATCAGGGAGGCGCCGAACACGGGATCCTGTCCATCCGCAATCTCCCAGCCGTCGTCTCGCTTGATATCTTTCATCCAAGTGATGCGCATTCGATCGGCAAGGCCGGTTAAATGCAGTCCGGCGAGCACGCGATGGCAAAACGGACAACCCCAGGCCGCATACAGGCGAAACGGTGCTTTTGAAGGGTCGATCGGGCGCGGATCAGGATAAGTCGTCATAGTAAAGTCAATTTATTCGATCAGGAATTACAGCATTCTACCGGCGAGCTTCGAACTCATGTCGGGCGAGCTGCGGCGATACCTTCAGTCTCGTCGACGAGCAATAACAGCGCCAGTCCCGTCGCGAGCAGTACGGGAACGACCGAAACACCAACTCGCTGCGAACCACTCCATTGCGTTAATAAACCAAGAAAGAACGGCCCGAGGAAAGCTGTCAGCTTTCCCGAGAACGCGAAGAAGCCGAAGAATTCATTCTGCACTTTCCGCGGTGTGAATCGCGCCATCAGCGAGCGGCTTGCCGCCTGATTCGGGCCTATACAGATGCCCATAAAGATTCCGGCGACCCAGAAACCCGCTTTGCTCGTGGCAAATATGGCTATCGCGGTCGCGAGAAGAAGACCGACAATCGATAGGACTACCGTGCGCTTGCCGCCGATTCGGTCGTCGAGGTGTCCGAAAATGAGGGCGCCAAGCCCGGCCGCGACATTCAAAACGATCCCGAGCAGCAGAACCTCCTCGAGCGTGAAGCCGAAAGTTCCCGCAGCATAGATTCCGCCGAAAGCGATAATCGTAACGAGTCCGTCGTTGAACAGCATACGTGCGAGCAGGAATCGAGCCGCATGCTTGTAGCGACGGATCTCTCTGAAACTGCGAGCGAGTTGACCGAAAGCACCGCGAAATGCATTCGACCTGGTTGAACGCTGCCCGGGCGAGTCGTGAACCCACAAGAACAGAGGCACGCTGAACACGAGAAACCAAATCCCCACGAGCAGATTGGTCGCGCGAATATTCTCTCCCGCAGTCGTTGTGAACCCAAACCACGGCGTCTCCGGCTGCACGAGCGTGACGAGCGCGATCGCAAGCGCGATCAGGCCGCCGATATAACCTAAGCCCCAGCCGTAACCGGATACGCGCCCGATATTGCCCGGCGACGAGATCTCCGGAAGAAATGCGTTGTAGAAGACCGTTCCGAACTCATAAGCCACGTTTGCCACGACGACGAGAATGAGCGCAGCCCAGACCTCCCCGGGCTCGACACGATAGAGCGCCAATGTCGCCAATGCACATATCAACGTCGCAACGATGAGGAACTGCTTGCGATAACCGCCGCTGTCGGCGATGGCTCCGAGCAGCGGTGACATAATCGCCACTACCACCGCGGTTAGCGCAACCGCTCGCGACCAAAGTATGAGTCCGGTATTGGAATCCGGCGCTATCGCCTGGGCGAAATACGTCGCGTAGACGAAGGTAATCACCAGAGTCGTGAACGGTGAATTCGCGAAATCATAAAGCGCCCACGACCAAACGGTCCGCGAAGCTGATGAGCCGGCTTCCATTCCGATCAGATCAGCGGATGATCACCGAAGCGCTCGAGCCAGCCTGGGATCGCGTCCATATTGTAAACGTGATCCGGCACTTCGCCGCGGAGCGCGGCAAGCGTCGCCGCCGTCGCCCACGGTATCGCCGGCTCGAGAGTGCCCGGCGCGTTGGCGCTGACCATATGCGGCGCGAACAGCACCTTGTCGCCCAGAGCAAGGATCGCGTCTTCTGGCTCCGGCGGCTCCTGAGGCAGAACGTCGAGTGCCGCGCCAGCAAGACGGGCGTTTTTCAGTGCATCACAAAGCGCAACGATGTCGATGACGGAACCACGCGAAGTATTGATGAGAAGCGAAGTGGATTTCATTCGATTTAGTCGTTCAGCGTCGATGAGTCCACGGGTCTCGTCCGTGAGATTGCAATGAAGCGTTACGACATCGGACTGTGCGAGTAGCGCATCCAGTGCGACATTCTCGACATTGTGCTGTTCAAATTTCGCGTCGTCCACGTAGGGGTCGGTCGCGACGATGCGAACTCGCCACGGCGCGAGCAAATCCGCTACGCGCGATCCGACTCGTCCGAATCCGACGATACCGACCGTGATTCCGGCGTAACCGTCTTCGCGGGCGCCCAGATAGGTACCGAGCAGCACACGATCACGCCACCCGCCTGCCTTCACATGCCGATCCCGCTCGCGTACGCGCTTTAACAACGCGAGTATGAAAGCGATAGTGCCCTCCGCGACACCGCCCCAATTCGCCTCAGTCGGACAATGAGTAACGAGTACGCCCATTTCGGTTGCGTCGTCGAGATCGACATCCTCCACGCCGATCGAATATTTCGAAATGATACGAAGCCTGGGGATCTGTTCCAGAAACGTTCGATTCAAGGGCACACCCTTGATTGTCGCGCCCATCAGCGCGTCTGCGCCTTGCGCGAGTTCAAGCAGCGCATCGCGATCGATGCCACTGCGCCAGGACGTGTCGCCGAGCACGACCTCGCACCCGGCGGCTTCAATCATTCGATGGGATTCACCGGAGCGGTCGATTGGCACGTATACGCAAACTCGCGGCTTCGGCTGCGAGGTCTGAGGCACTAGAGCTGTCCGCCGAGCTCCTGATAGAGACCCGAGAGGAACCGCTCTGGGTCGCCCCATTTGGCTTCGTACTCCGCCGTCGTGCCTGCGGAAAGCACATCAGCGAAGCTCGCACCGTCATCGACGAGCTCGGCGACGCGACCCATGACGACCAGAATCATGTCCCGAAACTCCACGATGTCTTCTCGTTTGGAGACGTTACCATGCCCGGGAATGACCGCGGTATCCGGACCGGCCATCCCTATCGCCATCGCGAGTGCGTCGAGGGTGCCTTGCAATGTGCCGCCACTGCTTATGTCGATATACGGAAAGTTGTTGGTTCGAAATACGTCGCCCAGATGGAGAACGTCCGAACCGCGGAAATGAATAAAGCTGTCACCGTCAGTGTGCGCCGGTGGAACATGAAACGCGTGGACCTGTTCATCGTTCAGATGTAGCGTCGTCGTATCGCTAAAGGTCACTACGGGAAGCGCAGCATGCGCGACATTTCCTACCATGCGCATGCGTACTTTGTCATTGGCGAAGATCAGAACACCCATGTTGGCGAAGTTCTCGTTACCGCCAACGTGATCGCCATGCACGTGAGTATTAATGAGAAAGCGGATCTCTTCGTTCGTAACGCCACGAATGGTTTCTGCAATACGCGCGGACAGCGGTGCGAACTGATCGTCGATCATGACGACGCCGTCGTCGCCGATCGACAAACCGATATTGCCCCCGCGGCCGATCAGCATATGGATACTGCCGGCAACGTGCTCGACGCGTAACTCGACGGCACCCCAGTCGTCGCCTTGCTGAGCATGGGCGTTGACTCCCAGTAGCACGAGTAATGCCGAAATCAGACATTGAAACAGAAGCGTCGTTCTCATGGCGTGTTCCTCATTGTTCTTTCGCCGGACCCGATCTGTGGCGAAGCACCGGACCCAGGCAATAATAACCGCGCGGCGGCGCAGCGACGAAGTATTGAGCGCTTTCAGAAGGCGTTAGGCGGGTTGCCGGCAAGAAAAAGGGGCGCCTTCGAGCCGCCCCTTGAGAATGACACCGTGTTCTTTCGGTGTGAACGCCACTCCCCAATTCAGTCCCAGCGATGTTGCATTACTGCAACAATCTGAGTGTTCGAAAAGTCTAGCACAGGAGCTTCGCCGCGCGGGTCCTGCGCCTGAGGCCTAAAGTTACGGTCTTGTAATGTTTCAGTTGTTTCAGACAGTTACGTCGATGCCTGAAGAACCTGGGCGATGCCGTCCCAGATCATTGTGAGCGCAACATAGAAGATGACCGCGAGGCCGACGAAGCCGATCCAATGGTGTCGCGCCAGCAGGCGTGCGATCAATGCGGCCGCGAGTCCCATGAACGCGACCGACAGCACCAGCCCGGTGACGAGCACCCACTGATGATCGCGGGCGATCCCCGCAACCGCGAGCACGTTGTCGAGTGACATGGAGACGTCGGCAATAATGACTTGCGTCACGGCCTGTCGCAGGCTCTTGCGAGGTGCGCCGGGATACTCGAGCGGCTCGCCGTGAACGATCTCGTCGATATTTTCGGCCGCCTGATCTTCTTGACGTTGCTCCTTGAGTTCGCGCCAAAGCTTCCAGCTCACCCAAAGAAGCAGTACGCCGCCCGCAATCCCTATCCCCAAAATACCGAGTAACTGCACGGTGACCAGCGCGAAGCCGACGCGCATCAAAGTCGCAGCCGCGATACCGATGATAAGAACTCTGGCCCTTTGTTCTCTGGGCAACCCGACAACCGCCATCGCGACAACGATTGCGTTGTCGCCAGCTAATATCAGGTCAACGAACACGACCTGAACGAAGGCTGTAATCTCGTTGAAAGAAAATTCCATGGCTCTGTTTCGTGCTTTGCGCACGGCAGGTGGATCTGCCGGACGCGTAGTGTGCCGCGAAGCGACGAAGAAATCATGCTAGCCGAGATTGGTACGATTCTCTATGCTGTCAGACCCTTCGGGAGGCATGGAAATGAACGACAAATTTGCGTTAGCGCTTCTTGCGATACTCGTCGGAGCCAGTTTGCAGGCCGCAGCCCAGGACGAAAACGGCGATTCTGATGAAGAAGAGATTCAAACGATCGCCGATATCACAGAGAACAGCGACCGTCACGACGGGTTATTCACGATGTATCGTGATCGCGATTCCGGGGAAGCATGGATTGAATTCGGCGCCGACCAGCTCGATCGGGAATATCTCTATATCGCCATGAGCACGGACGGCGTCGTCGAAGGCGGCACGTTTCGCGGCAACTACCGGGACAATCGTGTCGTTTCGCTCTCGCGTCATTTCGACCGTATCGAAATTCGCTCGGAGAATACGGCGTTCTATTTTGACCCCGAGAGTCCGTTGAGTCGTGCGGCAGACGCCAACATCAGCCCCGCACTACTCGTTTCGGAAGAGATTCTCGCTGAAGACGTCGAGGCCGGCAGAATTTTGATTCCCGCCGACGATATTTTCGTCAGCGAGACGCTGAACCAGATAAAGGACTCTCCCGATCCCGATGATTCGTCTCGCGATGCGTTTAGTCTCGGCGACCTGAGTGACGAAAAGAGCAAGATAGCGGAGATAAGAAACTATCCTTTAAACACCGATGTGCTGGTCGAATATGTCTATGAGAACCCGGCACCCACGGTATCTGGTGACCGCGAGATCACGGACAGTCGATACGTCAGCATAGAGGTGCAGCATTCGTTTGTCGCCATACCCGAAAACGACTACGAAGCGCGGTTGACGGACCATCGCATGGGCTATTTCGCCGAGCAGGTAACGGACCTGACGGACGACAGTCACACGCCGTACCGCGATCTCGTACAGCGCTGGCATCTCGTCAAAATGAATCCGGATGCCCCGCTGTCCGATCCGGTGGAGCCGATCACGTGGTGGATCGAGAATACGACTCCGTTGGAGTATCGCGACGCGATTCGCCAGGGAGTGCTTGCGTGGAATGAGTCTTTTGAAAAGATCGGCTTCTCGAACGCGCTTGTCGTCGAAATTCAACCCGATGACGCGGATTGGGACGCTGGCGATATTCGCTACAACGTCCTTCGCTGGACATCGTCGCCAAATCCACCGTTTTCGGGATACGGCCCATCATTCACCAACCCGCGCACGGGCGAGATCCTTGGTGCGGACATCATGCTCGAGTTCGCCGGAGTGATTCGGCGGATACGCTACCAGCAGATTCTTGACGGCCTGGAGGATCCTGGCGCGCATCTGCCAGCGTCTATCGGTGCTTATCGCCAGGGCTTCTGCTCTTTCGCGTATGACATGCAGGTTAGTCAGGCTTTTGGCCGGCTCGCAGTCGATGCATTGCAGATGGATCCCGCGCTCATTGAACAGGTAACCGACGAATTTCTAATCGATCTGGTGTTGCACGAGGTCGGCCATACCCTCGGATTCGCGCACAACTTTGCTTCGTCGCACATGTTGAACATGGATGAGTCGTTCGACGCCGAGGCGGTCGACCGCAACGGCCTGTACGCGTCGGTCATGGATTACACGGATATCCACATCGCGCCACCCGGACGCGAACATACGAAGTTCTTCACCACCCAGCCTGGCCCGTATGATGACTGGATCGTCGAGTACGCGTATTCCATAGCAAACGAAGAGCCCGGAGCCGAGTCGGAAAGGCTCGCTGCTATCGCTTCTCGCTCGACGGAGCCCGCGTTGCTGTTCGGAACCGACGACCACGTGATGACGCGCCCTGGCTGGGCAATGGATCCGCGAATACTCTGGTATGACATGACGAGCGATCCTATCGCTTACGCGGACGAACGACTGACTTTGATCGACGATTTACTCGACGTCGCTCGCGAAAAGAACTCTACGGACGGCGCGTCCTATCATGAACTACGTGACGCCTACGTCGTGATGCTCGCCCAAATCGCACGCTCGATCACGGTATTGTCGCGTCACATCGGCGGCGTGTACATCGACCGCTCTGTCGTCGGCCAGCCCGGCGCCACGACGCCGTTCGTACCGGTAACGCTCGAACAGCAGCAGCGCGCAATGACCGGCTTGAATGCGCATCTTTTCTCGCCCGACGCCTTCGCCGCATCTGCTGATCTATACAGCCATCTACAAGAGCAACGACGGCTATGGAACTTCTGGGGAGAAACCGAAGATCCGAAGATTCACGAGTGGTTCCTGGCGCTTCAACGAGGTGTGCTGACGCATCTGCTGCACCCGACCGTAATGACGCGGATCACAGACTCGCGACTCTACGGCAACGAATACGCGCTCGCTGATGTTCTCGGCGATCTGACCGAGTCGGTGTTTTCGGACGACTTGCGAGGCGATGTCTCGACCTTCCGGCAGAATCTGCAGCTGGAGTACGTGGACAGGCTGATCCGCATTCTTGATAACGACGACTATGACTATCCGTCGCAATCGATGGCGTTGTATCAGCTGCGAGAGATTGAGGATATGTTGACCGGAAAGCGCCGCGGCAGTACGGAAACGCGAGCGCATACACAAAATATTCTATATGTGATCGAGCGAGCATTGAGCAACGAAACCTGAGCCCCAGCGCGATAAGGTTCGCGGGCAAAAAAATGGGGAAGCCCCGGAGCTTTGCTCTCGGAGCCTCCCCTGGGGGGGCATCCTGGTGTATCTAGAAAACAATGACGTTGCGCGCGTCCCGCATCCTGGCGGCGATCCTTGTTCTCAACTCTGCGCGCTGCGCAGTAACGACGATCTCTTCCATGACCGGATTCGCAACTTGCGCAGCTACCGCTGTTCCCGATCGCTCAGGCTCCGTCACGATCTCGGAAAGCGTTGCTGTAACAACAACCTCCTCCATGAACAAATGATCCGGCGCTTGCGCCGTTACGACGATCTCTTCCATGTAGTACGAGGCCGGCGCTTCCGCCGTGACTACAACTTCTTCCATGACGAAACTTTCATCGGCCCAGGCCGGAAGCGTCTCGGTCGCGTCAGCGGCCGTCAACCCAGTCAGCATCAGCGTCGCTATCGTTGCAATTCCTGTGTTGTTCATCGGTTCGATTCCTGTGTAGTTCCATTCGCGCTACGTACAACGCAACAGTAACGATTTCGCCTACCAGGAATCTCTGTAGAAAGCTGAAGAAGTCCCAAGCCCGGCTGGATTAATGCCAAGGCGATGCGAGCGGTCGATCTCGCGGCCCACGAGATTACTGGCTTTGGGAGCGTTATTGCTGCGGCGCGTCGGAATTCGTTGCTACTCAGCGCCAGCTTCGGTCATCATAGGCAACCCCAGGAAGCGTGAAGTCGGTATGCCATTAAGTCAAAGCTCACGGGCCCGGTTGCTCGGGTTACTGCTCGGTATCGTCGGCTCGCTGCCGGCAGGACTCGTCGCACAACAATCGACGACTAACGAACTCGAGGAGATCATCGTCGAGGCAACAGTGCTCGAGCGATCACTTGATTCAGTACCTGCCGCCGTCAGCGTCATCGGCCAGGACGAAATCCAGGTGGGCCGACAACAACTCGGGCTCGACGAATCACTAACTCGGGTCCCGGGCTTGTTCATGCAGAACCGCTACAACTTTGCACGCGATCTCCGAATCTCGATTCGCGGCTTTGGTGCCCGCTCCGCTTTCGGGATTCGCGGCATCAAGATACTCGTCGACGGAATTCCGGAGACGCTTCCCGACGGCCAGGGCCAGGTCGACAGCATAGACCTGGGAGCCACCAGCCGAATCGAGGTGATTCGTGGACCGAGCTCGTCACTGTACGGTAACGCGTCCGGCGGCGTGATCAGCATTACGTCTGAGCAGGGACCGGAAATTCCGTTTGTCAGCGCTCGAATCTCTTCGGGCGACTACGGCTTTCAACGTTTGCAGATCAAGGGGGGCGGACAAACTGAACGCGTCAATTATCTGTTGAGCTACTCGGATCTCGAGATTGACGGCTATCGCGACCATAGCGAAGCCAAGAACGAGCAATTCAGTGGCCGCTTCAATATCGATCTCGGCAATGACGCCCGGTTCCTCGCGATCATCAACACGACCGACCAGCCGATATCGAACGATCCGGGTGGCATTAACGCGGCTCAAGCGGCTGACAACCCGAGTTCCGCGCGCGACCGAAACGTAGCATACGACACGGGCGAAGCGCTCGATCAGACGCGACTGGGGTTTGTCTACACCACGCCGCTCGGAGAAAACGGCGAACTTTCCGCTCGTAGCTATTTCGTGTCCCGCGATTTTCAGAACAAGCTGCCGCAGTTTCCGGTCGCAGACGCGGTGGCGATCGATAGGGATTTCTCCGGCCTTGGACTCTCTTATTCGCATTCAGGCATGCTGGGTGGAATCCCGAGTCGCCTGATTGTCGGTTTTGATACGGATAACCAGGACGACGCCAGAAAGCGCTTTCGAAACAACCAGGGGACCCTCGGTGAGCTGCTCTTCGATCAATCCGAGAACGTCACGAATTGGGGCGTCTTCCTGCAGAACGAACTGACGGTCTCGGATTCGCTTCTTGTCTCCTTCGGTCTTCGCTACGACGAAGTCGAGTTCGAC
This sequence comes from Rhodospirillaceae bacterium, assembly GCA_024638465.1. Taxonomy (GTDB): domain Bacteria; phylum Pseudomonadota; class Gammaproteobacteria; order Steroidobacterales; family Rariloculaceae; genus SMWC01. The sequence goes on along the minus strand of JAHEKF010000027.1, from coordinate 14,136 downwards.
GTCGAAGACCACTTCCTTTCGGACGGCGACGACTCCGGTACCCGGACTTTGGATAACGTTGCCCCTATGGTGGGCTTCGTGTACTCGCTCGAGAACGACCTCAGCGTTTATGGCACGATCTCGACGGCGTTTGAAGCACCGACGACAACGGAGTTCGCGAATCCGACCGGGGGCGGCGGCTTCAACCCGAACCTGGATCCGCAGAACGCAACCAATTACGAGGTCGGGTTGCGGGGCGCTTTGGGAGAACGCAGCTTCTTCGAGATGGCGCTATTCAATATCGATGTTGACGACGAGCTGATCTCGTTCGATGCCGATGGACGCGATTTCTTCCAGAACGCTGGCTCGTCAAAACGCACCGGAGCGGAGTTTTCACTCGTCACGAATCCGACCGATCGAATCAGGACGACGCTGAGTGCCAGCTACGGTGATTTTCAGTTCAACGATTTCCAGGTGCTATCGTTCGACGCTGGCGGAGTTGCGACGGTCGAAGATGATTTCTCTGGCTCCAGGATCCCGGGAACAGTCAAAAATCAACTTTTCGGCGAGGTTCGGTACACGCACCCGTCCGGTTACTTCGGCGCAATCGACCTTCTCCATATCGGCGAACAGTTCGCTAACAACTCGAACTCCGTGAAGGTCGACGACTACACGGTGATAAACGTGAGATTCGGCGCGGAAAAAGCGTTCGGTTCTACGATCGTTTCGCCGTTTTTCGGCATCAACAATCTCACCGACGAGAGCTACAACACGGATATCAGGATAAACGCGTTTGGAGGCCGCTATTTCGAGCCGGCTCCCGACAGAAATATCTACGCAGGCGTCGCCGTTCGCTTCGACCTTCGCTAGTTCGATTCCGAGCCGCTAGCGGCGCGTTGGCACACTTGACGCCCAGCTAGAAGTGGATGATAGACCGGATACTTTTGCCTTCGTGCATAAGGTCGAAGGCCTTGTTGACCTCCTCCAGTCCCATCGTATGCGTGATCATTTCGTCGACTTTAATTTCGCCTTCCAGGTACTGGTCCACCATTTTCGGCAACTGGCTCCGCCCTTTCACGCCGCCGAATGCGCTGCCGCGCCATACCCGACCCGTGACCAGCTGGAAGGGACGAGTTGAGATCTCCTGCCCTGCTCCGGCAACTCCGATGATCGTGGACTCGCCCCAGCCCTTGTGGCAGCACTCCAGCGCTGCGCGCATCAGATCGACATTTCCTACGGCTTCGAACGAGTAGTCGACGCCACCGTCCGTCATCTCGACAATCACGTCCTGGATCGGTGCATCATGGTCTTTCGGATTGACGAAATCGGTCGCACCGAGCTGACGCGCCATTTCCTCCTTTCCTGCGTTCGCATCGATAGCGACGATCCGTTCCGCGTTCGCCATGACTGCACCCTGGATCACGCTGAGCCCGACGCCGCCGAGCCCGAATACGGCGACGGTGGATCCGGCTTCGACTTTCGCGGTATTCAGAACGGCTCCGATTCCCGTCGTGATGCCGCAGCCCAGCAGACAGACTTTCTCGAGCGGAGCAGCTTTGGAGATCTTTGCGACGGCGATCTCCGGTAGCACGGTGTACTCGGAGAATGTCGAGGTACCCATGAAGTGGAGGATGTCCTTACCGCCCGATGAAAAACGCGTGGTGCCGTCCGGCATGACGCCCCGCCCCTGTGTAGCACGAATAGCCTGGCAAAGATTGGTCTTGCCCGAGGTGCAGAATGCGCATTCGCGACACTCCGGCGTGTAAAGCGGAATGACGTGATCCCCAACCTTGATGCTGCTGACGCCGACACCGATATCTTCGACGACGCCGCCGCCCTCGTGACCGAGAATCGCGGGAAACGCGCCTTCCGGATCTTCGCCCGACAGCGTGTAGGCATCGGTGTGACAAACGCCCGTCGCGACGAGCCGCACGAGCACTTCGCCGTCCTTCGGACCGGCCACGTCAACTTCTTCAACAGACAGGGGTTGGCCGGCCTCCCAGGCCACTGCCGCTCTGGATTTCATTGAGTTTCCTTGTTTTCTTCAGGAGCGAAACGGGCCGCTTAACGCCCGCGCTCCGGGTCATCAGGCCGTGGAGCAGCTCATATCCTGCCCGCAGCACAGCGGGGATTTGATTTTGCCGTGACCGTTAGGGCACTGCGAAATCTGGACCTGCTTGCCCTCTCCGACGTCGAGCGTGCCGTTCTCCAGAGCAGCATCGCAGTGTCCGCAGGTGGCATTCACCGACATTCCACATTTCTCACATTGGTAGGTTGCCATATCTTCTTTTTCCCTCTGAGTTGAGTTGGCCTGAGTCTCTATAACACGACTGGACGCTAGTATAGCGTCGCAGGAAAAGGACCGTCAGGGTTTCAGACTGAGTCTACGCGCGAAGCCAAGCCCGGGAGTTCAGCTTTCGGCGTTCGGGTTCGCGACCCACCAAAGTCCCCAAGCGCCCCAGATGGCTATTGCCGGAAGCACTGCCCAATAGTCGCCTTCGTTCGACAATACCCATCCCTCAGCGTCGCGCGCATCGACGACTGCGGCCAGACATACGATTGGCCAGTAGACCGTAATCCCGAGAGCGGCGCCGAGCGAAGTGCGACTCCAGGATAGGCGTAGAAGATTGCCGATTAGACCCGCGGCCAGCAACGGGATATAGATGACAAGATCGCCGAGCGCAAAGCCATACCAGAACGCGGCTCCAACCTCAGTGATCGCGCTCGCCGATTCCTGGGTCCCCAAGGCAACCCCAAGGTCGTAGTCAATGGCGGCGATACCCTGCGCATAGACGAGGTAAACGAGCAGCAACCATCCTGGCCCCTGGAGAACCCAGAAACCGATTCCGCGAACTTGCATAGCTTTCTCCAATTACGGCTAAGAATCATCGCCCCAACGAATTTCGAAGCTGGACGATCTCCTCGCGCAGCGAGACCAACTCGTTCTTCAGCGCCGCATTATCAATTGAGTTCTCAGTTTTCTCGTCCTCGATTCGGGACTGGATCGCACTGACGACTACACCGATGACCAGGTTGAGTACCAAAAACGTCGCAACCAGAATGTAGACGATAAAGAAAATCCAGGCCCAGCGCTGTTCCACCATCACGCCAGTCGCGATCTCGGCCCATCCTTCAAGCGTCATGATCTGAAAGAGCGAGAAAAGACTGATACCCAGATGGCCGAAGCTATCGGGCGATACGTCTCGAAACAGCAACGTCGCCATGACTGCGGCGATATACAGAACCAAGATGAGAAGTATCATGACTGATGCGATACCGGGAACTGCACTGAGCAGCCCGTCGACCACACGGCGCAAACTCGGTACGGTCGAGACGAGCCTCAACGCACGCAGGATTCGAAGCGCTCTGAGAATCTGTAGCGGACCGGACGGAGCCAGCAGCGCAATAGACACGATCACGAAGTCGAAGATACTCCAGGGGTCACGGAAAAAATTGAACCGGTGAACGGCGATTCGAAGTATGACCTCTATGACGAAGACCGCGAGAATCGCCCTGTTGACCCGAAAAACCGCATCGAGAATGCCCGGAGGCAGCTGGCGGACCGTCTCCATCCCGAGAAAAACCGCATTGATGATGATCAGGACGACAATGGTTCGTTTGAACCAGGCGTGTTCTACGAAGTTATACAACTTCACGTGTTGCTGCTCGGTTATTCGCTCGGCGACGATCCGAACCAGATCTCCACGTAACCGCAAGCCATATTGCCTGCGCGTACCCCGCTACCGCGACATAACCAATGAACACCTGACAATCCCCCCCCTAAAGATAACCGGCGCCTTGCGCCGCCCCATTGCGCTAGTCCGTAGGCGCACCCGATAAGTGATATCGGTTGCCCGTTTCCCCCGTCCGATCCTGGGATACATCCAATGTTCTGCCGTCATCGAACTCGACACGCACGATACGTCCGACCGGATTACCGTTCCTTGCGGGTTGCACTGTAATCGTAATGCCATCGCCAGGCTTCAGGTCATTCTTTCTCCAACCGGCATCGATCATGTTCGCCGGCGCCTGAGTTTCGGCGACCCAATGCACAACGTCATCGCTGTCCAACACGACGTCGAACTTCAGGAGGCAATGCGGATTCGCCCAGAACCACTCGGTAACGGTACCGTCGATGGTCAGTGTGTTTTCGGTATCGAATGCGAACGCACTATGGTGAGCGGATACCGCAACTGGCACGGAAGACACCAGAAGACAGGCAGACACCGGGATAAGAAATCTGTTTTCGATAAATCACCTCCAAGCGGCAAAACGGATTCCCTGAAGAGCAGTAAGCGAACTACTCGTTGCCATTCTCGACACCACTAGCAGAATTACCGAAAGCCTCATAATAATATTCCATCTCTACCGGCGAACAGTACATCTCTATGATGTCGGTGTGGGGGTCCGCCAATTCGAACATTATTTTCATCGCCACCCACGGCTCTGTGTACAGCTTCGGGTCGTCGATCGTTTCGGTCCACTCCATGTGATTGCGGTCTACTCGGCGAAATACCTCCTCGACCGTTGCGGCGTCGCTAATCGGCCGTCCCGTTGAATCGAGCCAGACGCGGTCTTCAGGCATCATGCCAACCGTCTTGACAACCAGCGTGAAATCGTCGGTCCATTCCCCTACCGAATACCCGTACCATTTCGAAGCCTTGTAGGTACCGCCCGCGAGAACTCCGCCATCGACCATCTCCGGAACTTCGCGCCCATCGATCCAGATATTGCGCCAGCGATTGTCGTATTGATAAAGCACTGCGATCTTTTGCGGATTCTGAAAAATCTGGGTCATCCGGATGTTGTAATGATTCATCCGCGGAAATCCGAGTGGCTCACATCGGTTTCGCGGATCATTGTGCTCGGCCGGAAGGACGGCATCCACGCCTTCCAGCGCCCTGTGACTCTCGTAGACCTGCAACCCGTATTCTGTATAGGGCAACAGGTGTTCCGGGCTCCCATCATTCGGCATCGCCTGAACGCCGCCAGCCTGGATCCCGACACGGGTTCCTCCAACGGGCGTCCAGGTGCCCGAAAGGTCACGTTGAGGCGCGGGTTCCGGGTCTGAACTGCCGATGTTGACGGTGGACGGATCCTGTCCGCTCTGTGCAAGCGACACAGTGCAGAGGCATGGAAGCGAAAACGCCACGGCCAGTACGATCCGGGCCGTGATCGCGCCGAGGCAATGATTATCTTGATGGCTCATTGAGAGTAGAATCTATCATCAGGTCACTTCGCGGGGGAAGAACGTGAAATATGCGACGATCCTGATGGCTGCCGTGGTGCCGACGGCTCCCGCCCTGGGCCACCACAGCGACGCCGGTATCGACATGAACTCGAGTGTCGTTCTCGAAGGCACGGTCACAGAATTCCACTTTCGCAATCCGCATGCTTACTTCTTGATTGAGGTCCCGAATACGAACGGCGAAGTCGCCGAATGGTCACTGCAGATGGGTTCGGCACTCGGATTATCGCGACGAGGCTGGTCACGTGACACGTTGGCCGCCGGCGACCGCGTCTCGGTCGAAGCGCATCCAGCGATCGGTGGGCGACCCTATGGCATAGTCCAGGCGGTCGAAACACCGCGTGAGACTATCGCCGCTGCGGGCATCTATGAACCGGACCCAACTGCCAGAGCGACCTCACTGGAGGGCATCTGGCTGTCCAGGGCGTCGGAGCAGGTCGCTTATCCGGGCGGTATCGACGGATTCTTTCTCGCTCAACTCGAGCTCAGCGAGAAAGGACAAGCTGCGCGCGATGCCTACGACCCGCTTTCGCCGGAGAACCCGGAGGCTCAGTGTATCGGCCGGCCATCCCCTGGCATGATCGTGTCGAGTACCCGCTATCCGCTTCAGATTCAGCTCAACGAAGCCAACGGTACAGTCGTGATTCGCAGCCAGTACTGGGATGAGGTGCGAACCGTATACATGGATGGCCGGGAACACCCGGATGCGAGCGTTCGCTTCCTCCCAGGCCACTCCGTCGGTCACTGGGAAGGCGATACGCTGGTCGTCGACACGACCAACTTTCTGGATCATCGCTCGCCGTACCAGATCGGCGTACCCTCCGGCGGGCAAAAACACGTCGTAGAGCGATACCGGCTAATCCAGGACGGCGCACGAATCGCCGTCGAATTTATGCTGGAGGATCCCGAGTATCTCGTCGGACAAATGAAGCATTCGCGCGAACTCGTCTACTCACCGCATGTGCAGATGGAGCCATTCGACTGCGATCCGGAAGCAACGCGGCGTTTCCTTGCCCCGTAGAACGCGAGCCTGATATCGCGACGGCAGGAAGCCCGTTCAACGCCCGTTGAACGAATTCGGGCGCAACCCGCCTGTCTCCCGTTTTCCTAACGGCCAACGGCCATTACGGGCACAAACTTCTGAATCCGTTTGCCGTTGCTGACTTCGCCGGTATAGATGTTGCCCTTCGAGTCCATCGAGATGGCGTTCGGGAAATTCAGTTCGCCGGCCAGCCGGCCCGGGCGGCTGAAATGACCGAGCGTCTCGCCGCTACGGCGATCGACGGACCAGATCACGTTGTTCGCCGCATCAGCAACAAACAGGTACTTCTGCTCCGGATCTACGGAGATCACCATCTTGTACATCGTGCCGCAGGGTCCCGGCATCCAGTCGAGGCTGCCACAGGTGCGTTGAGACGGTGTATTAGGACTGACATAGATGTCCTGCTGCCATTCGCCCGCCTTCGTGAACACCTGGATACGGTTCTGACCCCGCTCTCCGATGTAGACCAATCCGTCGTTCGAGATCTCGACGAAATGCATCGCAGGAACGAAGTTCTCCTCTTCGGGAGGTGGCCCACCGTCCCACTCGTAGCCCGGAATCGGCTCGTTGGTGATATCGCTCAACGGCATGCCATGGCCGCCCCAGCCGCGCTTGAAGTCGCCACTTGAAGCGTCGAATACAACGACGCGTTTCTGGTCGATGATGTAGATCTCGTTCTCCACCTCATCGATCTGAAACCGGCCCTTCTGAGCGAAGTTATCGACTTCCTGGTTGTTCTCTTGCCACTGTACCCCTTGAGGGACGCGATGGCCGAAATCCCAGACGAGTTCGCCATCGCGAGTGAATTTCTGAATGCTTTCCTGCGCCCTGGTACCGCCGACCCAGACGAAGCCCTGGCTGTCCGGTATCACCGTCTGCAGCCCGGCCGGCCAGCCCTCGTAATCGGGTCCGCCCCACGCGTGTACGACGTCGCCGCCCTGATCCACTGCGATGATCTGAGGACCGAGCACGCAGCAGAGCACCGCGCGCGGATCGCTCTCGGCGATGATCTCGAGCGGATCGGGCGCATTCGGTCGATTCAGGAACCAGACGATGTCCTGGTCATCGACGCCTATACCGGTCACTTGCTGCATGCTCCAGTTGTTGGGGAGCGACTTTGGCCAGAAGGGGTCCACGCGGTACAAGGGTGCGCCGTTCGCGTCTACGGCCTGTCCTTCGACGACCTGCGCTTGCAGCATCGAGCCCGCAACAAGCACCGTCAGTCCACCGATCGCGAGTATCGCAGTGCGCACGGAGCGCCATTGCGTCGACATCGTAAGATTCTCATTACTCATTTGGTGCTCTCCCTTGTTCTATTCTGCTCGGGCCCGGTCTTCCCGGTTTCAAGCCGCAGAGCGATTTCTTTCTGAAATTAATCTATTGCGTCCGTTGACGATGGTCAAACTGCCGCCGGTAACCGCGTGCCGCAGACTACATCGGCTTACGGAATAGCAGCACGGCCCGGTCGGTGCGGCCGCGTATTGCGTCATCGCGCATGTTGAGCGTGCGGTCATCAGCAGCGTTGGCAAGTATGTCGCTGTTTACCGACAGCTCGAATCCAGCGGCTGTGACCTCGTCGATAATCGTCTGCGCATCGATACGGTGCAGCGTGGTCGCGTCGCGCCAGCCGGAGTTGTCCTCGGCTTTATGGTCGACAATGAGGTATGTCCCGCCAGGCTTGAGCGCTGAGAAAACCCGCGCATTCATATCGGCGGTATCCACGCTTTGGTCAGCCGATTCGCGAGTCAGATCGTGATAGAAAAGCACCATCGTGACGACATCGACGTTGTCCGGTAAATCCATTTCATTGTAGTGGACCTGTGTAAACGTCGCGTTGTCGTGCCCGGCAGCAAACGCCCGGGCAGGCTCGCCGCCGAAACGATCGGTCCAGGGCATATCGACCATTTCTACGTGACCGGCGGCGCCGACTGCATCGACGAGTAGCGTCGTATAGTAATGTCCGAGTGCCGCGAATTCGATCACGTAGTCGCCCTCAGCAACACCGGCGAGCATCAATATTTCTGTCGGCTTACGTAGTGAATCCCTCGCGCGCTGTTCTTCAGTTCGCGCATCCGATTCGACGGCGCGTCGAATATGGGCCGGCGCATCCGCCGGGACCATATAGGCGTCTTGCGCCATAGCCAGAGTTGCGCCGAAGACAAGTCCGCTTGCCGCGGCAATACCGATTTTCAATCGCATGATGCTTCCTCTTCCGTTGTTCCTGGGCCGAAGCCGAAATTAATATTGGCAAAGAGCGGCTATTCGGGACGCTCATAGTCGCCGATCGGAAATCCTATCGGGTACGCATCCTGGTAGTTACCCGGTGCGTCGTTAAAAGCCGGCTCGCGCCAGCGATACATATTGTCCCACATCGAAATCACGTTCGAATGTAGCCACAAATCATAATTTTCGTAGTCTGAGTAGTCGTCCATTGTGACTCGCTCGAGTATCTGCTCTATCGTAGCGCCCTCGACAAGCTCCGCCAGGACACGTTCCTGGAGCGTCATCACATAGTCGCGGAAGTGAATAAAGCTCTGTTGCGTGGTCGGCCCCATGTGCCCGGGGACTACGATATCGACATCGTCCAGCTTTGATAACACGCCCAGCGTATCGATCAAATTTTCGACATGCGCATCACGAAAGTCCGGAAACACCAACGCCTTCTCAGTCTCTCCCCATGCCAAATCCGGCGCGATGAGAACTCGCTCTTCCGGGATGTGGATCTGGATGAGATTATTGCTGTGTGTATGCCCGAAGTAATACAGAAACAACGTCGTTCCGCCGAGATGTATCTCCATCTCCTGATCGAAAACGATGTCCGGCACCGAAGTATTCCGCCCTTCCCTGACGATGTGCTTCCGCGTATTTGTATGCGATACGGTGGTCGCGGTGTCGTCAAAAACCTGCAAGCCACAGATGTGATCGGAATGATCATGACTCAAAATAACGTACTTGACCGGAACGTCGTATCGCCGGTCTAGCTCGGATTTCAGCCACTCCGGGTTACCTTGACCGCGGCACGTGGCGTCTATTACGACTATTCCTTCATCCGTGACGACAACGGAAGTATTTGCAGCCATCGGCCGATGCACGACGCGAAATACACTATCCGTAAGCTGAACCAACCGGGGACTTTCGTCGCTGGGGCTCTGCGCAACAACGGTATGGAAGGTCAATATAGCGAGGAGCGCCAATCCGATAAAAATACGCTGTCGATTCATCGCCCTAATGCCTGAAAAAATCCGCTAATGCCTAAAGAAGTCCCTGATAGCGCCGATAAAACTATTGGTTAGACCGAAAAGAAAGCTCTCGTGCGCGAAACTGCCGCCGTTGAGAATCGGGCTTCGAAGGCCTATCGAATCCTGGATCCCAAGTTCAGACGCAACTACTTGCGTTATATTGCCCAGTGCGTCGCGGCAACGACATTTATTTTCGTGGTACTCGTCGTTCTGAACGTACTCACCCAAACAGTCCTGATCGCGTCTCTGGGCGCGTCCGCATTTATCTCCTTTACTATGCCACACATCGAATCATCGAAGCCGAGATATTTGATAGGCGGCTACGTGATCGGAACACTGGTTGGCGTACTCGTATCGGTCTCGGTCGGCTGGTTTCAGCTAGAACATGGCGTCGGAATGGAAAGACTCGTAGTCGTAAGCGGAGCTGCGATAGCCACGGGTCTCGCGATGTTCCTGATGGTGATTACGGATACGGAGCATCCGCCTGCGGCTGCCGTGGCGCTGGGTTTCGTGCTGAACTCCTGGGACCTGCACTCAATTGTCGTCGTTCTGGTCGGAGTCACCTGTATTTCGTTGCTGAAAGAAGTCTACAAGCACCGAATGATGAATCTGCTGTAGCCGAGCAGCCTGTTAAGGATGAACGCGGAAGGCGCGAATATTCAGTCTCGGGTTGCGGCGATACCGATGAATACCGCAAACACGGCCATGTCGCTCAGTCGAAACCTGACCGCTAGTCCCTGCGTATCTCGGTAGCATTGTCCCCAAGAATCCGGACTTCGCGTTGTGGGAACGGAATCTGCATTCCATGCTCCTGGATCGAGCGCCATATGGAGTGAAACAAGTCCGCGCCTACACGATTCTTTCCATCATCAACGCCCTCCATCCAGAACTCAACCAGGATATCGATGCCTGAGTCTCCGAACCCCGCGATCTCGGCATCCGGCCGTATCTCAATCGGAAGATCATCGCCGCTAAGCACACTCGGATGCTCCGCACACAGCTGACGAATATTGTCGAATAAGAGGTCCAGATCGGTCGCGTACGCGACCTGGAATTCCAGAGAGTAACGCTGCAGAGGATCTTTATGTGTCCAGTTGGTATAGGAGGAAGTGATAAACAGTTCGTTCGGCACCATCACATCCTTCCCGTCATAGGTCTCCAGAACGCCGAACCGCATATTGAGCTCACGCAGTGTGCCGGATCGCCCATCTTCCAGTTCGATAAAGTCACCGATAGTCACCGACCGATCGAGCAGAATGATTATCCCGGAAACGAAATTCGAAGCGATTTGCTGCAACCCGAAGCCCAGTCCGACGCCCAAAGCGCCCCCGAAAACGGCCAGCGCTGTGAGATTGATTCCCATGATCTGCAGCAACAGCAGGAAAACGATAACGTACAGTGCGATCTCGAACAGCTTCGCGAAAACTTCGCGCGTTCCCGGATCCAGCTTCTGTTGGTTGCGAATGACGCGTTTTCCTGCGGCGTTTGACGCTCTTCCGAGCCAAAACAGAAGAGCACCGAATAAAACGGTTCGCGACACGCCCAGAAGCGACAAACGGATATTGCCCGCCGTCAAGGAAATGGTGTCGAGATAAGCTGTAACGCTGTCAAGCAATCCGAAAACTTGTAGCGTAGCGATGGGGATTCCCAGCCACATTATCAGCGAACTTACGAACGCATTGCGAACAAAGCGGGTCGCAATCATGTAGAGCAACAAGACAACCGCGAGTCCCTGTGCACTCCTGATAAGCCAGCTCTGCGAAATTACTGAATCTGAAATCTCGATCGCCGCAGACAGAGTCAGGAAAATCAGCAGCGGAAACACCAACGCTGATAGTCGATACAGTAAAGATCGAAACTTGAAGAAGGCCCCATCGTCGCGCGGCTCTCCGGCACGGGAGCTACGCGAATTAATCAGGGCGGACAACAGAAACGCGATCGCTATCGACAGCGCGATCGCCGCAAGTTGCCCATAAAATTCCGGACTACCGAACCAGCTCTCGAGCGTTCGCCACGCGTCAAGCCCCCATTGACGAATTTGCTCGAGAAGAATCGACATCGGCGTAAACTCCCTTCGGTCCCGCTAATTTACACTGTGCGCTTGGTCGGTAATGATCGGCCGGCAGCCCGGTATTGACCGATATGCCTCCGGCGAAACGCCAAGCTATGCGATACCCGAATATCTGCGAATCAAGTCAGCTTTACTTTGCTGAATATTCGGCTCGACTGTCGATTGTAGCCGACGAAGGAAAGCGTCCGATACCCGACGCGCCGCGTCCCTCATGGGACCGGTTGCCGCTCTACGATTTCGAATCGCGGTGACACAGAAACGGCTGCTGCGTGGAACGCGTTCGCTGCCCCCCTTGTTTGCCTTTCGCGGATTCAGGCGCTACCGATGCGAGCGCAATCTATTTCGTACTCACCCGCGTTGCGGCGCGTAGGACCCAGCGGACGCGTCTCGATCGTTTCACCAGGCCTCAAGGTCACAGTTTGCAGCGATGACTCCCACCACGGTGCCCTGGCGGTCGTGGTCTGGTTGCCGGCATGAGATCGCCCGAAGATCAGCGTACGGTACTGAACGAGGCACTTCATCAGGGTTGACCTGCAGTTGCTCTTGATGAGGATCTCGAACTCGAAGAATCGAACTCCCGCCTGCCGGTAGCGACCGTCCCGATAGCGGCCTTGATGACTGACCGAACATCGCTCCTGTGACGATTGCAGCTCCGCGCGCCGGCTTGGACGCAACCGGAGAGTGCCGGTCACCTCGCCCCGGTTCAAAGCGGATAGATCGCCAAATTCGGTATTTTCAGCGTCCGCCGATGCGGCTGCGAACACCCCGACGCCTAACAGTAATGCCACGAAGGCTGAAACCGAGTTCATTACTCACCCCCCCCCAAGCAGGCGGTATTGTATATCCGGTAGCTCCGCTCAGGCTCCGGTTGTCCGCTTCGCCGTGCAGTCAAACCCTAACGAGCGACTCCTTGCGGCCAACAGCCACTGAGGCGTTGGCATCACGGCTCAGGTAGAGCTCCACGGACGCCAGCGTTCCGTCCGCCCCGACCGTGAATGGCTGGCCACGCGGCAAGCTGACGCTAGTCGACAACCCGACGAAGGCACCCCAGGTGGCAGTATCCGGCTGAAAGTTCGCGTCCAGCTGCGGCGCAGCGCTCACAATTCCGGGCGCTCCCTGCAGTGCAAACAGGCACGCGATAAAACTGAAAGCGCTTGATCTGATGCTCATACTACCTCCATGTAATGAATTAATGGATCACCGTGCATTGCTGCTGGCGACGAAATTCTTGCTGCGCGAACGCCATCGATCGCAATTTTAACCGGACAACCGCTATAAAATCCGCACCAGTTGCGTTCCCGCTCCCTCGCGGGAGCCATCTGAGAGAATACGCCGCATGAAACGTTCTGATTCGCGACCACGACGATGAGTATCTTTCTCGGGCTCGGCTCGAACCTGGGCGAGCGGCAACAGAATCTGGCACGTGCCCTGAAGCAGCTTGAACGGCGAGGCATTGTTTCAAAACGCGTGTCGCCGGTCGTCGAATCTCCGCCGATGCTTCCTGCTGGAGCGCCATCGGACTGGAATCTGCCATTTCTAAACCTCGTCACCGAAGTAACAACGGACCTGTCACCGCGAGGGGCACTTCGAACGATTAAAGATATCGAGGTGGAGTTCGGGCGCAGTTATGGTGAGCGCTGGGCACCCCGCCCCATCGATATCGATATCTTGCTTTGGGGGGACGATCGGATTGACGAGCGCGATCTCAAAATACCGCACCCTGGCATGCATGAGAGAAGCTTTGTAGTCGCTCCGCTGGTCGCATTGGAGCCACGGCTCGGAATTCCCGGCCGCGAAGGAAAATCGATGCTCGATTGGTCGCAGCGACTCGCGCAGAATTTGCCGCTGTGGATGGGCATCGTCAACGTCACGCCGGATTCATTTTCAGACGGAGGTCTTCACGACACGTGGACGACGGCGCAACCCTATATCGATGAAATGCTTACGGCGGGTGTCCACATCATCGACGTCGGAGGAGAATCGACGCGACCCGGGGCCGGGGCTCTGACCGCCGAAGAAGAATGGCGACGCATTGAACCAGTCGTTCGACAGCTAACAGAACGTCGCCGCGAAAATGTTCTGGGACCGCTCATCAGCGTTGACACCTATCACGCGGAAACCGCGAGGAACGCGCTCGATCTGGGCGTGGACATCATCAACGATGTTGGCGGATTGCAGTCGCCCGAGATGATCGATCTGGCGCTGAATAGCAACACTGACTGGGTCGCGATGCATAGTCTGGGACTTCCGGCAGCGCGCAATCGGATTCTGACCCCTGAGCGTGACTGTTTCGCACAAGTCGACGAGTGGCTCGTCTCACAGCTCGACACCTGGGATGCGGCCGGACTGGATCTCGACAGGATCATCTTCGATCCCGGAATCGGTTTCGGGAAGAACAGTCTTCAGTCGATGCAGCTCATGGCCAGGGCCGGTGAATTTCGCCGTCACGGGCTTCGCGTGCTGGTCGGCCACTCGCGCAAGTCGTTCATGAATCATCTTGCAGTCGATGAAACGGCGAGGGACTTGCTGACTCTCGGCGCCTCGCTGAATCTTTGCC
>JAHEKF010000026.1 GCA_024638465.1 Rhodospirillaceae bacterium | reverse complement strand
TGAAAATATCCTAAGTCTTTGATTTTAATGGTGGTGATGGGTGGACTTGAACCACCGACCTGCGGGTTATGAATCCGCCGCTCTAACCAGCTGAGCTACATCACCACGACGGGCGATTCTAAACGAAAGCACGCAGGCCGTCGCGCGGTTCACCAGCCCGGTGCGCCGTACGACGGCCAATCAGCGTACAATGGGTCTTGTTCGATCCGTAGCGTTCCTTACGAGAACCGGCAATAAAGGGGGACGGACATGACCATTCAGCTCACTCGAGCGTTTCTTCTCGCATCGATTTTTCTGCCGCTGGCGGCTTCCTCGCACCATTCCCGCGCAGCATTTTTCGACATGTCGAAAACCGTCGAACTCGAAGGTGAGATTACGCGTGTCCAGTGGCGCCATCCTCATGTTCGTTACTGGATCCGGGCGGACGACGCCTACGGCGGCGAAATCTGGGAGATGGAGACGACCCCTCCAAGCATCCTCGAGAGATACGGCATTGGCCGGGACGTGCTTCGTGCCGGAACGCGAGTTCGCGTCGCGGGACCACCGTCAAAAGTCGCCGAGAACGTGATGGAAGTCAGTCATGTTCTATTGCCAAGCGGTCAGGAAGTGCTTCTGCACACCGGGCTTCCGCCTCGTTGGACCGAAAATACGATCGAGCGGGAACTCCAACCGCTTAACGAAGCAGCCGTGCGTGCAGCCGAGGCATCGGCGAGCGGGATTTTCCGCGTCTGGGCGCGCCAGGCGGCACCGACAGTCCAAAGACTCTTCGTCGACAACTATCCGCTGACCGATGCCGCGCAGGCCGCGAAAGATGCCTGGAACCCGACCACGGAGATCGATACCGGGTGTATGCCGAAAGGGATGCCCCGGACGATGGCCAACAACTGGCCGATGGAATTTGTCGATGAGGGAGATCGGATCAGAATGCGGCTCGAGGAATTCGATATAGAGCGCGTTATTCATCTCGAAGGCGGCACGCCTGAGCCCTCGCCCTGGGGATATTCGGTCGGCCGATGGGACGATGACGATCTTGTTGTCGAAACGAGCATGATTACTCTTCCGGACTTCGATCGCGGTGTGCCGTTGACCGCGGATGCAGAAATCACGGAGCGTTTCAGTATGAGCGAGGATGAACGCGAGCTCGGTTACGAGCTTACGGTGATCGATCCCTCGACATTCACGGAGCCCGTTACGCTGACCTCTTCCTGGGTATGGCGTCCGGGCGAGATCGTCAAGCCCTATAACTGTATCGATACGCCAGGATCCTGGTCGAACGTCGATCGCTGACGGACTACCTGCAGCGACAACTGCGACCTGGTTGGCAGCCTGAGAAGCCGAACCCCACGAGATTAACGTTTCTTAAGCGAAATCGATTCCATCCGCCAGAGTTCTTTGCTTAAAATTCCCGTGAATCTGAGCGAAATACGAGGCCCGCGCGGCTCGTCGTTCATCGGTCGGATTGCCTGGAGGGGGATCGTGATTCGGGGCAGTACACCGCCGTCGGCGGTGATCGGTTATGGACGGCCACTTCCATGAAACATGGAGTTCGCTCGACTGTGAGATTCGCACGAAAAATGTCTTCAATTGATCGCCACAGACTATCAGTCTGTGCGATTGCATTGAGCGCTTCGGTCGCTGCCTCAGCCCAGCAAACCTCGCAGCGAAAAGTTGCCGATATCGTTCGTGTCGACGAAGCGCCCGTGATTGACGGCCTGTTAGATGACAGCGTATGGGAGAACGCAACCGTCATTCGCGACCTGCACCAATACGATCCGGCTGAACACGGCGTCCCGACGGAAGAGTCGATCTTCTACGTCATGTACGACGACGATAATCTCTATGTTGGAGCGCGCCTGTACGACAGTGACCCCGACCAGATAGCAGCAAAGCAGATGATCCAGGGCCAGTCGGTCGGCATCGATGATCGATTCGAGATTATCCTCGATCCATTCAACAACATGCGCGCCGGCTACAAATTCATGCTCAACCCGAACGGCGTTCGCCGGGACGGTATCTTCGAGAGGCCGGCGGACATCAATCCCGATTGGGACGGCATCTGGGATGGCGAGGCGGTCATCAATGATCAGGGCTGGACCGCAGAGATGGCGATACCGTTCAAGTCACTGAACTTCGATCCGGCGAACCCGGACTGGGGCTTCACGATAGGTCGTGCGATTCCGCGGAAACGCGAGAAGATGGCCTGGACGTCATACGGTCGCGCCGTCAATCTGAGTTCGACCGGCGTGCTGAGCGGTTTCGAAAATCTTCGTCAGGGTCGCGGACTGGACGTCATTCCATCGATCATCGTTGCCGGCAATCGAAACTACTCGACTTCCGCGGACGATACCTCGACCGATCCTTCGCTCGACGTTTTCTACAATTTCACGCCTTCTCTGACCGGTGTCCTGACATTCAATACCGATTTCTCCGCTACAGAAGTCGATGACCGGCAAGTCAATCTGAGCCGCTTCTCCGCGTTCTTCCCGGAGAAGCGCGACTTCTTCCTGCAGGACGTCGACATATTCTCCTTCGGCGATCTGCATAGAAACGGAATCCCGTTCTTCTCTCGTCGTATCGGTCTCAGCAACAACGGTCAACCTGTCGACCTTGACGTCGGAGCGAAACTGACCGGGCGCATGGGGCGCTTCAACGTTGGCGTGCTCGGAGTTTCTCAGGACGGTTACGAAGGGCGAAACGGTACAGTTGACCCAACTGATATGTTCGTCGGTCGCATTGCCGCCAATGTGCTCGAGGAGTCCACTCTTGGCATGATCGTCACAGACGGCAACCCTGGCTCGAATCTCGACAACTCGTTAGTCGGCGCCGATTTTCGTTATCGTAATACGCGTTTGACGAAGGGTCGCACGATAGATAGCGGTGTCTGGTATCAGCAGTCGGACTCCGAGGGAATCGAGAGCGAAGACGCCTCCTACGGCGCTACGTTCCGAGTGCTGGCGAACGAAGGACTGGCGTTCGAATCGCGTTACGAGGTCGTCGAAGACAACTTCGATCCGGCGCTGGGGTTCGTCAATCGCGCCGGTTACGAGCGCGTCTGGCTGGCCTCTTCGTACCTGCACCGGCCTGTCGATCATCCCTGGATCAGAGCCAATCAGACCTGGTTCTCTTTCTCTCAATACGACGATATCAACACGGGTGAGATGCAGTCGAGATGGCTCTCGTTTCGTCCGCTGAGACTGGATAATCACCGCGGTGACCGAGTCAACCTGCAGTGGACTTCGCAAACCGAAGTGCTGGTTGAACCGTTCGAAATCTCCGAAGGTGTTGCGATTCTACCGGGTGAATACGAATTCGACAGTACCCGGGTGAGTTTTCAGCTCGCATCGGATCGCGTTTTCTCGCCGAACTTCTCGATAGAGGACGGGGACTATTATGGTGGTACGAAACAAACGCTCAACGGCGGAATCGACTGGCGTCCGAGTAACCGTCTGTATCTAGGAACCGGATACGAGTACAACGATATAGAACTGCCTGTCGGGAACTTCACGACACGCCTGATTCAGCTGCGCGCCAACTTCGCGTTTAACGTGCGCTGGTCCTGGGTCAACCTGCTGCAGTATGACAACATCTCCGATACGGTGGGCCTGAACAGTCGCCTGAGATTCAATCCGCGCGCCGGTGAGGATCTCTACATCGTCTGGAACCATAACTCATCGGCGGTATCGAGTTTCTCGGGGCTCAGCTCGCGTGAATCCGCGTTCACCGTCAAATACAGTCGCACATTCCGCTTCTAGGCAGTACCGGATTTCCGGGCCACCAATCTCGCGAGTGCCGCGATTCTCCCGTCCGGGTCTTCGACAAGCCCTTCAGTGTATTGAAGGATTTCGAGCCCGGCAGCGAGCTCAGCCAGTTCGTTCGGCCTTACCCTGAACGCGGGATCGGTAGGACCGACGACGTCCGCATCCGTCTCGAGATGCTCCTCGCAAAGAAACACGCCGCCGTCTTCGAGCAGCGCCAGCAAACGCGGTATCAAATCGCCGTTCGTGTAGCGCACCATTACGATCAGCGCATAGGATTGCTTCGGCAGGGAATCGGACTCGAGATCGCGTTCGATTGTATTGATCGACAAGCCTCGGTCCTTCGCGTCGCGTTGCAATCGCGCGAGGGCCTCAGCGGAGATATCGATAGCATCGACTTCGAAGCCTGCAGCGGCCAGATAAAGCGAATTCCTACCGGCGCCTGCTGCGACGTCCAGCGCTCGTCCGAGTGGAACGTCAGGAAGCCATTTCTCGAGTAGTTCGCTTGGATGTGTGCGCGCGTGATAGCTGCCTTCGCGATAGCGCGTGTTCCACTTTTCGCGGTCTTTCTGACTCATCGTATTTCGCGCAATGATCCCGGCGAGAGCCCGGGTCAGGGCATGTAACGCCCGCCGCTGACATGAATAGTCTGTCCCGTAACGTAACTGTCCTCCGGGCTGGAGAACGCGAGCACAGTGCGTGCGACGTCGCCGATACTGCCGTGCGCCAGAGTATCGTTACTGAAGTGAGCCTGTGGCTGGCCGTCCTTGCGCTGCGTAACGATGAGACCCGGTACGATGCAGTTGGCCCGAATCCGACCCTGTCCTTCGACTGCGACCGCTCTGGTGAGACCGACGAGTCCGGACTTCGCCGCGATGACGTGCGCGCGATCCTTCGCCGGCCGGTGTGCAGAGAGCCCGCCGATGTTGACGATCGCCGCCTTGCGGTCGTCGGGCAGTCGTCGGAACAATTCGCGGCAGGTGAGAAACGGCCCCGTCAGCATGATGTTCAGAACCGCGTTCCAGTCCTCGAGCGAAGTTTCCATGAACGGGCCGTGCGGGCGGTAGCCCGGACCGTTGACGAGAATCGATACCGGACCCAAAGTCTTTTCTGCGTGATCGAATGCCTTCCCGACCGCAGCCTCATCGGAGATGTCTGCAATGATCCCCGTCACTGCTTTATCGTCCGCACCGAGATCGGCGAGTGCACTTTCGAGCGTGCTGGCATCGGATCCGCCGACAATGCAGACTTTCGCACCCGCTTCTCGTAACGACGCGGCTACCGCAAGCCCGATGTTTCTCGTCCCGCCGACGACCAACGCTGTCTCGCCTTCCAGATTCACGCGCCCGCTCTCTTCTAGCGCGCCAGAAGCGCGGTGATTTCGCGTACGGAATCGACTTGCTCGAGTTCTCTTATCATCGCGATGACCGCTTCGGTCCGGTCTTCAGGCCAGCTCGCGAATTCCGCGCAGCCGCGGAACTTGTCGGCAACTTCGTCGTAGCTCATCGGATTCGCCGGACTTCCCTTGCCGAAGTCGGCCCGTCCGGAGATCGTTCGGCCGTCTTTGAGGTTGATGTCAATAATCGTCGTCATCTTGTCGTAGCCGGCGGCTTCGGCTTCAGGATGGACGCCGAAGTTGACGCGGCTGATCAGCTCGCGCACGTCTTCGCGGTTGACTACATCGTCCGTGAATTCCGGTAGCGCGCCGCGCCGCTCCAGCAGCAGGATCGCCATGCAGAACTCCATCGAGAACTTCGCCTGCAGCTCGTCCCTGGGCTCATGGTGTATCAGTGCATTCGGCATATTGTGATTGGTGCCAACGTCGACGCTGGCAACATCTTCGGGTTTGATGTCGTGCTTGAGTATCAGCTCGAGCATCTTCGTCATCCCGGGATGTGTCAGCGATCCCGACGGGTTCGGCTTGATCGAAATGCCGGGCTCGATGAAGTTCCACGGTGCGCCTAGCTTGCCTTCGAGAGCGTCGAGGTCGTAGCCGCCGCCGTGTGCCTGGAAAAACCCCCGCGGCGACTCCAGTATCTTATCCGTTGCGGTCCACCCCGCTTTCGCGAAATCGGCGGCGACAACTCCGGCTTCCGCGGCTCTGCCCGCGTGGAACGGTTTCGTCATCGTGCCGAAGTTCTCGCGCAATCCCGCCGCCTGGCTCGCCGCGATGGCGAGCGTTCTCAGCGTCGTATCGATATCGAGATCGTAGAGCTTCGCGGCCGCGGAAGCCGAGGCGAGACAGCCGCAGGTTGCCGTCGAGTGAAATCCATGCTGATAGTGGCGCGGCGACATCGCTTCTGAAATCTTGCATTCGACCTCGACGCCGATGTTGTACGCCAATAGCAGCTCACGACCCGAACGATCTCCCGACTCCGCGATTGCGAGCGCGGCAGGCAAGCAGGGTGCGGTCGGATGAGTGAGCAATCCGTACACGCGGTCTTTGCCGACTGCGAGCTGCGTGTCGTCGTAGTCGTCTGCATGCACGCCGATACCGTTGGCGAAAGCCGCGAATCGCTCTGGCATCCGCAGGCTCGTGCCGATGACCGTGGTCTCGCCGCTCAGGTTCTGATTCTGCAGATATTCCTGGACGATATGTCCGCTCTCAGCGACCGAGCCGGACAGCGCGAGTCCGAGGCCATCGAGCACGTGCTTCTTGCTGAGATCCAGCAGCTCCTCTGACAAATCGTCGAACTCGGTTTCCAGAACGAACGATGCGACTTTTCGGGTCAGATTCTCGCCTCTGCGAGACTCGATGTCGGGCGTGAAGTTTTTGATTTCGGCGCTGTTACCGGCTGTCATGTCGTCATCTCCGTTATTGGTCTTATTCTGCTCCGGGGTGGAAGTCTAGGCGGTTCCGCCGCTTCGTGAAAGAACGCGTCCGAGCAACGCCCGAATCGAGCCTGAAAGGATACTGATCGCGGCGAGCGCGAAGAACACGAGCGCGATCGGGCGCGCCAGGAAACCGGTCCACTGTTGATCGAAGATGATCATGGACTGTGCCAGCGAGGTTTCTACGAGTGAGCCGAGCACCAGTCCCATGATGATCGGCGCGGGGCTGAAGCCGTACCGCTTGAGCACATAGCCGGCAAGGCCTGCAATCATCATTATCCAGACGTCGACGAGCGATTGTTCCAGGCCATACGCGCCGACAAAACAGAGTGCGAACACCGTCGGCCACAATAGCGTCGTCGGAACGAGGCTGATTCGTGAAAACAGCTTCGCGCCGGCAAGGCCGACAACGAGGAACAGGGCGTTCGAAAGTAACATCGCGAAAAATATGCCGTAGAGCAGCGCTGGCTGCTCGTCGAATAAATAGGGTCCGGGTCGGAGGCCCTGCACCTGCAGACCACCCAGGATTACCGCGGCTGTCGCACTTCCGGGAATTCCGAGTGCCAGTGTCGGCACCATCGCGCCGCCGGTCGCGGCATTGTTGGCGGCTTCGGGTCCGGCGACCCCTTCGATAGCGCCTTTACCGAATTTCTCCGGCTCGTCCGACCAGCGCTTCGCTTCGTTGTAGCCGATCATCGCGGCCATCGTTCCGCCCTCGGCCGGGAGAATACCGATAAACGTACCGATACCGCTGGAGCGCAGTATCGTACTGCGAATGCGGCGAAAGTCTGCGAGCGACGGCAGCTTTACGGCCGAGACTCGAATGCTGTGCCGTTTCTGGCCGAGATTTTGCGCCTGGGTCAGCAGTTCCGTGACGGCAAAAAGACCGATCAGTACGGGGATGAAATGAATGCCCTCATAGAGTTCAGGGACGCTGAACGTAAACCGCTCAACGCCGGTTGTCAGGTCGACGCCGATGGTTGCGATGAGCAATCCGATACAGCCACCGATCAGGTTTTTGATGGGTGCTTCGCCGCTGATGGATGCGAGCATCGACAGCCCGAAGACAGCCAGTGCGAAATACTCGGGGGGGCCGAAACTGTATGCGACCCGCGCGAGAAACGGCGCCGCGAACAGCAGGACTACGACGCTGAATATTCCACCCAGGGAAGATGCAATCGCCGAGATACCGAGCGCGCGTCCGGCTTCTCCCTTGACGGCCATGGGGTAGCCGTCGAACGCGGTCGCGGCCGCGGGAGGCGCTCCCGGTGCATTGATGAGAATTGCCGTGATCGAGCCGCCAAACGTGCCGGCGCAATAAAGTGCTGCCAGCAATGCGATGGCCGGTACGGGATCGAGGTACAGCGAGAATGGCAGCAGCAGCGCGATGGCCATGGATGATGAAAGGCCCGGCAGGGCGCCAACCACGACACCCGCAATGGTGCCAAGGATGACAAGCCCGATCACGAGCGGGTCCGTGAATACCGGCAGCGCATACTCGAGTGCAGGGAGACCCATGGTTCAGGTAAGCCAGTTGAAGAGCTGGCCGGCCGGGAAACGAATTCCCAATGCCACGCTGAAAATGACATAGATTGCGGATGGCAGGCCGACGGCGAGCAGGCCGATTCGCGGCAGCCTTCGCTCACCCCAGGCAAGCGGCAAGGCGACTGCGATCAGCGACAGCGTTGGCAGTGTTCCGACCCATTCGACCAGAAGACCTGCGGCAATGACGATTCCGGCCGTGACAAACACGGCGGGCGAGACAGCCGGCGCCGGTACCCGTTCCTTGCGCAGTCCAACGACGATGAGCACAACGCTGAGCGCAGCAACGATCGTTACGACCAGGCGCGGGAAGAACGTCGGCGGGACGTTTTGTGACAGCATCGCCGGTACTTCGGTAAAGCCGGTAGTCAGCCAATAAATGAGCGCGCACAGCGCGAGCAAGACAATGCCGACGGATACGTCAGAGTGCCTCACGGTAGTGCTAATCCGGATCGATAATGCCGAGATCGATCATGGCTTGCCGGGCATCGTCATAAAGACGCTGCAGCTGCGCTGCCCAGACCTCCCGCCCGGCGACGCCGGAGGGGTCGAGTCCGGCGCCCGCGAGATAGTTCTGATAGCCTTCCTGCCGCATCGCCTCGAGCATTCCGGCTTCCAGGATATCTATCCGGTCTTCGGGCGTACCGGCAAGTACCAGAAAACCTCTGACCGTTGAGTAAACGACGTCATAGCCGAGTTCGACCGTCGTAGGAACGTCGGGGATGACGGGCAGGCGATTCTCCGACATCACCGCAAGGGCGCGAAAATCTCCACGCTGTATCTGGTCGAGCGCCTCGGTCAGGTTGAGCCCGGCTGCGTCAATGCTGCGGCCCATGAGGTTGGTCACGATCTCTCCGCCACCGGAGAACGGCACGACACTTAACTGCGTCTCGGCGACCTGAGCCAGGATCGCGCCGGCAACGTGGTCAACGCCACCGATCTGCGTCGTGCCCCATTTGATGGACCGCTCGCGGCCGAGCTCGATCAGATCGCCGAGCGACTGCACCGGGCTGTCGGCGCGGACCATGACGACGAGCGGATCGTCCGTCGCGCGCGCGACCGCAACGAGATCTTCTATCGCCAGCGGTCCCTGTCCGCGAGCAATTGCGAACAGGTGCGTAGGCGTAATCGCGAGCACGGTATGACCATCGCGCGGTCGGTTATTGACGTAGTTCATTGCGACGACACCGCCGCCGCCGGTGCGTGGCACGACAGCCATATTGACATCCAGTGCCTCGCGGGCCCCGGCGACCATCGCGCGCGCAGTAGCGTCGGTACCGCCGCCGGGCGACGCATGCGTAATGACGTCGATGGGCCGCGACGGAAAATCGTCCTGCGCGAGGCACGCGGACGCAACCAATACCAAAGGCACGGTCAGCACGGAAATGTCGAAAGCACGGATTTTCATCCCGACCACTCTAGCACGCGGTGACGTAAAAGAGCCGGGTTTGGACAGTCCGTCGAGCGTCGTAGACGAGGAGCGTGCCATGGACGGCTATTTGGCAACGAGGACGCGATTCGAGCCGAGATGAAGTGAGTCGGATTATCTGAAGCCGGCCCCGAAATAACCTGCGGCTAGACGTTGAACCGGAACAGGATGACGTCGCCGTCCGCGAGCACGTAGTCCTTGCCTTCGAGGCGCATCTCGCCTGCTTCCTTGGCGCCCTGTTCGCCATTGCGCTCGATGTAGCGGTCGATCGAGATGACTTCAGCACGAATAAAGCCGCGCTGAAAATCGGTGTGGATCTCGCCGGCAGCATCGTAGGCAGTGGCGCCGCGCTTGACGGTCCAGGCGCGAACTTCGTTCGGGCCGGCCGTATAGAAAGTCTGCAACCCCAGGAGTTCGTAGGCGGCGGCAATGACGCGATCAAGGCCGGGTTCACTCAGGCCGAGCTCCTCGAGATATTCGGCGCGTTCGTCGTCATCGAGTTGTGCTAGTTCGGCCTCCAGCGACGCGCAGATAGCGACCACCGGAGCGCCTTCGGTTGCGGCATGCTCGATGACGCGATCGAGGTACGGGTTGTTGTCCGCTTCACCCTCCGCGAGGTTGGCCACATACATCACCGGTTTAGCGGTTATCAGATGAATACCGGCAAGCTTCACTGTCTCCTGCGGGTCCAGCTCGATGTCCCTGACCGCCGTGCCCGCTTCGAGCGCAGTTCGAAGTTTCGCGAGCAGATCCCGCCACGCGACGGCGTCCTTGTCATTCGTTTTTGCCTGACGCACGGCCTTTTCGTGCGCGCGCTCGACGGTCTCGAGATCGGCCAGCAGCAGCTCGGTACTGATGATGTCGATGTCGCTGACGGGATCGATCTTGCCTGCGACGTGGGTGATGTCATCGCTCTCGAAACATCGAACCAGATGCGCTATCGCGTGCGTTTCGCGGATATGCGCGAGGAACTGGTTGCCGAGGCCTTCACCGGTCGAAGCGCCTTCGACGAGTCCCGCGATATCGACGAACTCGACGACAGTCGGCAGCACCTTCTTTGGTTGCACGATCTCTGCCAATCGCAGTAGCCGCGCATCCGGAACGTTGACGATCCCGACATTCGGATCGATCGTGCAGAACGGGTAGTTCTCCGCCGGAATCTCCGCAGCCGTTAGCGCATTGAATAGCGTCGATTTGCCGACGTTGGGCAGGCCAACGATGCCGCATTTGATGCCCATGTAGCTACTTGACGCCCGCGTCTGAAGCGGATTGCTTCTTGTACGATCGCGGCTCGACACCGCGACTATGAAGCTGTGTCTTGGCTTTATCGGGTCCTTGCTCGAGGAATACCGGCAATGCGTCGATGCTCGCGTTGATCGCGTCGATAATATCGTTTTCATCGTCGGAGGACGCGGGCCTCAACACGTAATTGACGACTTCGTTCCGCCGCCCCTTTCCCGGGTGACCGATGCCGAGCCTGAGTCGCCAGAATGCCTTGCCGATGCACTGCACGATGTCGCGCATACCGTTATGGCCGCCGTGCCCGCCATCGAACTTCAACTGCGCTCGTCCGGGTTCGAGATCCAGTTCATCGTAGGCGACCAATACGTTTTCAATCGGTATCTTGTAATAAGCCGCTAATGCGACAACGGCTCGGCCGCTGTCGTTCATGTAGGTCTGCGGTTTCAACAAGCGGATACGCTGCGATCCGATCGAAACGTCGGCGACATCGCCATGGAAGCGGTTCTCGGGTCGAAATGTCCCGCCGCAAGTCTGCGCCAGAATATCGGCGAACCAGAACCCGGCGTTGTGACGCGTGCGCTGATGCTCCGCTCCCGGGTTACCGAGACCGACGATCAGATCCAGGTCCTTTCCCATAGCGCCATCCTAGCATTCGTGCCGGCATAAAAAGGCCGCCCGAAGGCGGCCTTTCGCCGTTCCTGAATCGGTCCTAGCCCGACGAATCTTCGTCGGCGCCATCGCCTGAATCCGCAGGCGTTTCGCCGTCGGCCGGCTCCTCGCCTTCCACCGGCTCTGCTCCTTCCTCGAGTCCTTCCTCCGCCTCGAGGGCTTCGTCTTCTTCCTCGCGTCGCGGCGGGTTGATCGATACGACAGCAGGATCCTGGTTGTGTGCCAGTGCTGTCAGTTCGACGCCTTCGGGAACCTTGATATCCGAGAGGTGCAGCAGCTGGTTGAGTTCGAGATTCGAGATGTCGAGCTCGAGATATTCCGGCAGATCTTTGGGCAGGCATGAGACTTCGACGTCGCTCATGAGATGCGAGATTTCGCCGCCCTGTTCCTTAACGCCGATTGCATCCTCTTCACCGAGGAAATGGATGGGCACGTTGAGTGTGATCTCCTCGTCTTCAAGGATGCGCTGGAAGTCCAGGTGCAGGACCAGTCGTTTTGCGGGGTGCCGCTGCACGTCCTTGACGATGACGGCTTGCGTTTCGCCGGCGAGATTCAGCGTCAGAATGCTCGTGTAGAAGGCCTCGTGCTCCATCTGGAGCTGGAGCCGATCCTTCTCCAACATGACCGATTGCGGATCTTTTCCGCCGCCATAGAGGATCGCAGGAACCTTGCCCTGATTACGCAGGCGCCGGGTTTCGCTCGTGCCCAGCTTGTCCCTCGCCTCTACGTCCAGCTCGAAGCCAGTACTCATTGTTCTATCCTCCTGGAGGGCGCGGGATGATAACAGGGGTGGCTAGTCCACGTACAGAGAGCTGACCGATTCCGCATCGCTGATTCGTCGTATTGTTTCTGCCAGAAGCTCGGCGACGCTGAGTTGCCGGATCTTGGCGCTGGCAGTGGCCTCGGCGTTCAGCGGTATCGTGTCGGTAACGACGAGTTCGTCCAGCACGGAGCCGTTGATCCGCTCGACCGCGGGGCCTGACAGCACCGGGTGTGTGATATAGGCGACGACCTTTTCGGCCCCCTGATCCTTGAGGGTATCGCCGGCCGCGCAGAGTGTGCCCGCTGTGTCCACGAGATCGTCGATCAGGATGCACGCCTTGCCTTCGACGTCGCCAATGACGTTCATCACCTCGGCCATATTGGCCTGCGGGCGACGTTTATCGATGATCGCGAGGTCCGCGTCGTCAAGCCGTTTCGCCAGCGCACGGGCGCGAACGACGCCGCCGACGTCCGGCGAGACGACGACCATATTGTCGTATTTCTGTTTCCACACGTCCCCGAGCAGCACGGGTGACGCATAGACGTTATCGACCCCGATATCGAAAAATCCCTGGATCTGGTCCGCGTGCAAATCGACGGTCAGGATGCGATCGATTCCCGCGGCCGCGATCAGTTTTGCAACGAGTTTTGCCGTAATCGGTACGCGGCTGGCTCGCGGCCGGCGGTCCTGGCGGGCGAATCCGAAGTAGGGGATCAGCGCCGTAATTCGGGCCGCAGAGGCCCTTTGACACGCGTCCGCCATGACGAGCAGTTCCATGAGATTCTCGTTTCCGGGCGGGCTGGTCGGCTGAATGAGGAAGACCTCTTTGCCACGGATGTTTTCCATGATCTCGAGCTTGACTTCGCCGTCGCTGAATCGACCGACGTTGATCTTGCCCAGCGGAACATGGAGGTGACGGGCAATACCCTCCGCGAGCGCGGGGTGGGCATTGCCGGTGAAAACGGTAGTCGTTCCCGGGTCCAATCTAAGCTCCTAGGCTTCAGGTATCAGAGGGTGGCTGGGGTGGCAGGATTCGAACCTGCGAATGACGGGATCAAAACCCGTTGCCTTAACCACTTGGCCACACCCCACCGTGGACCGTATTGTGATCGCGGTCACCCGCAGAGTTCAAGACAGTTTCGCCACTGGCGTCATTCCTCTGCCAGCGATCCACGGTGATTCTCAATTCGAGATCTCCGTGAGCGAGATCGATTCGCTCCGGAATCACGATGCCCTGCGCGACCTGGTAACTCTCATAGGAGATTCGCCACAGGCGTTGTTCGAAAGACCGGAGCCGGTCTTCCGGATCGAACAGTGTCGTGGCGGGGTACTGCGGGTCCGAGAGACCGAGCAGCCAGGCGCTGAAGCTCTCGACCGGCAGCCACCAACCCATGAGCTTTGAAAGCTCTGTCTCCGGGTCCGTCAGTCTCAGCGTTTCGCCGCGGGTGCGAACGGTCAGTTCGGCAGTCGGACCCGAGATCTCGAGTATTCCGGCGCCCAGCGGCCCGCGAATCGAGAGATCGAGGGTGTCGCCGATCTTGCGCCAGCGAAATCGTCCTTGAAACGCCCGCTCGCCGGTATCTACGGCGATCCGCCCGCTAAGATCCCACCCGCCCAGGCTTTCGAGAAAGCTTCTTCTTTCAGTATAGGTATAGGGGTCTTCGATCGGAGGCGTGTGCGCACAGCCACTGAAGAGTGCTGCCAGCACAACCAGGGAAAAGAGCCGCTTCGCAGCGCGCGTCATGGCATCAGGCGCTGGTCCAGCTCCTGAAGATGGGTGCTGTCGGGATGCTCTGCGAGTTGTTCGCGAAGCATATCCAGCGCGACCTCCCGATTCTCGAGAGCCCACTGTGTATCGATGATGTGAGCCGCGACTTCGGGATCGGGATAGAGTTCGAAGGCTCGCTCGAGGTGGGCGAGCGCTGCATCGAAGTCACCGAGATTGAACAGCACCCAGCCCATGCTATCGATGATCGCTGGATTCTCGGGCTCGAGCGCGAGCGCATCCTCCAGAAAGCCGAGCGCCTGCTGGTGGCGATCCAGGCGATCCGTCAACAAATAACCGAGTGCATTGAGCAGGCTCGCATCCGCAGGAAAATCGCGGATCAGATCCTCGAGCGCGCTTGCAGACCGACGGTTACGACCTTGCTCCTGATACAGGAGCGCCATCGCGTATCTTAACGAGCGGTTCTCGCGATACAGCGCGAGTCCGGAGCGTAGCGTATCCTCCGCAGCGTCCAGTTCGCCGCTTCCGATTTCGCCCTGGGCGATCGAGACAAAAAGCTGGGCATGCGCTTCCCTGAGCACGGGATCATCCGGATTGGCCTCGATCGTCTCCTCGAATCGCTGCATCGCTTTTGCGGGTTGATCGAGTTGCAGCAGCAGGCCGGACTCGGCGACGAGCATCTCGGTTACGTAATCGGAATTGGCGATGCCGAATTCACGCAGATGTTGAATAGCGCCGGGCTGGTCGTTGAGTTCGGTGAACAGGAGATTGGCCGCACGCAGTTGGGCCTCGACGGCGTTCGAGCCGGACGTCACGCGGGAGTAAGAGCGAAACGCCTGCAATGGTTGAGATTCCGCTTCATCGATTCGGCCCAGGTAGAAGAAGGCCTCTTCGCGATATTGCGGCTGTCCGCGCAGCTCGTTGAAGTGTCCGCGTGACGCTTCGAGATCCTCCAGCGTAAGCGTCAAAAACGCCAGTGCGCGAACGGCCTCCGGCAGGCCCGGATTCTCGTCGAGTATCTCATCGAGCAGCTCGCGGGCCATCTCCTGGCGGCCCGCCGAGAGCAGCAATTCGGCGTACTGCAAACGGACCTCGAGTTCCGGACGCTCCTCGGCCACGCTCGCCGCCAGTTCCACCCCTTCATCGGTGCGGCCGGCGATGACCAGCATGCGGGCGAGCAGCAGTTGCGCTTCTATCCACTCCGGCTCAATCTCCACGGCGCGTTCGGCGTTCTCGAGCGCGAGTAGATAGTTGCCAGAGCGCAGCGCGAGACGCGCGAGGCCGTAGTGACCTTCCGGCGTCCCCGGGAACTCGGAAACCAGTTCACGGACGACTGCCGTCGTCATCTGCGTGTTCGGCTCCGATGACATGAACTCCATCAGGAACGCGAGAGCCGGGCCGGTGTTATTGGTCTGATCCAGAATCTGCGCAAACTCTTCGACAGCCGCGGTTCGATCGCCGGTCCGCATATGAAAAATGCCGAGATACTGACTGACGCGTGGGTTGTTGGGGGCTCGCTCGCGCCAGAGACCTGCGGCCTCGAACCCTTGCTGAATCAGGCCGTATTCATGAGCGAGTTCGGTCGCGGCTTCGGCGAAACGCGGATCGTCGGTAAGCCGGGCCGCCGAGAGATAGTGTGCCGTTGCTTCCTCACCTTCGCCCCGTTCCTGAGCGACCGACGCCAGGACCAGATAGGAATCGACGTCTACACGGTCGGCGCTCGGCTGACTGGTACCGATCGAGGCGCAGCCTGCGAGCCAGCTTGCGACGGCCGCCGGCAGAATGATTCGGGAGATAGCCATAAGTTGCGTTCGCACTATACCTGAACAGGCTGCCCGCCACTGTGGCGAGCGACGATCTTGTACTGGTTTGGGGATTGCTCGACAATTCGACCTCCCGCGGCAAGGCAATGTTCCACGCCGAGTCCGATAACCCGGAGGCGATATGGAGAGCTTGCAACAACTGATAGCAACCTGGCTGGATCCCGAGCTCGCGGGGCCACTGCTTCTCGATTGGGGTCTGCGACTAATGGCCGCCATCCTGATAATCGTTATCGGTCTCCTGATAGCGAGAGCATTGGCGGCGTGGTTTCGCCGCACCGCGGGCAAGGCGAACGCCGATCCGACGCTGATTCGGTTTCTCTCGAGCCTGATTTATATCGTGCTCATCGTTCTGGTCGTTCTGACGGCGATGAGTTCGTTAGGCATCAATACGACCAATTTCCTCGCTGTATTCGGTGCAGCGGGTTTAGCGGTCGGCCTGGCGCTGAAGGATTCCTTGTCGAATTTTGCGGCTGGTGTGATGCTCGTGTTTTTTCGCCCGTTCAAATCCGGCGACTACATCGAAGCGGCCGGGATTTCCGGAACGGTCGAAAGCATCAGAATCTTCAATACAGTTCTAAAGACACCGGACAATCGCGTCATTACGGTGCCGAACTCGCTCGTCTACGCCGATCCGATCACTAATTTTTCGGCGGAGGATAAACGTCGAATCGATCTGGTCTTCGGGATTGGTTACGACGATGACATCCCGCGTGCGAAAGCGTTGATTCAGGGAGTATTGTCACAGGAAGAAAGGATACTCGACGAGCCGGCGCCGGTTCTGTTGCTGATGGAGCTCGGCGAAAGCAGCGTCGATATTGCAGTCAGACCCTGGGTCGAGCGTGCCGACTATTGGGCTGTGCGGAGTGATTTGCTCGAGCGAATAAAGCAAGCGCTCGAAGCCGCCGGTCTGTCAATCCCGTATCCGCAGCGGGACCTGCATATCGTCAAGCAGGCCAGCGAGGACGCGTGAAGGCCTCTATTCAGGAGCGACTCGGTACTTTGGTCGAACGGTTCGAGGAGATCGGCCACCTGTTGAGCGATCCTCAGATTATCGCCGACCAGAACCGGTTCCGGGATCTTTCCAAAGAATATTCGCGGTTGGAGCAGATCGCGAAAGACTTCGAAGCCTACCGCAAGGTCGAGCAGGGTATTCGTGACGCTGAAGAGATGGTCGAAAGCGGCGACTCCGAGCTCAAAGAGCTTGGAGAGGAAGAGCTCGAGAAGCTTTCTGCGGACCGTGAAGTTAACGAACAGCGGTTAACCCTGCATCTGATACCAGTCGATCCTGATGACGATGCGAATCTGTTTCTCGAAATCCGGGCAGGCACGGGTGGTGACGAAGCGGCCCTGTTCGCCGGTGATCTGTTCAAAATGTACAGTCGCTACGCCGACACCAACCGCTGGCGAGTCGAAGTGTTGTCCGTAAACGAAGGGGAACACGGGGGCTATAAGGAGATCATCTCGCGCATCGTTGGAAAGGGCGCCTACGCGAAGCTCAAATTCGAGTCGGGAGCTCACCGCGTGCAACGCGTGCCGGAGACTGAGTCGCAGGGTCGCATCCACACCTCGGCTTGTACAGTCGCCGTACTTCCGGAGCCCGAAGACGTCGAAGAAGTCGACGTGAATCCCGCGGATTTGCGAGTCGACACGTTTCGGGCGTCGGGCGCCGGCGGTCAGCACGTCAATAAAACCGATTCGGCCGTGCGTCTGACGCACTTGCCTACCGGCATCGTCGTCGAATGTCAGGACGAACGCTCGCAGCACAAGAATCGCGCGCGTGCGATGTCGTTGTTGCAGGCGCGATTGCGAGATGCGGAAGTCACCAAGCAACAGACAGAGACTGCAGAGAAACGTCGCAGTCTCGTCGGGTCCGGAGATCGCTCGGAGCGCATACGAAGCTACAATTATCCGGAGGGTCGCGTTACCGATCACCGGATCGATCTGAAGCTGTACAAGCTCGACGAGATTATTCAGGGCGATCTGGATCTGCTTATCGAACCGCTGACTAATGAGCATCAGGCCGAGCAACTCGCCGCCGTCGACGCAATTTAGCCTGGCCGAACTCGCGAAGTGGGGCAGCGCAGAGCTGACCGCGACCGGTTCCACGCCGCGGCTCGATGCCGAGCTGCTGTTGGCATTCGCCGTCTCGAAGCCCCGAAGTGCAGTACTCGCCTATCCCGAGGCACGCGTCGAACCCGAGGTCGCTGACAGCTACCGTGAGCTAATCAGCCGGCGCGGTACAGGGGTACCTCTCGCATACCTGACCGGTAGCAAGGAATTCTATTCGCTCGAGTTTGAAGTGACGCCGGCAACGCTGGTGCCTCGTCCGGAAACGGAATTGCTGGTCGACCTGGCGCTCGCGCGGTCGAGCGAGCTGGCGCAACCAAAGATCCTCGATCTCGGTACCGGTTGCGGCGCGATCGCACTCGCAATCAAACAGGCGCGGCCGAACAGTGCAGTTACTGCCGTCGACAGCAGCGCGGCTGCGCTGGAAGTTGCTCGGCGAAATGCCGAGCGCCTGTCTCTCGACGTGCAGTTCGTTCAGTCGCAATGGTTCGAGGCTCTCGGCGATGAGATCTACGACATGATCGTGACGAATCCTCCTTACGTCGCCCGCGCGGATCTCGATTCATCTCCTGAGCTCGCGCACGAGCCGGGTACCGCGCTCGATGGTGGCCGCGACGGGCTGGACGAGATTCGATCGATTCTCGGCGTGGCCGGATCGCGGCTCACGCCCGGGGGCTTTCTGATCATGGAGCATGGGCACGATCAGGGAGGCGCCATCGTCGATCTGGCGGCGGCCGGTGGCTTCGCGACGCAGGAGACGGTGCCTGACCTGGCCGGCCTGGACCGCGCGCTCGTTGCTCAGGCCGCGGCCGGCTCGTAGCCGAGATTTGCGGACAGCCAATATTCGGCTTCGGCCAGGGTCCATCCCTTGCGCGCCGCGTAGTCTTCAGCCTGGTCGAGACCGATCTGTCCGATGCCGAAATAGCGCGCTTTCGGGTGCGAGAAGTACCAGCCACTGACGGACGCGGTTGGGAACATTGCGTAGGAGTCGGTCAGCGATATCCCCGCGGATCGTTCGACGTCGAGTAGCGACCACAGCGTCGCTTTCTCGGAATGATCGGGGCAGGCGGGGTAACCCGGCGCGGGGCGAATGCCGTGGTAGGCTTCGGCGATCAGCGCCGCACTGCCGAAGTCCTCGTCGCCGGCATAGCCCCAGTACTCGGTGCGGACTCGCTGGTGGAGGCGTTCGGCGAACGCTTCCGCAAGACGGTCTGCGAGTGCTTTAAGGATAATTGCCGAATAGTCGTCGTACTTCGCCTCGAATCGAGCGACGTGTTCGTCGAGCCCGATACCCGCCGTAACAGCGAACGCGCCGAGATAATCCTTGCATACACCAACCGGCGCGATCAGGTCGGCCAGGCAATCGTTTGCCAGATCCGCACGCTTACGTCGTTGTTGGCGGAGATGATGCAGCGTCGCGAAAGCGCTGGATCGCTCGTCATCCTTGAAGAGAACGATGTCGTCTTCGACCGAGTTAGCGGGGAAGAATCCCAGCACGCCGGTCGCCGAGAGCCATTCTTCTTCGACTGCCTGTGTCAGAAGCCGTTGCGCATCGGCAAACAGGTTGCGCGCGGCCGCGCCTACCGTCGGGTCTTCCAGAATGTCCGGAAAGCGGCCGTGAAATTCCCACGCATTGAAAAACGGCATCCAGTCGATGTACTCGATCAGTTCGCCCAGCGGGTAATTTTCGAGCAGGCTCGGCTCCGGTTTCGCCGGCGTGGGAGGAACGTAGGTTTGCCAGTTCCAGTCAAGCTTGTTCGCGCGCGCCGCCTGGAGCGACAGTTCCGGACCCTTGGCGCTTTTTCCTTCGTGACGCCGACGTCGAGTGGCATGCTCCTCGGCGACCTGCGTCGCGAAAGCGTCTCGCCCGTCTCCCGTCAGCGTTTGCACCACGCTAACGGAACGCGATGCGTCCTTGACGTAGACGACAGGCCCTTCGTAGACCGGATCGATCTTGACGCTGGTGTGCGCTGGTGAAGTTGTTGCGCCACCGATTAGCAAGGGTAGCGACATGCCGCGCCTCTGCATCTCGCCCGCGACATGAACCATCTCATCCAGAGATGGCGTGATCAGCCCCGACAGGCCGATGGCGTCGGCGCCTATCTCTTCCGCGGTTGCGAGGATTTTCTCGGCGGGAACCATGACACCGAGATCCGTGATTTCGAAGTTATTACACTGCAGTACTACGCCGACGATGTTCTTGCCGATGTCGTGAACATCGCCTTTTACAGTGGCAAGGACGAGCCTGGCCTTAGCCGATCCACCTTCTTTCTCTTTGTCGATGAACGGCACCAGATGCGCAACCGCTTTCTTCATGACGCGCGCTGACTTCACGACTTGCGGAAGAAACATTTTTCCATCGCCGAACAAATCGCCGACTACGTTCATCCCGTCCATCAACGGGCCTTCGATGACGTCCAGCGGCCGCTCGGCCTGGAGCCGCGCTTCTTCGGTGTCGTCGATGACGTAAGTGTCGTTACCCTGGACCAGCGCATGCTCGAGACGCTTGTTTACCGGCCACTCGCGCCATGCCTCGTCGATTTTCTTCGCCTTGCTTCCGCCCTGGCCGCTGAATTTCTCGGCGACTGCGACGAGATGCTCCGTCGCATTCTCGGTACGGTTCAAAATGACATCCTCGACTGCGTCGCGAAGCTCTTCGGGAATGTCGGCATAGACCGCGAGTTGCCCGGCGTTGACGATGCCCATGTCCATCCCCGCGGATATGGCGTGATAGAGGAAGACAGAGTGCATTGCTTCTCGTACGGCGTTGTTGCCGCGAAAAGAGAACGACACATTGCTAACGCCGCCGCTCACGAGCGTGTGCGGTAGCGTGGCTTTTATCTGGCGCACAGCTTCAATAAATGCAATGCCGTAGCCGTTGTGTTCGTCGATACCCGTGGCAACAGCGAAGATGTTGGGATCGAAGATGATGTCTTCGGAGCCGAAGCCAACCTTTCCTACAAGCAAGTCGTGCGAGCGCTTGCAGATCGCAACCTTCCGTTCGATCGTGTCGGCCTGACCGTCCTCGTCGAACGCCATGACGAGTGCGGCAGCACCGAATTTGTGAATTTCCCGCGCCTGCGAAAGAAACTGCTCTTCGCCTTCCTTGAGGCTGATCGAATTGACGATGCATTTTCCCTGGACGCATTTGAGGCCCGCGGTAATCACGCTCCACTTCGATGAATCGATCATGATCGGCACGCGCGCAATATCGGGCTCGGACGCTATGAGCTTCAGGAAACGGTCCATAGCCGCTTCTGAATCGAGCATCCCCTCATCCATGTTCACATCGATGAGCTGCGCGCCGTTTTCAACCTGTTGCCTCGCGATCGATAGCGCCGTGTCGTAGTCGTCGGCTTCGATGAGTTTTCTGAAGCGCGCCGACCCCGTGACGTTGGTTCTTTCGCCAACATTCGCGAACAGGCTGTCCGGGCCGATATGAAAGGGCTCGAGTCCCGAGAACCGGCTTATCTGCGGTTGTTTAGGTACAGCCCTCGGCGTGGACGAAGCGACGGCTTTCGCGAGCGCCTCGATATGTGCAGGCGTCGTTCCGCAGCAGCCGCCGACGAGATTGAGCCAGCCTCGCTGGGCAAACTCGCCGATAACCTCCGCCATGTGTTCGGGCGTGTCATCATATTCGCCGAATTCGTTGGGAAGCCCCGCGTTGGGATGGACGCTGGTCCGCGTCCCGGCGATATTCGCAAGCTCTTCCACATAGGGCCGCAGCTCGGTTGCTCCAAGTGCGCAGTTCAGGCCGACGATGACGGGTGCGCTATGCCGGATCGAGTTATAGAACGCTTCGAGGGTCTGTCCCGACAGCGTACGTCCCGATGCATCGGTAATCGTGCCCGATATCATGATCGGCAACTCCGTTGCCAATTCGTCGAAAACGGTACGGATTGCATAGAGCGCGGCTTTCGCGTTCAGCGTGTCGAAGATTGTTTCGACCATGATCAGATCCACGCCGCCTTCGACCAATGCTCTCGTTGCTGCGCCGTAGGTTTCTGCCAATTCATCGAAAGAAATGTTTCGGGCGCCCGGGTCGTTGACATCGGGTGAGATCGAGCAAGTTCGATTCGTCGGTCCGAGCGCGCCCGCGACGAAACGCGGTTTACCGGTTTCAGCGGTGACTGCGTCCGCCGTTTTTCTTGCGATCTCGGCCGCGTTCGCATTCAGTTCGGCGACGAGATTCTCCAGACCGTAATCGGCCATTGACGGTCGGTTCGAGTTGAATGTGTTGGTCGTTATGATGTCGGCGCCGGCTTCGAGAAATTCACGATGGATTTGCGCGATACTTTCCGGCTGCGTCAGCGTCAACAGGTCGTTGTTGCCCTTCAGCGACGAATTCCAGTCTGCGAAGCGCGCGCCGCGAAAGTCTTCTTCGACGAATCTCAGGGCCTGGATGCTCGTTCCCATGGCGCCGTCGAGAACGACGATGCGTTCGGTCAGCAACGCCTCCAGTTCTGCGGATTTATTCATGATTCTTTCTGCGCGGGATCAGGGCGGATTCCGAGCGCGTGGCAGATTGCCACGGTAAGCTCGGCGCGATTGAGGGTATAGAAATGAAACTCACTGACGCCTTCCCTTTGCAAAGCGTCAACCTGCTCGATCGCAACGCTCGCTGCGATCATCTTTCTCGTTTCCACGTCGTCGTCGAGACCGCTGAACCGGTCGTGGAGGTTCGGTGGGATGCTTGCGCCGCATTCGCTGGCGAACTTCAGCATTCGCGGAAAATTGGTGATCGGCAAGATACCGGGCACGATCGCGACGTCTATGCCCGCTGCTGCGCAGCGATCTCTGAAGCGCAGAAAAAGCTGAGGGTCGAAAAAGAATTGCGTTATCGCGCGATTCGCGCCCAGATCGATTTTTCGTTTCAGATTGTCGAGGTCGGTGTCGGCACTGGGCGCTTCCGGATGTACCTCGGGATAGGCAGCGACCGAAATATCTAGTTCACCGATCGATCGGAGTCCTTCGACGAGATCGGCTGCATAGGCAAATCCATCCTCGCGCGGTTCGTATTTCGACAGGCCTTTCGGCGGGTCGCCGCGTAACGCGACGATATTACGGATGCCTTCGTTCCAGTAGCTGCGGGCAGTGTCGAGGACTTCTTCCCGGCTCGCGCCGACACAGGTCAGATGTGGCGCACAGACCAGGTCGGTTTCGGTCTGGATGCGGTGCACTATCCGATGGGTGCGGTCGCGAGTGGAGCCGTCCGCACCGTAGGTGACGGAGACGAAGCGCGGATTCAGCGGCGCGAGCCTCTGGATCGAGCCCCAAAGCGTCTCCTCCATCTTCTCCGACGCCGGAGGAAAGAACTCAAACGACACCTGAATATCAGTTGCCATGATTGACTCTCTCCTCAGCGAGGATTTTTCTCGCCGACAGTGCCACCAGCACGGCACCTTGGCTGCTCTCGCTCGTCTCGACCGGCGTGAGCCCCGCGTCGCGAATCCAGGAGCCAAGCTTCGCTTCGTCGACTTGCGAGCCGGCTGTCTCCACGACGAGCAGGTGGCCGTCATTCCGGAGTACGGCCGCAGCCTGCTCGATCGCGTCGCCGGGACGTTCGGCAGTTCCCAGGACCCGGTCCATCGTTACCAGATCGAAACTCTGACGCGGGAAATTCAGGCTGTACATGTCGCCATCCTGCACCGTGCAGTTTGTAAGGCCGTCCAGTGAAACGCGTGCGCGCGCGACGAGGCGCATTTCGCGGGAGCGGTCGACGGCGACGGCGCGGTTCGCCCGGGGACCCAGTAACCTGAGCATGCTGCCTGTGCCTGTACCGATGTCGAGCAGGTCGCCAACACGGTTGCTGTCGTCGCCGCTGGAAGTGCGATCGCGCAGTAGCTTTTCAACGGTTGCGCCGACCTCGCGAAACGCGTCCGTATCCAACGCGCTGACTCCAAGATCGGCGAGGAGTTCGCGTGCGCGCACCTGGCGTTCGCTGAGAATTTTGTCGAGCTTGCCGAAATCGCTCGCGATTTCGGGATCGTCGGTCGGGAGGCTGTCGAACACATCCTGCGCAAGCTGGCGACGGTCACCATCGACCGTCACGCGGTAGTAAACTTCGTTCTGATCGCGGGTCCGCTGCAGCAGGTGTGCATCGCACAGCAGCTTCAGGTGCCTCGAGACACGCGGTTGGCTGAGCCCCGTCACCCGGGTCAGCTCGCCCACCGTCAATTCCGCGTGGCGCAGAACCGCCACGATCCTGAGACGCGTCGGGTCGCCGAGAATCCGCAGCAGATCGACGAGTTCCTGGGTAGTCTTCATCGCTTAATCAGTATATAAAGATATCGTTATATACCTCTGGAGGCCGCTGATGTCAAAGCGTCGCGTCACAAGACACGCTG
This sequence comes from Rhodospirillaceae bacterium, assembly GCA_024638465.1. Classification (GTDB taxonomy): domain Bacteria; phylum Pseudomonadota; class Gammaproteobacteria; order Steroidobacterales; family Rariloculaceae; genus SMWC01. Next base: position 18,424 of record JAHEKF010000026.1, on the reverse strand, counting down.
CGGTGGAGGGCGGGGGGCGTCAATCTCCAGGAACAGCTCCGGATTCCCAAGGCGCCGGTCGACGTATCGGTTGATGGTCGGGCCCGGAGAGTCCGTCTCACTTAATCCCGGCTCGACGTCCGTGTCTCGCCTCGAATCGTGTCCTCGTCGCTCAACTGCCGTCCATGGCACGCTCCTCGTCTACGACGCTCGACGGACACTCCAGGCCCTCCTCTGCCGGTCACCGCAGCGGTCAACGTCGCGGTGGCGGCGAGGCCGGGCTCCGGTGTCTGTCACCGCCGTGCGTAACGCCGCGGTGACCGAGCGCGGGCGGGTGTGATAGTGCATCCGACCCGGAGCCTCTGGCACTGGTAGTCATTCGAGCGTGGTGGGTACGGCCGAGGGGAGGATGGACTGTCGCGACCGGCCCCCTGGAACTAGGGTGGGCAGCCTTCGCGCTGACGGGCGCTCCGGGCCCGACGATCAACCGCTACCTGGTCGCGACCGGCCCCTTGGGACTCGGGCAGGCGCATGGTGCGACTATTGCGACGCACCGGGAGCGGTTAATGCACGGTTGGGCCCGGCGTCTCGCCCGCAAGGATGCGCGTGACTTCGGCCTCGTTGAAGCGGAACGCTCGATTGCAGAACTCACAGGTCATTTCGACCTGGCCCGTCTCGTCGATGAGGCTGTTGACTTCATCGGCGCCAAGCATGCGAACGACGCCCGCCAGGTGCTCGGGTGTGCAACGGCAATCGTGAGAGACGGTGCGCGGCTCGAACAGTCGAATCGTGAACTCGCTGAACAGCCGCGGCAGCAATTCGGTGGCCGGAAGCGTCAGGAGCTCGTCGACCGACACGGTACCGGCCAGCGCCGCCGCGGTTTCGAAACTGCTGTCGGAAGCGTCGTTCCCCGGAAGCGCCTGCAACAACAGTCCGGCGACAGTGTTGCCCGCGCCGGTAAGCATCAGTCTTGTCGGCAGTTGCTCGGACTGGCTGAAGTATTCCTCCAGACATTCCTTGAGTTTGGGTCCTGCGAGTGGAACGATGCCCTGAAAGCGTCGGCCGTCCTCACCCGTGTCGATATTGACCGTCAGGCGTCCCTGCCCCAGGAGAGGCTCGTCCGCTGCGGCGTTCTGCCACTGCGCCATGCCACGGACTTTCAGCTCGCTGGAGCACTGGATCAGCAGCAGCCTGATCGGACCTTCCCCCTGTAGCTGCAGCGATATCTGCGGCGTGCTCTTGAGTCCGGTCGTCAAGAGCACCGTCGCTGCGACCGCTTCTCCAAGCAGCTCACGAACGTCCGCAGGATAGCGGTGCTCGGCGAGCACTTTCGCCCAGGTATCTCCGAGGCGAACGATCGCGCCACGGATACCGAGGCCCTCGAAGATGAAGTTCTGTACTTCGTTCAACGAATCACTCGTTGAGCTTCTCGCGGAGAATCTGATTGACCTGCTTCGGGTTGGCCTTGCCCTGGGAGGCCTGCATGACGCGCCCGACAAAGAAGCCGATAACCTTTTCGTTACCGTCTTTGAATTGCTGAACCTGTTCCGGGTTCTGCTCGAGGACGTCTGAAACGAGTTTCTCGATCGCGCCGCTGTCAGATATCTGCTTGAGTCCGCGAGCCTCTATGACGGCGTCGACGGAGTCTTCGCCGTCCCAGATCGCTTCGAAAACCTCTTTCGCGAGTTTGCCCGACAGCGTCCCGTCCTGAATTCGATCCGTGAGCAGAGCGAGCTCCGCCGCCGGGATCTTCGCGTCGGTGATGTCCAGGTTGTCCTGATTGAGCGCCGCGGCAAGCTCCCCCTGAACCCAGTTCGCGATGAGTTTCGGCGGTGCGTCTCCGGCTGCTGCTACAGTGGCTTCGAAGTAGTTGGCTGTGTCGAGTTGGGCAGTCAGTACGCCCGCATCATAGGAAGACAGCCCGAAATCGCTTTCGAATCGCGAACGTTTCGCGTCGGGAAGTTCCGGCAGGTCCGAGCGCAATTTTTCGATGGCTTTATCCGAGACGACGACCGGCAACAGATCCGGATCCGGGAAATATCGGTAGTCGTTTGCCTCTTCCTTGCCACGCATCGAGCGTGTCTCGTTCTTGTCGGAATCATAGAGCCGCGTTTCCTGGACAATTTTGCCACCGTCCTCAATGACGTCGATCTGGCGTTCTATCTCTATCTCGATGGCTTTCTCGACGAATCGGAATGAATTCAGGTTTTTGAGTTCGGTTCGCGTTCCTAGTTTCGGCTCGCCTTTCTGGCGGACAGATACATTGGCGTCGCAGCGGAAAGAGCCCTCCTGCATATTGCCGTCAGATATTCCGAGATAGCGCACGAGCGAGTGGACCTTGCGCATGTAGACGCCAGCTTCCGCCGCCGAGCGCAAATCGGGTTCCGAGACGATTTCCAGCAATGGCGTTCCGGCCCGGTTGAGATCGATCCCGCTCTGGTTATCGAAGTCTTCGTGCAACGATTTGCCGGCGTCCTCCTCGAGGTGCGCCCTGGTAATCCCGATCGTTTTTACATCGCCGCTCTCGAGAACGATGTCGAGATGACCGCCGTGCACTATCGGCAGTTCGTACTGGGAGATCTGGTAGCCTTTCGGCAGGTCCGGATAGAAATAATTTTTACGCGCAAATACCGATCGCTGCGCAATCTCGCAGCCGGTAGCAAGCCCGAACTTGATTGCCATCTCGACGGCCTTCTCGTTCAGTACCGGTAGAACGCCTGGGTAGCCGAGGTCGACGAGACAGGCCTGTGAGTTCGGCGGTGCGCCATAGCGCGTCGACGCTCCCGAGAAAATCTTGCTCTCAGTCGCGAGCTGCGTGTGAATTTCGAGGCCGATGACAACTTCCCAGACCATGCCGGTACCTATTCGTATCCGGCCGGCACTTGCTCGTGCCAGTCCGTTTCCTGCTGGAAATAGTATGCGGCCTTGAACAGTTCCGCCTCGTTAAGCTGTTTGCCGACGAGCTGCATGCCCACGGGCAGCCCGCCGGAGAATCCACAGGGAATCGATACCCCCGGCAGCCCGGCCAGATTCGCTCCAATCGTATAAATATCGTTGAGATACATCTGGATCGGGTCGTCCATCTTCTGGCCGATACCGAAAGCGGGGGTAGGAGTCGTAGGCCCGACCAGAACATCGACATCGGAAAACGCGCGCTCGAAATCGTCACTGATCAGTTGCCGGACCTTCTGCGCCTGCAGGTAATACGCATCGAAATAACCAGCCGACAGCACATAGGTGCCGGTAAGTATTCTTCGTTTTACCTCTGAGCCGAACCCTTCGCCGCGAGTACGCATATAGAACTCGGTCAGGTCGTCGACATCCTCCGCGCGATGACCGAACCTGACGCCGTCGAATCGCGCAAGATTGGAAGAGGCCTCGGCGGGAGCGACAACGTAATACACCGGAACCGAAAGATGGATATGTTCGAGCCGGACATCCTTAATGGTGGCGCCCAGTTTCTCGAATATCGCCAGACCTTCCCGAATGGCAACGGCGCTTGCATCGTCGAGGCCGTCGTCGAAGAAGTTCTCAGGCACGCCTATCGAGATTTTTTCCCAGGGCGAGCGCATTGCCGCACCGTAATCGGGAACGGGATCCGGGAGCGCGGTCGAGTCACGCTCGTCGTCGCCCGCCATCGCCTGCAGCAGTATTGCGCCGTCTTCGGCAGTCTGTGTCAGCGTTCCGGCCTGATCGAGACTCGATGCGAACGCGATCATGCCGTAGCGCGAGACTCTGCCGTAGGTCGGTTTGAATCCAGTGATTCCCGACAGCGCTGCAGGCTGGCGTATCGATCCGCCCGTATCCGTGCCCGTTGCGGCGCAGGCGATACGCGCAGCTACGGCTGCGGCGGACCCGCCCGATGAACCGCCCGGGACTTTTTCTTTGTCCCACGGGTTGCGAACGACGCCGTAGTAGCTCGTTTCGTTTGACGAGCCCATCGCAAACTCATCCATGTTGGTTTTGCCGAGCATTACGGCGCCGGCTTCGGCGAGCCGCGCTACGACGGTGGCGTCATACGGAGAAACAAAATTGTCGAGCATCTTCGAGCCGCAGGTCGTCTTGACGTTATCGGTGCAGAAGATGTCCTTGTGTGCGATTGGAATTCCCGTAAGCGGACTCGTTTCGCCGGCCTTTATCCGTTTGTCAGCGGCGGCCGCCTGCTCGAGCGCGCTCTCGCGGGTGATCGTGATGAATGAATTCAGCTCTTTGTCGTGCTGATCGATGCGCTGAAGATAGTGTTCGGTCAGCTCTACCGAAGACACGCGCCTCGCAGCCAGATCATCGGAGAGTTGTGCCAGCGTTTTATCGTGCATCTCTAAATCAGCGGCTCCCGGCGCAAGATTCGCCCGGACGCGCCAGACAGGCGACTCCTTATTATTACTCTATGACCTTGGGGACGAGATAGAGAGCTTTCTCGACCTGTGGCGCGTTCTTCTGGATCCGTTCGTGATCGTCGGTCTCGGTCACCGCATCCGGCCTCAGGCGCTGCTCGCGATCGAGTGGATGTGCCATCGGGATCACACTGGCCGTGTCCACCGCCTGCAACTCGTCGACGAGCTCGACGATGTCCGACAGCTTCGACCCGACGTCCGCCATCTCTTCGTCCGTAATTTTTAGCCTCGCAAGGACGCAAAGCTTGTCGATGTCTTCGCGGTCGAGTGACACGGTTCACGTTTCAGAGAAGAAAGGCGCTTAACTATACACCTCGCTTGCCCATTGTCCTACCCGTTGTTAAAGTGCGCAATTGGAGTCAGATAGCGGCCTTGTGGCCAAATGTTAAAGAGCTTTCTCGGATATTTTTCCAATGATCTTTCTATCGATCTGGGTACTGCGAATACCCTGATCTACGTCCGTACGCGCGGAATAGTGCTCAATGAGCCGTCCGTCGTCGCGATCCGGGAAGAACCTGGCCGCGGTGGTAAAGTACTCGAAGCCGTCGGCGTCGCCGCGAAGAACATGCTCGGCCGCACACCCGGCAATATCACGGCCATTCGCCCCCTGAAGGATGGCGTCATCGCTGACTTCAGCGTGACAGAGAAGATGCTGCAATACTTCATTAAGAAGGCGCACGGTTCTCGCTATTTTCGACCCAGCCCCCGAGTTCTGGTTTGCGTCCCCTACGGCTCGACGCAGGTCGAGCGCCGAGCGATACGCGAATCCGCGGAAGGCGCGGGTGCTCGAAAGGTCTATCTGGTTGAGGAGCCAATGGCAGCCGCTATCGGTGCTGGCATGCCGGTGCACGAAGCACGCGGCTCGATGGTCCTCGACATTGGCGGCGGAACTTCCGAGGTTGCCGTCATTTCATTAAACGGAATCGTTTACGCTGCGTCCGTCAGAATCGGCGGTGACCGGTTCGACGATGCCATCACGAACTATGTCCGTCGCAACTACGGGATTCTGATTGGCGAGGCCACGGCGGAGCGAATCAAGCAGGAAGTCGGATCGGCGTATCCCGGGCAGGCGGTGAAAGAGATCTCCGTTAAAGGTCGCAATCTTTCAGAGGGCGTGCCGCGCAGCTTCACGCTCAACAGCAACGAAATCCTCGAAGCGTTACAGGAGCCGTTGCAGGGCATCGTCGGTGCCGTTAAGGCCGCGCTCGAGCAGACGCCTCCGGAGCTCGGCGCTGACGTTGCTGAACGCGGTATCGTATTGACCGGCGGCGGAGCATTGCTGACCGATCTGGACAAATTGCTAACTGAAGAAACCGGTTTGCCGGTAGTCGTTGCGGACGAGCCCCTGACTTGTGTCGCACGCGGTGGCGGTCGGATTCTCGAGCTGCTCGACGAGTATGGCTCGGCCGCTTTCGCGGTGGAGTAGTCAACGGCGGCCAGCGTAGACGGTTGGCGGGAGTGGCGTACGCCATGAATGCTGTCGGAGGAAACGGCGGAAATCTCGGCCGGGGAAACGTCCCTTTGGGCCTCAGATTCTTACTGATCGCGATCGTCAGCGGCTCGCTGATGTTGCTCGACCACCGCGAAGAACATCTCTCACGAATCCGCCAGGCTTTCTCGGTGATCGTCTACCCGATTCAGGCGGCCGTCGATCTGCCATTCTCGGGATGGCGGCTGGCGAGCAGGGCGTTGACCGACCAGTCTGCGTTACTCGAAGAAAACGAGCGTCTGAAAAGCGATCGCCTGAGAGTCGATGTGCGTCTGCAGCGTCTGGCCGCTCTTGAGGCTGAGAACGATCGTCTGCGCGCCATGCTCGATTCGAGTGCCAGAGTTAACGATCGGGTGCTCGGCGTACAGATTCTCGCGGTCGACCTCGATCCGTACCGGCAACGTTTCACGATCGACCGCGGACTGAACGATGGTGTGTATGTAGGGCAAGCGCTCCTGGATGCCAACGGTGTCGTGGGCCAGATCGTTCGCGTCGAATTATTCACCTCCGAGGCCGTACTGATAAGCGACGCCGATCATGCAATACCGGTTTCGGTCAATCGTAACGGGCTCAGGACGATCGTCGTCGGGACCGGCGACAGTACGCGCCTGCGGTTACCGTATCTCACCAACAGCGCCGATATCGAGAAAGGCGATCTGCTCGTGTCGTCCGGGCTCGGTGGCGTGTTTCCGTCCGGCTATCCCGTCGGCCGGGTTCTGGAAGTTCTGCGCCGGCCGGGGCAGGCATTCGCTGAAGTTATTGCTGAGCCGGCCGCTCAGCTAGATCGCGATCGTGAAGTATTGCTCGTGTGGACTGCGGAAGACGAAGTTGAGGGCCGTACCTCCGCCAGCGTCGCAGAGGCGCCGTAATGCGCGATAGCCGACGCACGCGACATCTGCTGGTGATTTCACTGGTTTCCGCGCTCGCGCTCGCGATCGTTCCGTTGCCGGACGCCGTTGCACCTTATCGGCCTGACTGGGTCGCGCTCGTTTTGATTTTCTGGGGGCTTATGGCACCGGAGCGAATCGGACTGCTGACGGCATTCGCGATGGGTCTGGCCCTCGATACGCTGAACGGAGCGTTGTTGGGTCAGCATGCGCTTGCGATGGTGACGGTCGTGTACCTGAGTGTGCGCTTCCACCTTCGCATACGCGTGTTCCCGATTTGGCAACTTAGCGTTTGCGTCGTATTCCTGCTCTGTTTGTACGAGTTCATCCTGTTCTGGATCGACGGCGTCGCGGGTCGTACCGTGCCAACGATAGAACGCTGGGCGCCTGTCGTCAGCGGCGCTTTGGTCTGGCCGTTCATCCTCGTTTATCTCGCGAGCGTGCGCCGCGACACCCAGACACGAGTGTGAGATGAACCAGACCGTCCCGTTAAAAGATCACTCCCGCGAGCAGAGCCTGTTTCTTTCGCGCGTGATCGCGTCGGCCGTCATTGTCCTGCTCCTGACTTTCGTTCTGGTCGGCCGGCTCTATCAGTTGCAAGTCGTCGAGTATCAGCAGTTCGCAGAGTTGTCGCAGGGCAACCGGCTCCGGATCGAGCCACTTCCGCCAACACGTGGTCTGATCTTCGATCGCAACGGCGTCGTGCTCGCCGAGAATCTACCGACCTGGGAGTTGATCGTCACACCGGAAGAAGTTCCGGACATCGAGTACACGCTCGATTCGCTCGAGTCTCTCGGTCTCGTCGATTCGGACGAGCGCGCAGATCTGACCGAGCTCATTCGCTCTCATCGGGGTTTCGAGCGCGTCAATCTACGCAACCTCGACGACGAACAGGCAGCGAAATTCGCAGTACGCAGGCATCACTACCCGGGTGTCGATATCCGCGAGGGTCTCGTGCGCCACTACCCGTTTGGCGAGGTCGCGGCGCATGCACTGGGCTATGTCGCGCGAATTTCGCGGGAAGATCTCGACCGAATAGAGCGCAGCGAATACGCCGGAACTTCCAGTATCGGCAAGACGGGTGTCGAGCGCACCTACGAGTCGCTACTGCATGGATCCGTCGGTTACCGGCAGCAGGTCGTCAATGCGCAGGGTCGAATCCTGCTCGACCCTGCCGTCAATAACCCGATTGCCGTAGACAATGATACGCAAGCCGGCCTCGAGACTCGCTGGCCGACTCCGGGCGACAATCTCATCCTGTCTCTCGACATCCGCCTGCAACGCGCAGCCGAGGAAGCGATGGAGGGAATGCGCGGTGCTGCTGTCGCAATCGATCCCGCGACTGGAGACGTGCTCGCGTTCGTGAGTTCGCCGTCTTTCGATCTCAATCGCTTTTCGCTGGGATTGAGTCAGGCCGATTTTCGCGCTTTGAATTCGGATCCCGACAAGCCGCTGTTCAATCGGGCCCTGACCGGGAGCTATCCACCCGGATCGGTAGTGAAACCGTTTCTTGGCCTGGCCGCGCTCGATTACGGCGTTGTCGACGCCGATCATCGCGCGATGTGCCCGGGCTATTTTCAGCTTCCCGGGCATTCGCATCGGTATCGAGACTGGAAGCAGCAGGGACACGGGCTCATGGATCTGCATCACGCGATCGTTGAATCCTGCGATGTCTATTACTACCAGCTAGCAGTCAGTCTCGGTATCGATCAGATCGCCGAGTTCATGAGCACTTTTGGTTTTGGTGCGGCGACCGGTCTCGACATCATGGGTGAGAGACGCGGTGTCGTTCCATCGCGAGAGTGGAAGCGTAGCCAGTTTTCGCGTCGCGAAGATCAGGTCTGGTTTCCGGGCGAAACGGTCATCACCGGAATCGGCCAGGGTTTCACGCTGGTCACGCCGCTGCAGCTTGCTCATGCCAATGCGACGCTCGCGAGTCGTGGTGCCCGGTTCCGGCCGCGATTACTGATCGGTACGGAAAACGGCGTAACGGGCGAAGAGGCCATGCTCGAACCGGAATCGCTGCCCGGAATCGAAATCGCCGACGAGCACTGGGAGCGGATTCATGGCGCGATGTTAGGCGTTACCGAAGAAGTTGGTGGATCAGCACGACGCGTCATGCTCGGCGCGCCTTATCGCGTGGCGGGAAAAACCGGTACCGCGCAGGTCTTCTCGCTCGCCCAGGATGAAAAATACGACGCGGAAAGCATCGATGCCAACCTTCGCGATCATGGGCTTTTCATCGCATTCGCGCCTGCTGAAGCGCCGACAATATCCATCGCCGCTGTCGTAGAGAATCGCGGTGGCGGGAGTGTGACGGCAGCGCCCATCGTAAGAACGCTGCTCGACACCTATTTCGAGGAGGCCGACTATGTCGCTCGGTAGCCTCGAAATGGGCTCTGTTCCGGAGCTGTCGTTAAAGCCGTTCAGGATTCGCAGCCTCGTTATCGATGTGCCGCTGCTCGTAACGCTACTCGCCGTTATGGGCATTGGCTTCGTTGTGCTCTACAGCGCGATCGGCGGAAGCACGGGTCTGATCATTCGCCAGGGCATTCGAGTCTTCGTGGCGCTGATGGCGTTTCTTGTCGTGGCGCAGATCCCGCCGCGCGTTCTCCGTATGTGGACGCCTTGGATGTATTTCATCGGCGTCGGCCTGCTCTTTCTGGTGCTGTTTCGCGGCACCGTTGGCCAGGGTGCGCAGCGCTGGCTGGATCTGGGATTTGTCAGGTTTCAGCCGTCCGAGCTGCTCAAGCTTGCAGTACCGATGATGGTGGCCTGGTATATGCATGAGCGTCGGTTGCCACCGACGTTCGCGCAATTACTGATCGTATTCGTGGTCGTCGCAGTGCCCGCGGTGTTGATCGCGCGGCAGCCGGATCTGGGTACGTCGTTGCTCGTCGTAGCGGCCGGCGGCCTGGCGATCATGTTCGCCGGCATCAGCGTCAAGATGCTGTCCGTGTTCGCCGTCCTCGGCATGGGTTCCGCACCGGTGCTATGGCATTTCATGCGTGAATACCAGCGCGCAAGGGTGATGACTTTTCTCAACCCGGAAACGGATCCGCTCGGCGCCGGATACAACATTATCCAGTCGAAGATCGCCCTGGGTTCCGGTGGCCTGTTCGGTAAAGGCTGGCTCAACGGGACGCAGGCGCACCTGGAGTTCCTCCCCGAACGAAGTACGGATTTCATCTTTGCGGTAATGGGCGAAGAGTTCGGCATGCTTGGATTGCTGCTTTTGCTCGCGCTGTATCTCGTGCTCGTGGGTCGGGGGCTCCTGATCGCGGTCCAGGCGCAGGATACTTTCACGCGACTGCTCGCCGGCTCGCTTACGCTGACGTTCTTTGTTTATGTCTTCGTTAACGCGGGTATGGTTTGCGGTCTATTACCGATCGTCGGCGTGCCGCTACCGCTTGTCAGCGCGGGCGGGACTTCGATGGTGACGCTCATGGCGGGTTTCGGTATGCTCGCGGCGATCCAAGGTAACCGTAAGCTCCTGGCGCCGTGATTCGAGTCGCTCGTCATCTCTCTTCCGTGGTTGCGCTGCTGTCGCTCTGCACGGTTGCCGACGCTTATGACGTCGATTTTTCCGCGGCTGCCGCTGCGCGCGATGCGTTCATCGAGCGCATGGTTGCGACGCATGATTTCGATCGTGACGAGTTGACGGCGCTGCTGACGGAAGCCGAGATCGTCGACCGAATTCTCGAAGCGATCTCCAGGCCAGCCGAACGCGTGATGCCGTGGCACGAATACCGCGATCTGTTCCTAACCGATTCCCGGATCAGCTCGGGAGCCGAATTCTGGCTCGAGCACTCGGATCGGATCGCTGCCGCCAGCGAGACCTACGGCGTGGCGCCGGAGATGATCGTAGCGATACTCGGTGTCGAGACGCTGTACGGTCAGCGCACCGGCAGCTATCGAGTTGTAGATTCCCTGAGCACGCTCGCGTTTGCCTACCCGCCGCGGGCTAAATTCTTTGCCTCCGAACTCGAGCATTTTCTGCTACTCGCGCGTGAAGAAGGTATCGATCCTCGCGAGACGCTTGGCTCCTATGCAGGCGCGATGGGTGCCGGGCAATTTATTTCATCCAGTTTCCGAGCCTATGCCGTTGACGGCAATGCAGACGGTCGCAGAGACCTTTGGGGCGACTGGTCCGACGTCTTCGCGAGCGTTGCAAACTATTTCGCCGTTCATGGCTGGCAGCATGGGCAACCCGTCGTTTCTCGCGCAACGCTCGGTGCTTCCTGGGCGGGAATCGAACCGGAGAATACGCTCGATCTCACGGAAACCGTTTCTTCGGCGAGCGAGCTCGGGTATGTCTTCGCGACAGAGATGCCCGACACCGCCGGAACGACCGTGTTGTCGTTGCAAGGCGAGGGCGAACAGGAATACTGGATCGGCTATCACAACTTCTATGTCATTACCCGATATAACCGCAGCGTGAAATACGCGCTTGCCGCCTATGAGCTGAGTCAGGCAATCCGCGCGTCTTACGAAGCTTTATCGAGCGATGAAGCAATTGAATCCCCGGAGGTCTGAAGTCATGTCGACCGATTCTCGCCTGTTTCGGCTGCTCCTGCTTTCGCTCGCACTGGTCGTATTGACCGGCTGCGGATCGCAGCCCGTTCTGGAGGACCAGCCTGTCCGGACGGCCGAGGTGATGCCATCGAGCGAGGAGATCATCAATCCGCAACGCGGCCGTCGCGGAAATCCGCCTATCTACGAAGTGATGGGGCAGCGCTACTATGTCATGAATTCCAGTGTCGGCTATCGCGAGAGCGGCACGGCATCGTGGTATGGCCCTGACTTTCATGGCCGGCCGACGTCGAGCGGCGAAACCTATGATATGCATGCGATGACCGCAGCCCATAAGACGTTGCCGATTCCGACCTGGGTCGAGGTCACGAACCAGCGCAACGGACGTAGCGTTATCGTCAAGGTTAACGATCGTGGACCGTTCGTGGATGGCCGCATCATCGACATGTCCTTCGCGGCAGCGGAAGCGCTGGACATGGTTCGCGCCGGAACTGTCCCCGTCCATGTGCGCGCGCTCGGTGAGCCGGCCGCAGCTCCAACGATCATCTCGGCACGCGCAATTTCGAAGCCGGACCCGGAGCCGCGCCGTTTCTCGATCATCTCGGAGGCCGCCGCCGCGACGCCCGGCGCCGACGATTTACCGATGCAGAATGTGTTCGCTCAGGTCGGTGCATTCAGCGAGCATGACAACGCGATGAAAATGATCGGCAGGCTTCGAGCAGGCGGGCTGGGCTCTGTCTTCGTTCTCTCCGACACCGGTGGTGCGTCCGGTGCGCTGCACCGCGTACGGATAGGGCCGCTCGCGAGCATCGCAGCCTATGATGAACTCGTGGAACTACTGGCCACACTGGGATTGACGGATAGCCGTCTCGTGTTCGAACCATAAAGAGGTCGCGCGGACGAAATGATAAGGAGATCTGGAATGACACGAGTTTGGGTGCTCATGGCTTTGTCGCTCGCGATGCCGAGCTTGATGGCACAGGCTCCCATCGCTGCGCCGCCTCAGATCGGCGCGAGCAGTTATATGCTCATAGATCACTCGAGCGGCCGGATCCTCGCGGCGTCAAATCCCGACGAACGTGTGGAGCCGGCAAGCCTGACCAAGCTGCTGACTGCGTATACCGCGTTTCACGCTATCCGACAGGGCCAGATCTCGCTCGATGACCAGGTGCTGGTCAGCGAGAAGGCGTGGCGCATGGAAGGGTCGCGGATGTTCATCGAGGTCGGGACGACTGTTTCGGTCGAAGACCTGTTCCGCGGAATGATCATTCAGTCCGGAAACGACGCGAGTGTCGCTCTGGCTGAACATGTCGCCGGGACGGAAGAAGCGTTCGTAGATCTCATGAATCAGCACGCGTCGATGCTCGGGATGAGCAGTTCGTCCTTCCGGAACACAACAGGACTCCCCGATCCGGATCACTATGTGACAGCACGGGATATTGGTGTCCTTGCTCGCGCGATCATCAAGGAGTTCCCTGAGTACTACAGCTGGTACTCGGAGCTTGAATTTACCTACAACGAGATTTCGCAGTACAACCGCAATGCGTTGCTCACCCGCGACGAGTCCGTCGATGGTCTCAAGACAGGGCACACGAATTCCGCAGGGTATTGTCTGGTGACGTCCGCCGAACGATCGGGAATGCGGCTCATCAGCGTGGTGACCGGTATGTCGAGTCCGCGAGCGCGAGAAGATGGCAGCCTGGCCTTGTTGAACTATGGCTATCGGAACTTCGAAACGCACAAGCTGTACGGCAGGGCCGAACCCATCACTTCAGCCCGTGTATGGAAGGGTGAACCGGCTGAGGTGACGCTGGGTCTGACGTCGGATGTTTTCGTTACCGTGCCTCGCGGTCGCTACGACGCATTGGAAGCGGTCATGGACTTCGGCGGCGAGCTGATGGCACCAGTGGCCGATGGAGACGTTGTCGGCTCGGTCAAAGTGACGCTGGACGAAGAAGAACTCGCGTCGGCGCCGCTGGTTGCGCTGCATGAGGTCGGTCTGGCAAGTCTCTGGACCAGGCTCAAGGATGAATTAACTCTCTGGCTGCAGTAGCCAGCGGCGTCCATGTCCGAGGAGAGTCTGTTCGAGTTCCCCTGTGATCTGCCGATCAAGGTTTTCGGCAAGAACGTGGACGGGTTCAAGGCGCGTGTCGTGGAGATCTTCAGTTCTCATTTTGATGCGTCCGCCACGAATGAGGTGCGCGAGCAGTTCAGCCGTAACAACGGCTATGCGAGTCTGACCATTACGGTCCGGGCAGAGACGCGTGCGCAGGTTGATGCGCTATACCAGGAGCTGACGGCGAACGACGAAATCATGATGGTGCTGTGAGCGCGCTCATCTGTCGGGAAATCGGCGTCAAACCGCTTCCCGATGTATGGGCCGATATGCGGCGGTTCACCGACGCGCGAAATCCGGATACACCCGACGAAGTCTGGTTCGTCGAGCACCCGCCGATCTTTACGCTCGGGCTTAACGGGGACCGGTCACATCTACTCGATCCCGGCGACATCCCGGTCCTGAAAATCGATCGCGGCGGGCAGGTGACTTATCACGGCCCGGGTCAGCTCGTCGCTTATACGCTGGTCGATCTGAAACGCCGAAAACTCACGATCCGAGGCCTTGTGCAGGCGTTGGAAGCCGCCGTCGTCGATACGGTTGCAGAATATGGCGTGGTCGCGCTCGGTCGACGCGATGCTCCCGGAGTCTACGTCGGCAATGCGAAACTTGCCGCGGTCGGATTGCGCGTCAGGCGTATGTGTTCCTATCACGGTATCGCGATCAACGTCGCGATGGATCTGGAGCCGTTCACACGCATCAATCCCTGTGGCTTCGAGAATCTGGAAGTCACGCAACTAAGCGCGCTATGCGGGGTCAGTGAGACGTCGGAATTGCGGCGGGATCTCGAACCCCGTTTGAATCGGAGACTCGATTACTTCTCGGCGGTCGCCTGATTCTGGTACGCGTCCGGTGCTTCAGTGCTCAGGAATTCGTATTTTCTCTTCCAGGCAGCCGCTTCTTCGCTGAGTTCGGCGATTCTGGCTTCGAGCGCTTTTATCGCTTCACTTTCATCGGCGCTCGACAGTTGTTGTCCAGCGCCTTCAGCAGAATCGGGTTTCCTGGAAAGCTGCTTGCGAAGCTCGGAAACTTCCTTCTCCAGTGCATCGATCATAAGGCGATCGTTTTCACGGTCAGAAAGCGCGTCGGCTGCCGCCGTGTTCAGCGCTTCCTGCTTTTCCTCGATGATTTGCCGCGCTTCGACAGTCTTGTTACTGAGATCGGACTGAAGCAGCTTCGTAACCTTCAGCTCTTCTTCGAGCGATTTAATGACCTCGGCCTGCGAAGCCACGCGTTGCTCGAGTTCCTCGATGCGACCGCTGCTTTCCGGCAGCCGCCTGCGATCCTGCGCAGAATCTTTGTGCTGGTCGATCGTTTCCCTGGCCCGACCGAGTTCCGCCTTGATGCGATCTACCTCGGCGAGCAGATTCTGCTCGGTCGCCGCAGACGCGGCCTTGTGGCGCCTGAGACTGTCGAGCCCGGCCTTGAGCGCGGTGTTTGCCTTCACCTTCGCCCGGATCGTTACGATAAGCGATGAGATCAGGCCCTTCCGCCGCTGCACGAGTCGCTCGAAGTGCTGCGACTTGCGAAGCCGCCATTCGGCTTCATCGAGCCGCTCCTGAGCTTCTTCGTGTTGCTCGCGATACTTGTTGAGTTCGTCAAGCCGACTATTCGCAACTTCGCCGAGGTTCTCCGAGCACTCGCGTTCTTCCCGGAGTTCGTGCTGGAGCTGTCCGGTCTCGGATTCGAGTTGCGCGTTCCTTGCGGAAAGCTCCGCCATCGCGGCGTCTCGCTCGCGGATGGTTTCTGCGGCGGATTGCGCTCGAGCCTGGGCTTCCTGCAGATGCTTCCGCGCCTCAATAAGCTCTTCGGTATCCGCAACGGGTTCGGGCGTGGCGGTTACTGGAGCACTTGGCGCCACGCGTTCTTCCTCGCGGGCCTCGAGCTCTCGACGAAGAGATGCGATTCGCGCTTTGTATTCCGACGTCTTCTCATCGAAGGATTCTGCTTTCGCGCGCCAGAAATTGATCTCTTTCTTGGTGAGCTTCTCGGGCCCGGACTCGGCGATATCGAGTTTTTCCTGGAGTCGATCGATTTTCGCGTTGAGATTTTCGACGACTTCTTCGAGTTGGCCCGCTTCAGTTTGATAGCGTTTCTGTTCGGCCTCCGCTTGCTCCAGTTGCTGCGACAGTGCGCCGACCTCGTCGGCCGGTCCTTGCGAATCGGCACCACGGCGTCCGAGGGCTTTCTCCAGCTGTTGGACTCGCGCTTCCGATTCCTCGAGCGCGGTCTGGAGTAAGCTCAGCGCTTCAGCGGCAACTTGTTGGGATTTCGACATATATCCGGGTATCGTCGAGTGGCTTCGGCAGAGTCCACGATGCTACCCGCATCGCCGCGGTCGAAGCTGGTACGGGGTCACGTTTTGAGTAGGCCCCGGCAGATGGATTATGTCGTTTTTGTATGAGGGTCAATGAGTTGCAGTCAGACACCACGGAAGCCGAGGCGCTTATACGCGGTGCCGGCGACAGTATCGCCCGACTGGCCTCCAGGCTGCTGAAACCGCTCAAGAACAATTTTGTAGAGCGTCCCTGGGGCGGAATGCAGATCCGCGAATTCAAAAGGCTTGCTCCGCTCCTCGATCAACATGCGATCAGCGGCATGGGTCTTGGTGAGGCGTTCGAGATCGCCGCGTTCGACGACGATTACGAGGCGTCGCAGCATCCGAGTCTGCTGCGGCTGGACGATGGCTCGGTCGTTTCGCTTCCCGCGCTACTTGCCCGTCACGGCGAGGAATTGCTGGGCGGTGATTTCGTGCGCAATTTCGGTTCGAGCATCCCGCTGCTGCCGAAGACGCTCGATGTCAGAGAGCTCTTGTCGGTTCAGGGACATCCTGAGGGCAACACCGAGGTTTATATAGTGATTGCGGCGGAGCCTGGCGCGACATTACGACTGGGTTTCGCCGAAGATATCGATGCCGGCAGTTTCAAGCAGGAGTTGCTTGAAGGCCGGCGACAGCAGGAATCCGTGCTCGAGATGCTCGGCTCCGCTCAGGATCCGGCCGAGTTCCAGGCCGTCGTCGCACCGTGGCTCGCGGCGCGAGACGCGAAAATCGAGGCAATCGCCGGGTCGGTACCGGGTATGCCGGCTCGCGGCGAGATTCTGGAGCTACTCGTCTCGCTCAAGTCACTCTATTGGCGGGTGCTGGACTCCATGAACGCCATACCGGTCGAGGCGGGTCAGGTGATATACAACGCGAATCCGGAGCGCATCTCGGCAGCTATCGGCAGGCAACCTTCCGCCGAAGTCCATGCGCTGGGAAATCCCGAGGGTAAGGAGATACTGGCTCTCGAGGTACGCAGACCCGGACCTACCTTCCGTGCCTGGGACAACGTTCGGTTTCCGATTCGCGAGGTCGATGTCGAAGCGGCCATCGATGCGCTGAATCTCAAGCGAACCGCGCCCGAGGAGTTTCTCGTGGAGCCGACCGCGCTCGACGATCGGGAAGGCGTGTTTCTGTCGGTGGATTCATCCGCGTTTCGCGTTGAGCACCTGCGCCCGGCTCCCTCGGTTTCAATCGAGATCGCCGCAGAGCCGTCGCACTGTCTGCACGCGATTCGTGGCCGTGCTCGATTCCTGGATGATTCCGGCGCGTCGATTGGC
Organism: Rhodospirillaceae bacterium; assembly: GCA_024638465.1. Lineage (GTDB taxonomy): Bacteria > Pseudomonadota > Gammaproteobacteria > Steroidobacterales > Rariloculaceae > SMWC01. The sequence goes on along the minus strand of JAHEKF010000026.1, from coordinate 1,426 downwards.
GTCCTCGATCAGGGAGAGTCCGCGATTGTTCCAGCCGGTGTCGGCGCTTATCGGGTTGAGAGCGATACGACCGACAGTGAGATAGTCAAGGTCAGTCTGCCGATAGAGCGCAACTAGCCGCCGCTTCCGCGCTAACGTAATCTTCGTTCGCTAATCAGGGATATATCTCATGACCGGTTTCGAAAGCATGACCAACGTCGATGGGTCGATCTCGCGCACCGTCGATGCGCGTGTTCCTGTGATGGATCGTGGCTTTCTGTATGGCGATTCGATTTACGAAGTCTTTCGGACCTATCGCGGTATTCCGCTCTTCTATGACGAGCATTGGAAGCGGTTCGAGAACTCGGCGGCGCTTATCAGGATGCAGCTCGGGTTAACGAGCGAGCAGATGGCAGAAGAAATCCGCCAGACCGTTGTCGCGACTAACGCCGCATCGCTTGGTCGCGATGTCTATGTTCGCTATACGATGACACGCGGCGAGGGGCCGGTTGACCTGTTCCCGGATCCCAAGCTCACAACGCGCTATGTCATTATCGTTAAGGAGCTTCATACCTGGCGAGCCGATCTGTATAGCGAAGGGGTAAGCCTCGCCATACCGGAAGTGCGTCGTAATCCGACCAACGCACTCGACCCGAATATCAAGGGAGGCAACTACCTGAACAATGTCCTCGGCGTTCTTCAGGCGCGCGAACTGGGTGCCGATGATTGCGTCATGCTGAACAGCGCCGGACTGGTTACAGAGTCTTCCAACAGTAATGTGTTCTTCGTTATCGACGACAGGATCGTCACGCCGGCCGACAACGCCGGCAATCTCCGCGGCTTGACCAAGACGGCGGTGCACGACGCCTGCGGCGCCCGCGGCGTTTCGACGATCGAGCGCGATATCTATGGGGAAGAACTCGATGCTGCGACTGAATGCTTTATCACCAGCGCGACCCGGGAGGTCATGCCGGTCAAATCGTTGCGCCTCGCAGGCGGTGCCGAGCTGGGGTTCCCGGCCGGTGGCGGGCCACTCACGCGGCGCGTGATGCAGTGTTACCAGGAGTATTTGAGCGATTACCTGGACGCCCACGCGACCGAGAGCTATTTCGAATAGGCGCTAGGATTCGGTCGCTCGTCGACAGTACAATATGTGCTCGCGCAGGCTGTCATCCTGCCGAATCAAGATCACGAGAAGCGGCTGTAGCTCAGCTGGATAGAGTACTGGTCTACGAAACCAGGGGTCGCAGGTTCGAATCCTGCCAGCCGCGCCATACCTGACCGGGTCCATTCCGGACACATGGTTACCAGCTCAGAGAAATCGAGCTCGCCACGACAATCGATTTTCATCGATTTCGATGCTCGCGTGTTTCCGCGGAAACAAATCCGAGAATCTACTTTAAGTCTGCTGCGCAAAGCGATCCTGAAGGCTGATAGCGAATAGAGC
>JAHEKF010000141.1 GCA_024638465.1 Rhodospirillaceae bacterium | reverse complement strand
GATTCCACTATTGTGGCGCAAGGCGCCGGAATATCGGGAAACCTCCACCGCTTTTCTCACCGTCCATCGCTTGTAATACGGCATCCCGCGAGGCATCCGGCGCAAGCGGCAACATCTGGTCGAGCGCATACAGCTTGAATTGGTAGTGAATCGGTCCCGCGCCCGGCGGCGCACACGGGGGGTCATATCCGAGTATCCCGTCGTCGCTCGCCATGTGGTAACTGCCATCGGACTGTTCGAGGCCGAGGGGCTGCGCCTCGGCCAGTTGCCTCGCACCGGCCGGGATGTTCCAACGACCCCAGAAGAATGCAACGGTGTGGCTCCGGCGGCGGTGGTTCTCGGGCCCAGTGAGCATCAGCACGAAGCTCTCGGTGCCTTCGGGCACGTAATCCCATCGCAGGGCCGGCGTTTTTGCCGTCCCGCTCGGCGCGTAACAGGTAAATTCCAGCGGAATCGTACCCGCGTCACTGAACGCCGGGGTCGTCAATTTGAGCCTGGGCTGCTGTGTTCTGGCGGCGCCTGCCGTCTGACCATCCGACGGCTGCGGGATGGCAACAAGCGCGCCGCAGAATGCTAAACCAACTGCAAGCCATCGTACGCTCATATGCACACCCCTTCTCATTGCCGTGCCGTTAAGGCTTCGCCCGTCGTTCGCCGCCGACGCGCAGCGCCTCAACTGGTATTATTTTTTCGAGACCGCGTCGCTGGCGGGAACGTAACGCCGCAAACTTTACCCTTGGCGCATGCCCGAGTGCTTTCGCCGACTGTCGGTCGTTCAGGCTAGGAGCCCGTTCTCCACGCCAACTGCGCTTCATAGCATTCCAGAAGAATCTCGTTGTAACGCGAGACCGCCTCCCTGCTGACGAACGGATGAGGCTCGTCTGCGAGTTGGTTCCCTATATCGGCGCCGCGCGAGTGATCGGGATTCGCCATCCTCCAGTACCGCATCTTCTCGACCATATTGCCGTGACTCAATGTCGACGACAGGATCACATCGACGCCGGCTCTTCTTCCGACCGTGATGAAGCGCTCTAGTGACTCGATGTGCGTTCGCATCATCGTCTCGCCGTCCGGGTAATAACGCACGCCATAACGACCGATGCTAGGGTCGGTACCGCCCCAGATGGCGGCGACGTGCACGTCGTCGTCCGCAGCCACGCTCCTCTCGTTCGTGAGCCCATCGATGATCAACGACACCGTTCCCGGGGTGTGACCTGGCGTCACGTAAAGCGTCACGGTCACCTCACCGAGCGTGATCTCCTGGCCGTCGGTGACGACCATGTCCCGCCGGGGCTTGAACTGCGCGGGCGAGCTGTCCTGCGCCACGACGTCCCAGTCGGCGGCCGACATGGCGATACGCGCGTCGGGATACTTCTCCTGCAGGGCTCTCGCGCCCCAGTACCGATCGTCGTGGGCGTGCGTGACGATCACATAGCGGATGTCGTTGGGATCGAGGCCGAAGTTCAGCATCCCGAGCGCGAGCTCCTCACTCTGGTAGTGGAAGCCCGCGTCGATGACGATGATGCCTTCCGAGGAGCTGACTGCCCATATTCCGGCCGTCTTGGTGCCGATGAAGGTGAGATTGTCGAAAATATCGACCGGATACGTGTACCACTCCGCGCGCGGCATGATGGCCGAGCGATCGTGCGTGCGCATCTGATCGGGCAGCGTCGGTGCAGCGCAGACCTGATCGAAAAGGGCCTGGAACGCCTCGTAGGGCCTGTGCGGATTCGCCTCCGACGGCGCAATGGCCGCCCGGGCGGCATCCAGATGCGCCCGCACCGCAGCGGGCTGTGCGTTCACAGCCGTCACCAGAGAGCCTGCCACGAGCAAGACGGCGCACGGTTGCATGAGATAGCGCATCATCGGTGTTTCTCCTTACTGCCGACCGTCCGGGTACTTGTCGCCGGGATAGGCAAATTGCTGCTCGCGCCGCGCCGATTCGGCATCGCAGTTCACCCATCGTTGGCGCGGGCCGGCGTCCCCGGTCTTGGTAAACACGAACGCCCACGTATGCGGTCTCGTTAGGAAGGTCGGGTCTTCCAGAGTAATGATGAGCCTCAGATGCTCGTCGTCGATCAGCGAATAGCGCTCGGTTATCTTTTTGCGCACGGAAGTCGCCATACGCAGATGATCGTCCATGCCGTCGGGATCGAACGTGAAGTGGTCGCTCACGATCACCAAATCGTCGCCGTCGTAGTGCCCGCGCGAGATACCGTGCTGGAAGAGCTCTCCGGGCAACGGCTGCGGACCCGTGCCGTTCATCCAGACCGTGCGCGAGATGTGCCACGGATTGCTCGGATGCTCCATGAGCAGCCTTCCCGGGCGGCCGGAGATGAAGAAAGGCTCGCTCAAGATCGCGGGAAATCCGATCTGCGCACAGTCTGCCTGGGTCGTCGACTGGAGCTGATCCCTGTAAACCAGCCACGCTTGCGCGCGCGAGTTCAAGGGCAGACGACTCGCCGGGATCGAACAGTTCACCAGATCCTCGCCGTAGTCCCCCAGGTGACCGCCGCAGTTGCCCCTGTCCTGACCGTCGGGACTGGAGACGTCCGAGTCCCAGCCCCCCAGAAACGGCAGCGCCTTTTCCATCTCCTCGTCGGTCTGAGCCGACAGGCCGGCTCCCAGACTGCCCGTCACGAGTGCCACGAGCGCGGCAAAGATCGCGCGCCGAGTACCTTCCATCATGCTCTCCCCCTGCCGAAACTCCCGGACCCGCGCACTAACGGACCTCCGGTCCGCCGGGGCAGCCGCCGAGGCATACGACGTTGCCGTCATCGGCGAACGTGACCACGCCCGCAGACATCGCCGTTCCGCCTTCTCTGCGGGTCGGGTTGCCTTCGACCGTGACCTGCCTACCGATGAAATCCTCGGGTACCCAACCTTCTCTTCTCGCCTCCGCCGGCCCGGTTCTAGCGGTGATACGCCAGGTGACGGGGTTACCCTCGGCATCTGGCACGTCAACGAGCATTTCAGCATGCGGATTGACCAGCCTGAACGACGTCACGACACCCTCGATTTCGATGGTGCGGGACATATCGAAGAACACGTTGAATGAGTGGTGAGCCGTCGCCGGGA
>JAHEKF010000140.1:1944-3083 GCA_024638465.1 Rhodospirillaceae bacterium | reverse complement strand
TACACGTACAACAATGAGGCAGTGCCTGTCATCAAGGGTAGTGACGGCGTCTGGCTTAACGCTGACGACAGCACCCAGCTCGATGAAGCGATCCGGGTCTTGCGGCGCACGGTGCCCGAGAACGGCACCAATATGCGCGCCGCATACGAAGTGGCATCGTCGCTAACGCCACGACCCGACAACATCATCCTGATCGCCGACGGGTTGCCAACCATGGAGGACGTCACAGAAAGCCGTCGCACGGTCAGCGGCCGGGAACGCACGAACATGCATTTCCGGGCGATTCGCGAACTGCCGAGCGGCGTGCCGGTCAATATTTTCCTGTACCCGCTCGAGGGCGATTACGAGGCCCCGATCCTTTACTGGATCCTCGCGTTTCGCTCGGGTGGATCATTCATCAGCGTCAGTCGCGACTGGCCGTGACCTGACGAGGAGCTCGAGGTGCGAAGACGCCGTCGTAATGTAGAAGCTTTCAGCCTGTCGTTCCTCGACTGCATTTGCTGTGGTTTCGGCGCGATCATCCTGCTGCTCGTCCTCAGCAAGATTTACGAGCCGGTCATCATCGAGAAAACCCAGGACGACCTCGAGCAGCTGATCGCGCTGTTACAGCAGGAGCTCTTCGACATTCGTGGCGAAACCGCGATCATAAATCGCGAGCTTGAAGACGTCCGCAACCAGACATCGACGACGAAACTGAAACTGGCGCGCCTGACGGGCGACCTGAGCAAGGTTCGTGGCCAGTACGCCGCGACACAGCGCGAATCCGAATCGGTCATTGATGAGGGTGCGCTGAACATCACCAAGCAACGCCTGACCGAAGAGATGCGTCGCCTGCAGCCATTCTACCGCCGTGCCGACAACGATGCGGTGGCCGGTATCCCCGTCGACAGCGAGTACGTCATCTTCGTTGTGGATACGTCGGGCAGCATGCAGCAATTCAACTGGGACCGCGCCATTCAGAAACTTACCGAAACACTGGACGTCTACCCGCAGGTCAAGGGCATCCAGATCATGAACGACAACGGCTCGTACATGTTCCAGCAGTATCGCGGCAAGTGGATCCCGGACACGCCCGGCCGTCGCGAGGCCATCATCAACACAATGCGTAACTGGCGGCCGTTCAGCGACAGTAACCCGGT
>JAHEKF010000140.1:0-1844 GCA_024638465.1 Rhodospirillaceae bacterium | reverse complement strand
CTTGCAGCCGACTCGCCGAAGGAAGAACGTGTCGGCGTCGGCACCGGCGCGGTCATCGGCGCGGTTGCCGGCGGCCCGGTAGGCTTCATTATCGGCGCAGCGATTGGCGCCAAGATTGGCGACACGGTACACAAGAAGAACGAATCGATCGACGCATTGTCGGGTTCGCTCGAGGATTCCCGGGACCGGGTTGCCCGCCTGAGCAATGACGTCGACACGCTCGGTAGCGAGATCGAGCGCATGCGGCAGGTCTCGAATCCCGAAGCCGTGAACCTGCTGCAAGCGGGCATTGCGATGGACTTCCTGTTCCGAACCGACGAGCACACGCTCGCCGACACTACAGGCGGCAGGCTGGCCGAACTCGCCGGCATCCTCGCCACCACGCCTGACATCAGGATCCAGCTCGACGGCTTTGCCGACGAGCGCGGCGACAAGGACTACAACCTGGTGCTGTCGCAGAAACGCGTCGAGTTCGTGCGCGACCAGCTGGTTGCAGCGGGGATCGACCCGTCGCGAATCCAGACGTCGGCCTACGGCGAAGCAGCAGCGCAGGACCAGGACGTTGACAGCTACGCGCTCGAACGGCGCGTCAACATGAAAGTGTTCATCGACAATTCGAGGTCGTTCGCCTCGAACCCGAACCAGGCGCTTTAGCCCCGCGACTCGTCTCGAGTCTCCATGTTGCCGGCCCGCGAGGGCCGGCTTTTTCTCTATAATGGCGGGTATGACTGAAAAACTCGCCGACCAGCACTGCAGACCCTGCGAGGGCGGGGTCGATCCATTGAACGTCGAGCAGGCCGAGCAGCTGATGCAGGGCCTGCACGAAGACTGGGTGCTTCGCGAGGACGGTCTCGAGATCTCGCGCAGGTTCAGGTTTCCGGCCTACAGCCGGACACTCGGTTTCGCGAATGCGGTTGCCTGGATTGCGATCACCGAGGGTCACCACCCGGAGCTCGTCGTCAACTACGGGACCTGCGACGTGAAGTGGTCCACGCACGCGGTGAATGGCCTGTCGGACAACGATTTCATCTGCGCCGCCAAGGTCGATCGGCTGATTACCGACTCCGGATGATCGACATCAGCGCGATTGACCGCGCCGCAGAGCGCCTCGCCGGGGTAGCGATCGAAACACCGCTGATTCAAAACGCCGACCTTGACCAGGCTACTGGCGGCACCGTGTTGCTGAAGCCCGAGTGTTGGCAGCGGACCGGGTCCTTCAAGATTCGTGGCGCATACAACCTCCTGAGCCGGTTGTCACCGGAACAGGCGGAACGCGGCGTCGTTGCCTGGTCATCCGGCAATCATGCACAGGGCGTCGCCGCCGCGGCCGGCATGCTCGGCATCCACGCAGCCATCGTCATGCCCGACGACGCGCCAGCCTCCAAGCTCGAGAACACGCGCCGACTCGGCGGCGAGGTCATCACCTACGACCGGTACACCGGGGATCGCGAGGCTATCGCGCGGGCGCTTGCGGCCGAACGCGGCGCCGAGCTCGTGCCGTCTTACGAGCACGAAGACATCATCGCGGGACAGGGAACCGTCGGCCTCGAGATCGCCACACAATCGCTGGCCCTCGGTTTGCCGCCTGACCAGGTGCTGATCTGTTGCGGCGGCGGGGGTCTGACATCCGGCTGCGCCATCGCGCTCAAGGAGCGATTACCGGGCGTTGAGATCTTCACGGTCGAACCGGAATATTACGACGACACGAAGCAGTCACTGGAAGCCGGCGAGCGCCAGCGTGTGCCGACAACGACTCGCTCGATTTGCGATGCGCTGCTGACGGATTCGCCGGGCAAGCTCACGTTCGACATTATGCGGCGCCTCGTCACCGGCGGGCTCGTCGT
>JAHEKF010000139.1 GCA_024638465.1 Rhodospirillaceae bacterium | reverse complement strand
TGCTTTTGGCCGGAAGCAGTCGCTCGCTTGGTGATAGACTCAGCGGCTGGTACTGACCCAAAGCAGACATCCGAGTTTTTCGAAACAGAAGATGGTTCCACAATCGACGCATGTCTGCTAGTGCCTAGAAGCGGCCGCTAGTTGGATAGTGAATGGCGTGAGCTGCGGCACCAGCTTGGGAAGTTAAGGTTCTACCATTGAACTACGCCCGGGAAGCAGAGCGTTGTTGCTCTATGTTGTGAGACAGCGATCACATCTCGCTGTCTGGCGGTACGCTACGCTGTCGCCGATCAAATCAAAGTAGCCTTTGCGAGGATTCGCACTGGAGTAGATGTAATGAGGCAGTATCTGTTCGCGTTGACCGCTTCGATGCTAGTGACGGCATGCGGTTCGAGTACCCCGGATCGGCCTCCAAGAGACTTTCTCGACACGCCGATGGCCGCAAGCAGCTCCGGTCAGACCTCGTCGTGCTACAGGCTGCGACAGCTCTTGCTCACGAGAAAGGCGCTCGGGATGACATTCGAATGGCAACAGCTCGACGAGGCCACATGGGAATTGATCGAGATGCGACACACCCCGTACGATGGACCTCAGCCCGAAGCTCGTTACGTGTATCGTCGTACAGGCAATCTCATCTATTTGGCGGAGGCGGCGAACATCAATAAAAGCGGCGAGCAACATGCATTGGACGTCAGAAAACTAACGGAAAACCTCAAGGGCGTATTCGAACATTACTCCGACCTCACACCAATACCGGGTTGCGATTAGGAATTTGAAGTAATAGGCCGGCAGAGCCCACGCCTAGTTACGGGCGTTTTCGCTCCAGGCGACCCGGATTACACCAGAAGCGTCGCGATGCGGCGTCCGTGCCCACCGGTCATCGACGGTCAGATCAATGCTCCAATTGACCGGTTCTCCTCGAATTACCGACTGCACGTCAATCAGATCTATTCTTTGACCAGCCGCGTACGCAACCAAACGGCCATCAGGTGAAAACCCTTGATATCTGGATCCGTGCGCGCCGCCGGCGATTTCCACAAGCGAAATGTCGGGTGCCTCTTGCGGTCCTCGAAAGACGCCTGAGAAAAACCGGACCTCACCGCTGTCGTCACTAACTGTCGTTACGAATAGCAAGCCACCATGAATGAATGCAGATTCTGTATCCGCGGGAAAGGATAACCCCCAACCACGTTCTCCCTCCGTGCCCAACTCGCGATAAATCAGTGTGTGCCGCGTCTTGTTCCAGGTGATTATGAACTGCTCGCGGTATGACGCATCGATAAGACGAGCGCCATATTGGAAAGTCTGCTCTTGAAGCTGCCGGATATCGAACATCAGGCCCGTGGATTGCCAATCATCCGAACGAGAAACCCGGTCCGGGACCAGCAATGTCTCGCCATTGAGGGAAAAATACATGAGCGATCCGTAAATGCACTGTCCGCATCGGGTTCTGCGAACCGAGCCATCATCAAGGGACAAAACCGAAAGCGTTCCATCTCGCTCAAGCCAGGCGTAGTGTTCCCGATCAGGCGACCAGGCCTGCGAGAATGTCCGCCAGCCGCGGGCCACCGGCTCAGCGGGCTCGCCACGCTGTACCGAAGCGACATCTATGGCGTAAACGACCAGGTCCTCCGCGAGATCAACGAGCTTCAATGCACGGTCACTTCTGTCATAGAGTAGGATCCGCGACGGCGTATAGAAACCGAGATGCTCCCCGATCGGGCGCCGTATCGCAACGCCGCTGAGTAAGGACATCCAATACCCTTGCGTTAAGATCGACAAGCCGTCGGGAGCCAGGATTGGCGCGAGGAATGTTTGGCGCGTCAGATAGATTCCGTCCCACGCTGTGCGTGACAGCGACCCGCTGTCGAGATCCAACAGAAAGTATTCCTGCGGACTGGTTCCCGTCGGCGCGCCGACGAGCCGGCTACCGTCCGCACTAAAAGCGATTCGCTCAGTGAGTCCAGCTTGCCGTCGTTCTTGCGCTTTCTGCTCCTGAACGCGCATCGTGTCTGTCTGTAGGAAACCGGGAACGTATTGCCGCTCAATTGCGATCGAGATTCCTGCGACGTAGACCAAGGATATCCAGACTGCAGCGGATGCGACGAGCGACTTGCGGCCGGCCAAGGGCAGCCTTCCGCTAAACAGGGACACCTCCTCGGAGGCATTGGCCCGCAGGTATTTTAAGCCCCGGTACCCGACTACGGCTCCAAAGATGCAAAATACAATGACGGCGCCCTGAATTGCGGCGACGCCGACCATCGTTCCCTTAAGATCCCAGGACAGTATTCCGGTGACATAAGATAGCTGGAGAAGAGACTTTCCGAAAGGAATCACGAAAATCGGAAACACGGCTCCAACGACGAGCATGAGCAAACACGGTCCGAGTGCCAACCAATGCGCCCAGCGCCATTCTTTCATCAACCCCAGCCCGAGTGATATCTGCAGAACTGATAAGGCGCTGCCGAACAAATCCAGCTCGTAGCCGGAAGGTGTCGCGCGATAACCCAAGGCGAGCGAAGTTAGGAGCCCTATGACGCCAGATACGAGGAACAACGATGAGAGCACTAGCTTCATGACGGATCTCACAGGGGAGTGGGCTTGGCGGTTCTTCATTGATCCTATCGTCCTCGATTTGGCTGTAAAAATAAGTGTCGACAGTCACTCTTTTAATCAACCATGGCACGAAGATCGAACTCCGATGGCATCGTTAAGATACTGGCCCCGCAGTAGTTAGTAATCAGCTTGATATTTTTGACTTGCGTCTGTCGCTGGGTAATTTCAGCCGTTCTCGACGGACTGCTCCTAGGCGGCTCCGGACGTTCGGAACTACTGCTGCAATCCGAGTTGTGCAGTTCGGTCAACTTCCGCTTGTGGCCGTTAGGCGACCGTGGCCAGGAAGATGAACGAACGGCCGCCGTTCGAATGAACTGGGGTAAACTGTCAGCTACTGACCCAAAGCGGACGGTCAGTCAGCGTAGCGATACGCCACGAAAATCAATCCGGGCAGCGCCGACGGCTACTGCTCCGCTTCCTTCTTCATCTGCTCGTATTCGTCCGGGCAGTGAGCGATACTCAAGAACGTCGACGACATCAAACCGT
>JAHEKF010000072.1 GCA_024638465.1 Rhodospirillaceae bacterium | reverse complement strand
GGCAAAGCGGTTGAAATCTTCGTCCTTGCCCGCTGCGATCATCGCGTTGAATCGTTCGACGCTCGCGGTCAGCGCGTCCGCCGGAAGTCCGGTGATTCCGGCGAGCTCATCAAGTGTATTTGCCTTGCTGGTTATCTCCGGGTTGTCGATTAGCGGATGGCCGTCCGTCGGATTGTGGATCCACTCGACACCGCGCATCGAAACGCCATCTCGGCTGGTCTCGTCGAAGATTGCCCAGTAGGTCGTGTCGTCCTGATTCAGGAGGTCGACGAGAATGTCCTTGTCGCGTCCGGTTTCGTTCGTGAATCGCTCTCCGTGGGAGTTGACCCACATCGATAGTCCGTTGGCCGCCGTCACCGCCAGGACGCCGTCCGGGTCTTCGATGTTCACGATCCCGTTCGTGTAGATGTAGTGCCGGTCCAGCATCGTCAGGCTGGCACCCGCTTCTTCGGCGAGCCCCAGGCCCTGCCCGAGCGCGTGTCGCGACGAGCCGACCAACAACCGGTCGGGTTTCGGCAGGTTCGGCATCCAGTTGGACAGCACGTGTTCGAGATTTCCTTCGACCCCGCCCGTAGCGAGCACGACATGCGCTCCGCGCAGCGCACGCTCCGCGCCCGTGCGCAGATCGGTCAGCTCCACGCCGACTACCCGGCCGTCCTCAACGGTGAGTCTTTGGACTTCCTGGTTGTAGAGGAAATTGACGTTGGGGGAATCGAGCGCGGCTTTGACGAGTACGTAGACGTAGTCGATCGCGCCTCGCTGCGTGAAATGGAAGCGCGGTACGCTGTTCTCGTAGCCGTCCGCGACGCGGACCCATTCCGTTCCGAGTTCTTCGGCCCAGTCGTAGATGAGTTCGCGCGAGTTTTCGGCGTAGAAGCGCGTCCACTCCGGATCGCCATCGACAGTCCATTCCTGCCAGTCGGCGAACGCAAGGTCGGCAGAATCCTCGTAGCCGTCCCGTTCCTGGACGGGCGTCCCGACGACCGCAAAACCCCCGGCCATGACCGCGTGACCGCCGGGAACCGTATTCATGTCGACGAGCAAAACGTCGACTCCGGCGCGCCCCATTTCAACCGCGGCCGAAAGCCCGGATATTCCAGCGCCGACGATGATGGCTTCGGCATCGAGCGGCCCGGTGCCGGGCCCCGTCCCCTCGGCAGCGGTCTCCGGTTCCGATTGTGTGCAGGCGGCAAGCGTGGTCGCCAGCGTCAGGATCAGTGCTCTTGATGAATGCATCGGTGGACCCTCTGGTGTCTTCCCGACAGTCTAACGAATCTCGAGCGCGCTGTTTCGCTCTGCGACTATAATCGCGGCCGTGGAAAAAAGCGTTACTTTCGATTCTGCGGGCGGTTTAAGGCTTTCCGGCACGATGCATCTCCCTGACGATCTCGAGGACGGAGAGCAACGCCCGGCTATCATCGTCCTGCACGGTTTTGGCAGCAATTCGAGCGCGGGCAATACGGTCGGTCCTTCGCGCATGCTGTGCGATTGGGGTTATGTCGTTCTGCGTTTCGATATGCGCGGTTGCGGGGACAGCGACGGTGAGTTCGGACGCATCATCTGTCTCGATCAGGTCGAGGATACGCAGCACGCGCTGACGTATCTCGAAGCGCAACCCGAAGTGCAGGGCGAACGCATCGGTCTGCTCGGCAGCAGCTTCGGCGCGGCGGTGTCGCTTTACACGGCGGGCATCGACGAGCGCCCGGCTGCCGTTGTCGCCTCCGGCGCGTGGGGCAATGGTGAGACGAAATTCCGGGCCCAGCATTCAAAACCCGAAGCCTGGGCGAAATTTGCCGGCATGCTGGTGGCGGGGGCTGCGCACAAGAAACGCACCGGTGAGTCGCTCATGGTGTCGCGTTATGACATCGTGCCTATCCCTGAACATCTGCGCGGCCATCTTGCTAACAAGTCCGTGATGGAGTTCCCGGCTGAAACGGCGCAGAGCATGTTCGACTTTCGTGCGGAGGACGTCGTCGGCCAGATAGCACCTCGGCCGTTGTTGCTGATGCATGCGTCGGAAGACTCCGTCTGTCCCTGCAGCCAGTCCATCGAGCTCTTCAGACGCGCCGGACAGCCGGCCGACCTGCATCTTCTGGCCGAAGTCGATCACTTCATGTTCGCGGAAGACAATGTCCGCGCGATCGAGATTTTTAGCAGCTGGCTTAAGAGATACTTTCCGGCCGCCGGGTAGTTCTTTAATGCGCTCCGTCGTGCCGTGGAGGAAGCTCCCGCTGCGTCCGGGCTGACGCTTTCCAGGATTGTGCGCCATTGCCGGTAGCGGACGCAGAAAACTGAGTCTGAACGGGCGGTCCTGACATCTGGTTATCAGATGAAAGCAGACAATTGGATGGTAGAGTTGGAGGGGTAGTTCGGCTACCGCTAACGATCGAAAGCAACTGAAGGAGGATTCGGAAATGTCAATCGGAAGCGGAGCGATGGATACCCAATTCGAATCGAAGGAACTCACAGCGATTAACTCGATCTTGAGTCGAGTTGCTCCCAAATAGCTAGACACAGGCTGTACTGATGATAGATTTCAAAAAGATTCTTTTCGTGGCAGATGGTAGTGAAGGCGAGGATATTGCGTTATCTCTCGCCGCAGATATTGCAAGCGACAATGGTGCAACGCTGACCCTCTTTGACGCTGTAGAAGTAGGTGATTTTTCTCCTAGTGACGCAGCTCTTGGATCTGCTCTCGAGCATTGGCGGGAGGTTCATGTTCGGCAGCGTCTGGACGAGCTCGAGGCACTTTGGGGAAGACTGAAGTCAGACTATCAATCACTGAAGGTCAACGCTAAAGCTCGCCCCGGAAATACCGCGCGATCAGCGATACGCACGGTCATATCCGATCAATATGATCTCGTGGTCAAAGCTCCTCAAGGGGGAGCCAGAAAATTCGGGATTGTATTCGGTAGCACAGACCTGAAACTGATGAGGCAATGCCCTTGCCCCGTCTGGATTATTAGGCCGGCTGGCCGACCGACCTTTGCTCGGATACTTGCGGCAGTGGATATCAACCCTAACGAGCCCGAAGTCGAACCATTGGCGAGAGAGATTCTAAGGCTCTCAACTTCATTGGCGTCGAAAGACGGGAGTGAGCTGCACGTTGTTCATGCCTGGGATTTGTTCGGTGAAGCTAAGTCGAAAGGTGGTCAGATCGACAGGGGAACAAGGGAGAAAATCTTGTCTGACCTGGAGAGTGTGCACCGATCTGGATTAGGGCATCTGATCGAAGCGTACCCGTATGAAAAAACCGAAGTTCACTTGAAAAGAGGTGATGCTGGAGACGTTATCGCGGATTTCGTTGAGAATAAAAATATTGATCTTCTCGTAATCGGCACTGTTGGTCGAACAGGAATACCTGGGCTGGTCGTCGGCAATACGGCGGAGAAGGTTTTTTACAGTGTGGACTGCTCGGTTCTGGCGTTGAAACCTGATGGTTTTCAGACTCCGATTGAAGCGTAGCTTGATAAAGATCACATGACCTTTTCCGGCCGCAGGGAGCCGACCGTTAACAGCTAATATGTACAGGGAAGCGTAAAAGGAGTCTTTTCCCCCGATTTTGTGGCCGAGATGGAAGCGCTTCCAGAAGTTTCCTGTGAGTAAGCCATGTCATGTGGCTATCCGATCGCTTGAAACAGCAGCCGTAATCAGCCGTAAGTCCGTCATGATGGTCAAATTGGCGCGTCTCTTAAGAAATTAATTCAAAGAAGAGGACTTCGAATGCATAAGCGAACGTACCTGATTTGGCTGACAGCGTTAAACGCTTGTCTGTTTGTCTCTAACGCTCTGGGTCAACCGCAGCCTGCTGAGCTCGAACTGATTATGGTTCACGACGATCTGTACGTTATCCACAATGAGTTCGTTCCCGGGAACGCGACCGCTCTGATAACGGATGAGGGCGTTTTGCTGATCGACGACAAGTTCGAGCGCGATTACAGCAACATGGTAGAACTGCTGAGATCGGTAACCGATCAACCAGTCAGATTCGTGATTAACACCCACTATCACGGCGATCATAGTGGTTCCAATGCCAGGTTTCAGGCGGCTGGCGCGGAGATCGTCTCTTCAGAACGAGCCCGCCTGAAGATGGTGGAATTTGATCAATCCGGTCTGCCGGTCTTTACGATAGAGGACTTTGGGCGAATCCACATCGGTGGCAAGGAAATTGAGCTATACCAATTCGGTCGCGCTCACACAGACGGCGATGTTGTGGTCTATTTTCGAGACTATCGGCTGCTAGTCGCGGGAGATCTATTTACGTACGGAGGTGCGACGCCTCAGCTTATCGACTACGCCGGTGGAGGAAGCGCAAAAGACTGGACCAGGACGCTGGACAGAATATTGCGGCTCGATTTCGATACGGTGATTCCGGGACACGGGACGGTAACGACGAGAGCGGAAATGCAGAGGTTCCGCGACAGCACTCTAGATCTGCGCAATCGTGTCCAGGGAATGGTCCGGGGCGGGAGTTCGCGTGACGAGGTAGAAGTCATGCTGCGCGAAGTGTTCGGTTGGCAGGACTTGCACATCGCCAGAGGGCTTGATGGCCTGATGGGCGAATTGCGGTGATATTTGCTTCTGGCCGGAACGAGTTCTCTGATGGCCGTTAATAGTCATTGAGGCGCATACGGCCGGACGCCTTCAGTTGGCGGACTGCGCCGCGGCAATGATGTCGACGCCAATGTTGGCTTCGAACTGCTGCCACACGGGTCTCATCGCGGTGCGCCAGGAATCGAGTTCTTCGGCTGTCAGAGAGACGATCTCGGTTCGGCCGGACTCGCGAATCCGCTCGAGATTGTCGGCATTGATCTCGGCTGCGCGCGAGTTTTCCCAGTCGGTGACGTCGTCCATGATTTCCTCGAGACCCACGCGAATATCGTCGGGCAGTCCGGCCCAGAAAGTCGGGTTGACGGCAACGAGATAGCCGACATAGCCGTGGTTCGTGATCGTGAAGTACGGCTGCACCTCGTGGAACTTCGTTGAATAGATGTTCGACCAGGTGTTTTCCTGCGCGTCGATCGCGCCGGTCTGAAGCGCCTGGTAGACCTCGCCGAATGACATCTTCTGCGGATTGCCGCCGACCGCGATGACCTGCGCCTGCAGAACGTCCGATTCCATGATGCGGAACTTGAGGCCGTCGGCATCGCTTGGATCGCGCATCGGTACCGGTGCGCCGAAATGCTTCATGCCGTTGTGCCAGTAACCGAGTCCGAGAAATCCGCTGTCGACGAGCTCGCCGAGCATTTCCTGTCCCGTCTCACTTCGCTGAAAGCGCTGCACAGCTTCGAGATCGGAAAACAGAAACGGCAGATCGAAAACCTGGAAGCTGTGCGTCAGCCTGTCGAACTTCGACAGTGACACCGCGATCATCTGGACTTCTCCGAAAGCCAGGGCTTCGAGCGAATCGTCGTCGTTCATGAGCTGGCTGGAGGGGTAGATCTCGACGTCGACGCGTCCCGGAAAGCGCTCTTCAACGAGCTGCTCAAAGCGTGCCGCGGCCTGGCCCTTCGGAGTGCTTGGTGCCACGACGTGCGGGAACTTGATGACGATAAGCCGATCGGCGCCATCGTCGGCCGCGCCGCAACCGTAAAGCGAAGCTGTCGCCAGCAGCAGAGGCACAAGCGAGCGGACTCGTGATGAAAATTTCGATGTCATGGCTTTATACCTTCACTCCGGATAGCTGAAGCGCGTTGCGACGTCCGGATCGCAGTCGTAGCGGAAGAAATCGAAATCAGGGACGTAATCCCAGTTAAGCGTGCCGCTGAATGTCTCGGCCAGATACTCGGGATCTTCCAGAAATACGTCGAGCGTCAGGCTGCGGCCGTCCTCGTTCAGCGTGTATCGCTCAACGGTTCGTTTTCGCTCGCCGGAGGCGAGCCCGATGCCGTAAGGTGAGCGGTGCTCGGCGAACATCTCCGTCTCGACGACGAGCGTGTCACCGTCCCAGCGCCCGACCGAATGACCGAGCCGCCGGCGTTCCGCATCGGCAGGAATGCCGCGACCGTCGGTGTAGATCACCCGCTCGGCATCGAACCACTCGTCGCGAATGATGACGCGATCGTCGTGGACCTCGATTTGATTCATGTAGTGCGGCGATGTGAGCCCGGCCAGCAGGTCGTAGCCGTAACACACGGCATTCGGATTCTCGCGATCGTGGTCGTAGGTCGCTATCGATTCGCGCCCATTTTCGGTCAGTGGCACATCCATGAACTCGGCGAACAACGCGCTCAGCACCTCGATCGGCGCGTGATCTTCGAGTCGCGACTTCCATGTTCCTGCGATGCTAGTCGTCGTTGCCGTCGTCTGCGACGGCAGGATGCCCTGTCTCAGAACCTGTCCTTCTGCCGTGGTCAGCGACTCGAGCAGGGCGTAGTTTCGATCCGTGCCGCGTTCTGGATGCGCGCGTACGCTGATTACGTCGCCGATTTCGAGTGAGTCCGCCCGCCAGCCGCTGTGCGCAAGAATCGGTGTGCTTCCGGACTCGATCTGCCACTCGATCTGCTGGCCGTCTTCGCCCTCGACGCCGATCAGGATGTAGATGTGCGGATTTCGCCACTGGAAGTCGAGTACCGTCGCCTCGAACGCGATAATCGTGTCGCGGTCAATGCGGATGTAACTGTGATGTGCGGCCGCCGTTGCCGAGGCGAGCAGCAGTGCGACTGCGACCACAACGCTGCTGGCGGGTCGCGGTTCAGATGTCGAAAACTCTTGGCGGGCCATGAAAAATCCTGCTGCTGCCTGATCGAAGCTAATATGATCTCACGAATCCATGAGACGCATTAAGACCCTGACCGGTAACAAGAAAACCGGCCATCGGGTCTTAGTTGTCAGGCCATCGAGCGAGAGAACCATTGAAGCCGAAGATCGCGGCGCGTAAGCGTTATTCGATAATCTGCTCGCCTCGCACGGACTCGTCGCCTTCAAACCATTCGTGGAAGACTTCCATGCGTTCGCGGTTGCCGTCGATATCGATCACGTATCGAATTCGACGGCCTTCTTCATCGAGTACGCCTAAGGACTGCTGGAATATGCCGGGAGCAGGAGAGCCCTCCGGCACTCTGCCTTCGAGCATGTAAAGGCGTCCGGCATGCAGGTGGATCGAGATAAAACTGCGTGAGCCGTCAGGGTTCGTGATCTGCAGCTGGTGGCCCTCGATCTTGTCGATGTCGGCCCAGGCGTCGTAGGTTACTTCGCCGCCGCGCGTGCGAAAGTTATTGGCTTCATGCGCGACTGACGCTCGCACATCGGTGATCGGCACGCTGATGCTGCTATTGGCCTCGTGACGGCCGGGTTTCGTCCGGTGCCGCTCGACGTAGTCGCGGTAGTCGACGACCGTGATCTGATAGAAGCCGCGGTCGTTCTCGACCGTGTAGACGTTAGCCGGGTATTCGACGTCGAACGCCGACATTCTGGTCGTCTGTGTAATGACGGGCTCGCCGGGGAGATTGACGATGAAGTAATCGTCCATGTTGATGTATTCGTACCAGCCCTGCGCCAGGGCAGTCGACCAGCTCCCTAATGCCATCAAAACGATGAACGGAATGCGCATCAGCCCGACCACGGGTCTGGTTCGATAAAGGACTCGCACCGGCTGAGAGCTGTCATCGGAACTAGTCCCACTCTTTCTCTTCGCCACCTTCCGGCGTCAGAAATCCGAGGAGGCATCCCGGCGAACCGTCCTTGAGCTGATGGCAACGCACTCGGATCGTGTCGCCGACCTCGACGTCGTCGCGTGCCCAGCCGTCGCGGATGAGTTCGGTCGGGCTGGCTCCCTCGAGCGACCAGGTCTCTGTCTCGCCGTCCGCGTTCTCGACCTCGATAAAGATCCAGGTATGCGGATTCATCCAGTGGAATTCGGAGACGACGCCTTCCAGATGCGTGTACTCCGACGTTAGGTAATTGCTGTGTGAGTGGTGCGCCAGCGCGGGCAGCGCAAGCACCGGTCCTGCCAGAAGGCAAAGGAGTTTCGAGCGCATTGTCCCCTCCAGTTTCGATCCTGTTCGCGCATCCGCGTGGATTAACCAACGGTAACGATGTTGCCCGAATAGTCTCCGATTTTCATCCCCGAAGCGGGCCACGTCCTGCTAATATCTATGCGGTGTTGAGTGCTGATGCGGCCTGCCGCGTCGAGAGGATCAAGATAGTGAGAGCAGTTTTTGGGGGCCTCCTGGGCATCGTTATCCTTGCCCCCGCGTTCGGTCATCACAGCGATGCCGGCTATAACCAGGAAAACGTCATCGCGCTGCAGGGCACCGTTACCGAGTTCCGCTGGCGCAACCCGCATATCACGACATTCATCGAAGTGGAGGACGCAAACGGCGATACGGTCGTCTGGGGCATCGAGGCGGGATCTACGCCGGTCATGTCGCGCAGCGGCTGGACTCGTGAGATGTTCCAGCCAGGCGACGCCGTCTCCGTCCGCGCGCACCCCGACCGCAACCCCAATCGGGCACTGGCCATGATGATTTCGATGGAAGATTCCGGTGGCCGCGTCTGGATCCAGGACGAGAGCGAGTCGGAAGCGACCGCTCAGGCAGAGACTATCGCTGGCGCGTGGCGCGGGCGGCTGCCGACGCTCGGTCCATTCCGCGAAGCGCTGGGCGAGGTTCCGCTGACGGCGGCCGGCGAAGCGGCTCGCGCAAGCTACGATTTTCGTACCGATAGTCCGATACCGCAGTGTATCCCGCCGTCGACACCGCGCGTGCTGCTCGCGACGTCCGTGTACCTGACGGAGATCGAGATCCTCGAAGACCGCGTCATGATCCGCAACGAGTTTTTCGACAACGAGCGTACAATCTGGACCGATGGCCGAGGCCATCCCGAGAATGGTGAGCGCACTAATCAGGGACATTCCATCGGCTATTTCGAGGGCACGACACTCATCGTGGACACTGTGGACTTCGCTGACTACCGGACCGCCTACGGCGAGGGAGTCCCGAGCGGCGCGCAGAAGCACGTTGTCGAGCGGTTCGCACTGAGCGAAGACCGAACGCGTCTGGTCATCGATGTGACGGTTGAAGACCCGGAGTATCTCGCGGAGCCGTTCAGCGGCACATTGGAGTGGACCTATACACCGCAGTTGCAGCTGTATCGCTACGACTGCATGCCTGAACTGTCGGGTTCGGGACAATTCGAGAACAGCAACTGAACTGATTCAAGCGGACAAGAACAACGATGGAGGGAGCACGATGATTAAACGAACTATGACGCTCATAGCGGGTGCGCTGAGTTTCGCGGCGATCCTGGCAGCCGGTTTTCAGGCACAGGCTCAGGAGGCCACGAGTTACGCTGCCATCCCCGGCCAGACGGGCGGCCAGGACGCTTTCGGCGGCTACGTTCCGCAGGTCGGCTGGCCGAAGCCGCTCGCGGGAATACCTGGCAGCGAAGGCTGGACCTTCGGCGCCGGACAAAGCGTATTCGCCGAGAGTCCGGACCGGGTCTTCTATCTGCAGCGGGGCATGCTTCCGGATATACCCTCGCCGAGACTAACGATGCTCCCCGATCTCGGTCCCAGCCTGATGTATCCGCCGACTGGAATCTGGCGCAATGCAACGCGTGCGAGTCTGCCTGCTGGCGGCGGCACCGGGAGCATTGCCGAGAACGGCGTCACGGACTGGATCGCGCGCGGCGGGCGCATGGGCATTGATTCGAAGTGGGAGAATAATATTCTCGTGTTCGACCGCGAAGGCAATGTCATCGAAGCCTGGACGCAGTGGGATTCGATGCTGCAGCGACCGCACTTCGTCGCGATCAATCCCTACGATCCCGAGAAGCATGTCTGGATCGTCGACGATCACAAGCACGTGATCCACAAGTTCACGAACGACGGCTCGACCTTGCTGCAAACCATCGGCACTTACGGCGTGCCGGGTGCCGACGAGACGCACTTCAACCGCCCGACCTTCATGGACTGGTTTCCGGATTCGAGCTTTGTCGTCGCCGACGGCTATAACGGCACGCGCGTCGTCAAGTTCGATGCCGACGGCAACTACGTCACATCCTGGGGGCAACGCGGGACGAACGGTGACGAAACTCGCCCGGCATACTGGAACAACGTCCACGGCGTCGCGATCGACCCTGAGACGAGCCGAATCTTCGTTAACGATCGCGGCAATCGCCGTATCCAGGTCTTCGACGAGAACGGTGAATACCTTTACGAGTGGAGCATCGGTGACAGGCTCGCCGGCAACGTTCACCTGTTCATCATCGACAGTGACGGCTATCTCTGGGCCGCAGATCGGCAGACACACAAGATGCTGAAGTACGACCTCGACGGGAATTTCCTCTACGCCTGGGGCTCTTACGGCGACTATCCCGGCGGAATCGCCGGCGTTCACGGCATCAGCGTCGATCAGGAAGGAAACCTGTACCTGGCCCAGGTAGACAATAAGGGCGGCGTGCAGAAGTTCATGCCGCGCGAAGGAGCAAACCCTGATTTTCTCGTGGGCGGGCCGGTCCGCTCCGCCTGGGAATAGAAGACATCCACTAGCCGCAGCGGGAGGGCAGACGCGCCCTCCCGTTCGCGCTACTAGCGCTGGGCGCGGGGTGCTTGGCCTGCCGCGCCGGGAGAGAAAGAAAGATGAGACGCGTGCTTCCTGCTGCTTTCGCGGCGTTCCTCTGGTGTTTTAATGTGTCTGCCGCCGTCACGGGCGTCGATATCGACGTTCACGAAGACGTGCTCGGCGGCAAGTCGTGGGGGCTCGCCGGCCCGTACGAAAAATTTATCGGCACGATGCATTTTGCGGTCGATCCGACGAATCCCGCCAATGAGATTATCGTCGATATCGAGCACGCGCCGACGAATGCCGACGGACTCGTCGAGTTCTCGGCGACATTTACACTGATCAAGCCAAAGGACGTCGACCGCGGCAACGGCACCATGCTCCTCGGCGTAGCGAACCGCGGTACGCGCCGCATGCTGACGTTCTTCAATCATGCAGACTCACCCGATGACGGGCCATGGGATGCTGACAATCCGACGCTGCCCATCGAATACGGTGACGGCTTCCTCATGCAGCAGGGCTTTACGCTGCTCTGGGTCGGCTGGCAATTCGACGTTCCCGAATCGCGAGTCGCGGGTTCGCGCGCGTTCCTGCCGCGCGTCGAGCCTGACGAGCCGATTACGGGGATGGTGCGCAGCGATTTCGTCGTGCGAGAAAGAACTTTCGATCGCACGCTGGCCGATCGTAATCACATCCCGTATCCGGTCTCGAACCCGGATGCGCCGGGCACCGTCCTGACGGTACGCAACGCAATAATGGGCGAGCGTCGTGTGATTCCGCGAGACCAATGGATGTTTGCGCGCGTCGAGAACGAGCGCGTGATCCCCGATATGACCCGCGTCTATCTCGAGACCGGCTTTGAGCCGTTCCTGGTCTACGAGGTGATCTACGAGGCCGAGAATCCCGAAGTCATCGGGCTCGGGCTCGCGGGTATGCGCGACGCCGTGTCGATGTTCAAGTACGGCTCGATGGACGAGCTGAATCTTCCCGCGGGCAATGATCGCCGTGTGGTTGGCTACGGCATGTCACAACCCGGACGCACGCTGAGAACGTTCGTCTACATGGGCTTCAACGAAGACGAGGAGAGCCGCAAGGCCTTCGACGGCATCATCGCGCAGATCGGCGGTGCGGCACGGGGCAGCTTTAATTTACGTTTCGGCCAGGCTTCGCGCGACGCACATCACTACCTGAACTTCTTCTACCCGACCGATATTTTTCCGTTTGCCGATATCGAGATGACAGATCCGGTCACGGGGCAGACAGACTCGATGCTCGAGCGCGTCCCCGAAGAGTTCCGGCCGAAAGTCTACAACGTCAACTCGTCCTACGAATACTGGGGTCGTGCGGTTTCGCTGCTGACGACTAACCTCGACGGCACGGAAGACATTCCGATGATGGACGACGATGCGCGTGCCTATCATCTGGCCGGCGCAGAGCATTTGCCGGCGGCGTTTCCTCCCGAAATCGAGAATGGCCAGAACCCGAATAACCCGAACGATTTTTCCTGGCTCATGCGTTCGCTGCTCGTGCGCATGCATGACTGGGTCCAGAGCGGCACGCCACCGCCGCCAAGCGTCTATCCACGCATTGACGAGCGAACGCTCGTCGCTGTGGACGAGTTCGATTTTCCGGCGTTGCCGGGTATCGCCGTCCCGGCGCTCACGCATCTGGCGCACCGCGTCGACTACGGGCCGCAGTTCGAATCGGACGGCATCATCAGCAAAGAGCCGCCCGAGTTCATCGGGCCGTCGTATACGGTCCTCGTTCCGCAGGTCAACGAAGATGGCAATGAACTCGGCGGGTTACACACGCCCGGTGGGCTCGTGCCGCTTGCGACCTATACGGGCTGGAATCTCTATAACGACGAGTACGGGCCGACTCATCTCGTATCGCATATGTCCGGTTCCTTCCTGCCGTTCCCGCGAGATCGCGCCGCGCGGGAAGCGAGCGGCGATCCGCGGCCGTCGGTCGAGGAGCGTTACACGAGCCGCGCGCACTATCTGGGTCTCGTTGCCGAGGAGGCGATCGCGCTGATCGACGACGG
>JAHEKF010000025.1:6770-43656 GCA_024638465.1 Rhodospirillaceae bacterium | reverse complement strand
GATCCGCTATTCGCCAAAGACCCGACAAGCCGCAGGCTGAGACTGTCCCGGCGCAAATGCGATCCGGCTATCTCGTCACCACCATCGACGGATGAAACTCTGACTCCCCATTCGGCGTCATCGCCGATGGCGAACGACGCTCGAGCGCTGACTCGCCAGTCATCGACATTACCGGCCTCCAGGAAGACGCTGGGCGAGCCGGGCTCGGCCCAGGCTGATCGGATGAGAACGACGCCCGCCATCGCGTCTGCCCCATAGACTGCGGACATTGCCCCGGCTGACACGTCGATACGTTCGATGTCCGGAACACTGAGCGATGTAAAATCGAACGATCCGCCTCGCGTATTGGCAGGATTGTTGAGTCGCACGCCGTCGACGTAGACAGCGGTAAAGTTCGATTCGGCACCGCGTAAGAAAATTTCCGAAACTCCCCCCGGGCCACCCGGCCGGCTCACGGAAAATCCGGACAAGGCTCGAAACAACCGCTCCGCATCGGGCGGATTCGTTACCGTGAGAGTCGAGGAGTCGACAGAAAGCTCCTCGCTTACGCGGAACTGCTCGTCATCAAGCCGAGTCTCGACGGTAACGACTTCACCGATAGTTGTGGCTTCGTCAGACGCGGATGGTGCGGAGGCAGCAACCATATTCGTACCGAAACCCGCACTGAAGATGCAGTAGAGAGCCCCGACGGCCGCTTTCTGCCGGTGGCGATAAGAATCTGACAATGGGTTTCTGATCATTTGTGGCGCACATGCCTATCGATAAACGCCTGGCAGAGGTTAGCCGTTTCTCGGTAGTGGCGACAACGCATTGAGGCAGCGTGTCGCCAGCAAAAAGAACAGCTGAAAGAGAGCAAGTTGGAGATAGCTGGGAAGCTTTCAGCTTCAGACGAGTGAAAAGTAACTTCAGTTACCGGTCCGCCCTCAAGGCGGGATACTTTCGCCGGGGAAATCGGCCGGCGATGCGCAGTTATTCCAGTGGTGGCAGACCCAGGTGCTCACGAATCGCCGGACGAACAGCGTTTACGTTTGCCACAATCAAGTTCTGCAGTCGCTCGATACCCTGTTCGCGGCTCGGGTTCGGCTCATCGAGCCAGACGGCCCCCGATGAGATCAGCTCAGCGCCGTGTATGCTTATCAGATAGAGACCAAGATGCACCACCGCGAGAAGATCCTCCTCGCCTGATGGGCTGAGATCTCTTGCGAACGCCTGCATATTGACATACACGCTCGGAGAGACGGAATCCCTGACGGACTCGAGCGTTGCACCTGGCCCAACGGCGACGGGCCTCACCATGAGGATCGCCCCAACACCATTCGATACAAGTCGCTTAATAAAGTCGCTGTCATCGACATCGCTGACATTGGGTACCAGGTTGTAGCTCGAAACAGCGTTGTAGTCGAGTTCGAGAGCTTTCTCGACCAGGCCGTCTTCGAATTCAGCTCGCAACTCAGGCTGTGCGGCAAGAGTTACGACCGCAGACTTGAGAGTCACGGTTTGTCGTGCTGAGAAATCGTAATGAGGAACATGCGTGAGTCCTTCGGTAGGGATGTCCGGCTTGAATACCAGATGGCAACCCTGGCATGCTTCGACAAGCGTGCTGCCGGCATTGCTCAGCGCGTTTTGATCAACGTTTTGAATCGCCGTCCTTGCAGCTAACGCTGCCTCAGTCATCCTCTGGCTCCATTGTTGCCACTCAGGAGCCGCAACCCAGGCTGAATCTGCCACACCGGTTCCGCCAAGCGATATCAGCGTCCCGGACGCGACGAGTTGGATGGCGTGCTGCTCTGCGATTTGCCAGTCCTGACTCGTCAGCGAATCGGCAGATCCTGCTTCCCAAATCTCGTGCGCCGAGTGATCGACCAATGCGACCATCATTGCGTTGATACTCGTCAAAACCGGTATGTGATCTCCGTCATCAGATTGTTGCGCCATACTCAGGGGCCACGCCAATAACATGATGAGGCTCGTCGCGAGCGCCTCAAAGGCCACCCGGCGATTAGTCCGTGAGTTCGTGTACGTCATTCAGTGTCTCCTGCTGATCTTTCGATCAGTCCTACCAGCGCGCTACAGAGATATTATAAGCCTTGTTGTTGACTATCGACCCAATCGTGCGGTTCACGATGCGCTATACGCGCTCATCATTGGTCAGGTCTGACGAGAACCGAACCATGCGAATCAGGAAACCCCGGCTAGCGCCACAACATAGTTCTTTCCGTAAATCTTGGCGCATTTCGGACAGGTTGTGTAGAAGAAGTAGAATTCGGCCGGTTCTTTCCCGCGCTCCTTCAGGATCTGTGACTGCTGCTCCTGCCACCGCGGAACCTCCTTGTAGGGGCCTTCGAAAACCTTCGTCAAGAAATCGCCACTCAGCCGCACCATGTCCTGCTCCGGTACGTCCTTTGTCACGGAGAAGAGGTGTTCCGCGGACCATGCAGACAACTCGCGGCTCATTACGATGAAATCGTCGTTACTGTTAGCGCCCGCTTGTTCGATGGCCTTAAATGTCTTTCCGAATACCGATCCCATATTCATCGGAATGTGTCCAACGCTTCTTGTCTTGGCGCGCACGAACAACTTGTCTTCGAAGTGAAGCTTTTGATCATCCCACTCTTCGGGTTGGAATCTAGGGCAGCATCCCGTGGGATTGTCGGTCATGTCGTACTTCGGAAGTGTATTGGCCTTCATTCAGATAGCCTCAGAACTAGCCATATATTTTAACAATGCCAATCGTAGTGGAGTCTACAATACGGAGTTCCACTTAGGCCGTTAGCACCACGAGAACAGTCGTGACGGGACGCGCTGCCGAGAGCAGATCGCCGATATGATGGCTCTGCCCCGGGGATCGCTGATGACGATTCGGAGCGCTGGCCGGCATCATTCATTGGAGTGCACGGTCGAGGGCACGACGTTTGACAATGCGAACGAATATCACGGCGCTATGTCGCGATAGGTATGAACCCTGATTCACGGCGGTACTCGGTTGGGGCTAACGTCAAGCTGAAAGGAGGTGAGATGGATTTGAACCCTGAAACTGTGTTCTCCCTTGCGGATAAGGCCCAGCAGTTCCAGATTACGGAGCAAGCGGCCATTCCTGGTGACGAATTGAGCCCGAGCGATGATCGGACGCGGCGGATCCTTGCCGAGGATTCCGATGATCCTGTTTTTCAGGAGCTGAAGACCACGATCGATGATCTGGAGCCCGATCAACAAGTATCGCTTGTTGCGCTCATGTGGCTGGGCCGGGGCGATTTTTCCGCGGATGAGTGGGACAGCGCCTATGAACGCGCGGGAGAAAGCTGGAATGATCGATCGGCGGAGTATCTGATCGGGACACCGTTACTTGCCGATTACCTGACCATAGGGCTTGAAGAACTCGGCTACACGCGAGGCTGATCTCTCCAATGTCTGTCGGAGCCCTTGGCGATCGGTTATAGCGGGCAGTAGCCGGTCCGTAGAGGCGGGCGTTACTGGACTAAGTACTTAAAGACCGAAAGGATAGGTATCGGGCAGACCTTCAAGTTCAGCCGATTCCAGTGGTCGGACCGCTCGAGTCGAGTCGATCCAGACGTACTCGTCGAATTGCTGCGGCAACTCTGCCTGGAAATAATGGCTTGCGATCTCCGTCTCCGGGCGATAAATCACGCCGATTGCACGTTCGGTCCGCGGTTTCGAGAGCTGTCTCGCCAACGATCCAGGCAAGTGCCGGAGTCCGAGGAAGAAGCCGGGCAGTCCAACTTCGTGAAACAAGCGCTCGTAGCTACCGGAACGAGACGGTAGTACCTCCTTGATTTCCATCGGTCCGTCCCAGTCCGATGCTGCGGCGACGGTGCCGTTATCGGTACCGAAGCCAATTGAATAGGCGTCATCGCCAAACTCCACGCGACAAAGATTACCAATATTGATCTCGTCTCGTGCAGACATCTCGGTCGCAGCTGCGTCACCGACGTGTGAGTTGTGAGCCCAGACGATTGCCTTGTTGTCCGATTCGTAGTACTCCTGAAGCGTCTTGAGTGTCTCGAACATATACGTATCGCGAAGGTTCCAGGATTCTCGCGACCCGTAGTACATGACTCGATAGTAGCGTTCCGCATTGGCAACCAGTCGTGCGTTCTGGACGGCATCAAGAAATCGTTCGCCGTCGTGCTCGGCGTACTCGCGATTCTTGTTCAGCAAATCCACGAGCATTCGAATGACGTCCTGCTCGCATGATCTGTACGATCCTGTCAGCGCAGCTCTGCCGTAGGTTGCCGGATCGGCTTGCCAGGGCGTGAGACAACCGTATCGAATGCGCGCCACCTCGGCGGTTGTTGGGTCTACGTCTGTCAGGTACTTCAGGACGGATCGAATGGAGCTGTAGAGACTGTAGAGATCGAGCCCATGAAATGCGACGCGCCGATCCACGGCCAGATTGCTATTGTGGATATGCAGCCAGTCGACGAATTCGCGTACCTCATCGTTTCGCCACATCCAGGTCGGGAATCGGGAGAAGGCCGTCCATTCGGACGGAGGCAGATCGAAATGCCGAACGTACTTGTCTATACGTGCTGCGTCCGGCCAATCGCCTTCAATGGCAACAAATCGAAAACCTTTCTTCGTAATGAGTTCCGCGGAGATGCGGTTTCGGAGCTTGTAGAACTCGGACGTCCCATGCGTAGCCTCTCCGATCAGAACAACTCGCGCATCGCCGATGCGATCGAGCAGCGGATCGAGATTGGCGTTCTCTACCGTATTGAACGGCTCGCATGCGTCGGCGACCTCGCGCTTCAGTCGCTCATCGGGATCGGCTTTCGGCTTTCGCTCCGGCCGATTGAATCGGGAAGCCGTTTCGTCTGGGGCCCAGCCTTCGGCTCCGATCAGGCGAACGAAGCGCACGTCTGCCAAATCCTCCGCTTGAAACTCGGCCTCCGAAACCCGCGTGATCCGAATGAGTTCCTGGATGCTCTCGTGCTTCCCGACCGGAATAATCATGTGGCCGCCGATCTTCAACTGCTGCTTCAGCGGCTCGGGAACGCCGGGGCCTCCTGCCGTCACAACAATTCCATCATACGGGGCATGCTCCGGCCAACCGAGCGTCCCGTCACCGTTCAATACATGTACGTTCTCGTACCCTTGCTCGATGAGCTGCTCCTCGGCGCGGTGCGCTAGCTGCGCGTGGCGTTCTACGGTGAACACCTCAGCGGCAACCTCCGCGAGCACTGCCGCGGCATACCCCGAGCCAGTACCGATCTCGAGAACCCGCTCACCTCCCTCGAGCGCGAGCGCCTCTATCATGTAAGCGACGATATAAGGCTGCGATATGGTTTGATCGGCCTCGATCGGCAGTGGCGAATCCTCATAGGCGAACTCGCGAAGGTGTTCCGGAAGGAAGACCTCGCGTGGAACATTTCGCATCGCGTCGAGAACTTTCTCTGAACGCACACCCCGGGCGGCGATTTGCTTAGTCACCATATCATCACGCAGGTCGGAGAGTTTCGTCATTTTCGAATTTCAGCCCGCTATCGATTCATGTCGCAGTGAGTACAACCAGGAAGTGAATCATGCAATGCATGGCACGGCTCCCCTGGATTTGGGTGCCTTCAACCTGGCTCAGGGAAAGTAGAGGTATCCGTATGGATCGGAGTCGGGCGGATCGACTTCGTAAGAGACCTGGAGAAATGCGACGAGGTCTACGAGCTGCTGAACGGTCATCACTTCATTGAGGTAAGCGAGGGCCATTAACGATTCTCCGACCCGCGCAATATCCTCGACGGGATATCCGTCTGCGAGCTTGTGCGATGGATTGATGATCGATGTCACGAGTTCGCCGTAAGTCCTCACCCGCGCAGTTTGTCCTCCTAGCGTCACGAGGGGCTCGCCTACATCGATCGGCTCCAGCTGAAGCCCTTCGACATCGTGGCAAGCATGGCATCGAAGTTCGACGAACGCTTCCTCGCCTCTGGTCGGGTCTCCGTCCGGAAGCCTGAAGCCTCTCGAGGCCTCAACTCCGGGGTCGCACGCCATCAGGATAGTGGACAAAAAAGCCACAAGAATCAGAGAATTTCTCATTGCGATACTCCCCGCATAGGCACGAACCAAGGTCCATGGCTTGCTGCACATAGGCGATAACGTCATCATCATGATAGATCTCGTGGGGAAACGATTAATCCGTGGATTTACCTATCGCGAGAGCTGACGCGATAGGAGTTCGCCTCGTTATAGCGCCGCTTCTGGCCACAGTTCACGAAGCTCACTCGGTAACATCATGCGAACTTGTCGGGTTTCGCCGTCCCCGATTCTGGACGAGAGAACGTTGAACACTGCCGTTACGGTGCGCTCCAACTCCTCGTCGTGCAGCCACGGTGCCTCTGTTTCTACCTGCTGGAGAAATTCTTTCTTGTGACGGTATTTGCGAGGTTTGTCGGCTGGATGCCATCCTTCGAAGAAGAAACCGCGGATGAGCATCGGAAGTTGCGCGGCCAGGTCCGCGGTTTCGTCGGGCGTCAGTCTGTCACGGAGCGCATGTAGAACGGCGCGCAACGCCATATAGGCCTTGTGGCGATCCTCCCAACCCATCGCGTCCTCCACCTCTTTCAACCAGGCGTTGGTCTTCTCCATCGTCTTATCGAACACGCCTTCAATTGTCGATGACATCAGTTTTCTCCTCTTCTCTTCGTGAATTTTGCATCGCCTGATAAGTTGACGAGGTGGTGTTTGTTGATAGCGAGTGGCAGTTAACGTGATTCGTAGTGCGAAGCACATTCGGCCTCCCGACCACGTACCACACGCCGTCCCTTTAGGGGGGGGCGCGGGCCTCGGTCACGACAGTGGCTTGTCCTTCCTGGTGATCGCCGTCGTAAAAGTAGGTAACGACCCAATCTTTAGTGCGGCCGAGGTGGTGTGCTCGCGCGGTGTTCGAGTAGAGCGCCGTGAAGTGCCAGCCATTTTGGTCGGTGTGGAGGATAGGTAGCCAGGTTTTTCCGTCAGGATTGAAGCGCCGCGGTGCAATGCGCGGAAGTCTTCCAGAGCTCTCATTCCTTCGATATTCGAGATCGACATCCAAAATCGTCTCGACCGGGGGCGCCGAGCCGTCGAAAGCTGAACGGCGACGTTGGCGTCCTAAAAGGTCGGCGAGATTTGCACGCAAAGCGGCGATACGCCGATGCCCGATTCCTTTGACCGTTTCCAAACGGCCATCATGAGCTGTAAGTTCGAGCGCTTCCAATGTGTCGATCTCGAGCGTGTCGTGTATTTCGTCGGCCAACACGGGACCAATCCCCGGAACTGTCTGAAACAATGCGGCAGGCTCCAATTCGCCGCGCAAGCGATCCAGACGTGAAAGCCGGCCGCTTCGTGCGATTTCCTCATCGATCGCCCGACCAAGATATCCCATTCTATGTCTGCTGAGGCATACTCGGTGCCGTAGTCCTATATGGTCAAGCGAGCGAATTTCGCGATCTATACCGCGAAAAACAGGAACAAGCGGCGAATGACACAACCAGTCGAAACCTTGTTCGCGATCGGAGGAATTCTCCTGCTAGGCCTCGCTACCGATTACTTGGGCAAACGGACTGCCCTTCCGCGGGTAACCCTAATCATATTATTCGGAATTCTTATCGGCGACGAGGCGCTTGCGCTCATTCCGGAAACTCTCAGCAGCCGCTTTGAGCTAATCGCAACTCTGGCACTGATGATGGTGGGTTTTCTCCTTGGCGGTAAGCTGACGACGAGATCTCTCAAGCAATCCACGCGCCAGTTGCTGTGGATCTCATTGACCGCGGCCTTGGGAACGACGTTGATCGTTACGTTCGCTCTGCTAAGCATTGGCGTGGCAGCAGAGATCGCGATCTTGTTGGGTTGTATCGCAGCGGCGACGGCGCCCGCCGCCACATTGGATACTGTGCTGGAATCCGGCACACAGAATCGTTTTTCACGACTTCTATTGGCGATCGTAGCGGTAGATGATGCTTGGGCGGTTGTCATTTTCAGCTTGGGACTGGCGATGGTCTCATTGTTGATGGGGACACAGGATGCAGCCGTCTCGATATCGAACGCAACAGTCGAGATTGGTGGCGCGATCGTATTGGGGGCCGTCGTCGGACTACCCGCAGCGTACTTGACAGGGCGTCTGACACCTGGTCAACCGATGTTGATGGAAGCCTTAGGGCTCGTCTTTATCTGCGGATCGGCGGCGCTTGCGCTCAAAGTATCCTTTCTTATCGCTGTCATGGTCATGGGCGCGATAATTGCAAATCTGGCGAAGCATCACGAGTATCCGTTTCACGAGATCGAAAACATCGAGTGGCCGTTTATGGTGGTCTTCTTCGTGTTGGCCGGAGCCTCGTTAGAGATTGACGCGCTCGTTAATCTCGGTCTGGCCGGTGTCGTTTACATCGTGGCTCGAACGATTGGCAAGTTATTCGGCGCGCGGCTAGGCGCCACGATCAGTCGTTCAGATCTCGTTGCTCGACGCTGGCTGGGGTTGGCACTCTTGCCTCAAGCGGGCGTTGCTGTCGGGATGGCGCTGCTCGCAGTCAATCGGTTTCCGGAATTTCAGCACGTCGTATTGCCGATCGTTATCGGAACGACGGTAGTGTTCGAAATTATAGGGCCAGTATGTACGCGTGCAGCCATCCGGTACTCAGAAGCGGCCGAGAATTACCAGTAGAATCAGTGCCTTTCGGCCGCCTGAAGTGTTGCGTCCATGGAGTCAGGATCTAGAGATCGTTTCTGGCTGAAACGCGCCCGTCGGCCAATACGTATGGTCATGGACGAGGCACAGTGCAGATAATCCATATGGCTGCACGCGGAGGTCTTTATATGCTATTCGCTCTGGTTGCTCGTGAATAAAAAAATTCTAGTTATTGTGGATCCGCGCAGCGATGCGCAGGCGGTGGTTGAACGTGCAGCCTGGCTCGCGGCATGCGTGTCGGGCGATCTCGAGCTATTCATTTGTGATTTCGATCCTGACATTGATGCAGGTCGATCTTCTTCGATCTGGATCGAGGAGCCAGTTCGTGGACAAATGCTCGAAAGATTACACCATAAGCTGGAGACGCTTGCCGCGCCTCTGCGCGACCGTGACCTGCAAGTCTCGATTGATGTGGCCTGGGACTATCCCTTACATGAAGGCATCGTGAGAAAGGTAAAGGAAAGCCAGCCATGGCTCGTTGCTAAGGACACTCATCATCACGGTGTCCTCAAGCGTACGATCCTCACGAACACCGATTGGCATTTGATCCGAGATTGTCCGGCTCCGTTGTTACTTGTAAAACCGAATCCGGTTACCGAGGATCCGAAGGTATTTATCGCGGTCGATCCGCTACACGTTCACGACAAGCCTGCCCGTCTTGACAACGAGTTACTAAAGTTCGGGGGAGAGTTGGCCGCCGACGTTGGCGGTGAACTGCACGTCGTACATGCATATATGGTTCCGATAGAGCTAATGGTTCCAGAAGCTACGAGAATTAATGAAATCGTTGAAAAAACCAGGCGAGTACATCGAGACGCCTTTACGGAATTCCTGAAACCGCATGGAATTCCGGATCACCAGGCGCATCTCATAGAGAGCCCGGTCGATGAAGCACTACCCGAGGTTACCGGAAAAAAAGGTGCCTGGGTCATCGTCATGGGCGCGATTTCCCGCGGTGGTCTCGAGCGGGTCTTCATCGGTAGCACGGCGGAGCGAGTTCTGGATCGGCTACCGTGCGATGTCTTGATTGTTAAGCCCGGAGGAGAGTAACTCAGGAGAGAAGCGAAAGTAGCATTCGGCTACTTGGAACTCAGGCGGAATCAAATCGGAATGGAATGTGCGCAGTCTGAGTGATAGATCCTGCGACGGAGTTCCCGCAAGTTCGCTGTAGCTTCGTGAAGAAATATGTCGGCCAAAATCGTTCACATATCCGATCTTCACTTCGGACCACCGTTCGTGCCTTCGGTTGCGGAAGCTCTCCTGCAAGAAATTTCATCGTTAGCTCCTGATGCCATTGTTGTCAGCGGTGACCTGACACAGAGGGCCAAGCGACATCAGTTCGAAGCGGCCAGGCAGTTCTTCGATCGCATGTCGGATTATCCGATGCTCGTTATCCCGGGTAACCATGACGTGGCATTATGGCGAATCTTCGAACGTCTGGTCAGGCCGCACGCTCTGTATCGCGAGATAATCTCGCCCGATCTGAACCCGGTACTTCACGTGGGAAATGCCGTGCTGGTTGGTCTCGATTCCACCGCACCCCGACGTAGCATCTCCAACGGACGGCTCGACCGTCATCAGCTCAACCATAGCGAGAAGGCTTTCGCCGAGGTGCCCGAAGACAAAGTCCGTATCGTTGTCGCCCATCATCAGTTTGCACCCGGGCACGACCGTGTCTTCGATGTTTCAATGCCCGGCGCGCGGCGCGCTATCGACTGCTTTGTCGAGCAAAGGGTCGAGATGATTCTTGGAGGTCACTTACATCGATCTTACATCGGAAGCTCACTCGACTTCTTTCCAGGGCATCACCGCGACCGGGGCGTGATTATCGTCCAGTGCGGAACCAGTACATCCAGCCGTGGAAAGGGAAGAGAGCGTGACGAGAATACCTTTAATGTGATCGAGACTGGCGCACAGACTCTCGTGGTAACTCATTATCTCTACTTCGAAGAGGTGGGCCGTTTCGCGCCACTGAGTAAACACAGCTTCACGCGTCCCGGACACACACTCAATGTCGCAGGCTACGGTCCCGGGCTCTCCCCGACATGAGCTTGCCGTCGGCATTGGAGCGACGGAAACGGAGGTTGTTCATTCTTACCGTCGCCGGCGTTCTGTTGATCGCGCTCGCCTGGTATGTCAATCGTTATATCTCACTTCAGGAGCTGGCCGAAGAAGAAATCCGGCTGCGCGCATATATTTCCGCCAATCCCGTGTTCGCTTTCATTGTCGGCTTCGGTATTTACTCCGGATTAACCCTGGTTCCGGGCACTGGAGGCAAGGCGATCGTCTGGGGCTGGTTGTTCGGGTTCTGGCAAGCCGTGACCATCGTCACTATCGGACTAGCTCTGGGCGCGATGGTTATCTTTTATCTCAGTCGTTATCTGTTTCAGGAAAGCATCGAGCGTCGCTTTATCCACTTTGTCGCACTGATGAACAAGCATCTCGAGAAGGAAGGGGCATACTACCTTCTCGCATTGCGTATGGCGCATGTGCCTTACTCGATCGTTAACCCGGTAAGCGGAGCAAGCCGCATTCGAGCGTGGACCTTCTTATGGACCACTATTGCAGGCTTACTTCCTGCCAATGCCATATGGGTCTATGTTGGTGTTCGGTTACCCTCTTTACAAGATCTGGCGAGCAACGGAACGGGTTCGTTTATCGACCTGCCATTGTTTCTGGCCATGATAGGCTGCGCGGCTCTGCCGCACGCCGTTCGCTGGCTCATCAGCCACTTCGGAATTCCCACCGACGAAAACCATAACCACGCCGTGACGAGGCATCAGTCATGATGGCGATCATTTGATTACCAATCCAGATCCTGCCCTTTACTGGGTGCTCGCTGTGCTGTTCAGCAGTCTGGTTGTTGGATCGATAGCTCGGTTCATCGGGCTACGCAACGCGGAAGAGGAAAAGCGGCGCAAGCGGTTCGCGAGCTTGAGGACCTGGTGGCTGCTGACTATCGCCGTAGCAGCCGGTCTGCTAGCCGGTCGGCTCGGGGTCTGTATCTTACTCGCTACCGCGAGCTGTATCGGCTGGTTCGAGCTGACAAAAATCACGGGCGTCCAAAATGAGTATCAACACGCGACTCGCGCTGGCTACGGGCTCATCGTCGTCAATTATCTGCTGATCCTCTCCGGATCGCTCTCGCTGTTTGCCATCTTCCTGCCCGTCGCTTCGATCATCGTCTTTGCCGTCTTGCTGTTGGTGCAGGACAAGCCGAGCGGCTACATACGGGCATCGGGAAGTCTGCTTTGGGGAATCATGTTTCTCGGCTACGGCGTCTCGCACGCCGCGGTACTTATGGCGTTGCCGGCAGAGTCTTCTCCTCCTGTCGGTCAGGCTGGCTGGTTCCTGTTCCTGGTCATACTGACAGAGACAGATGATATTTTTCAGGCCATCGTCGGTCGGTTGTTCGGGGCGAGAAAGCGCCATCGAATCGCTCCGATCGTCTCGCCCAACAAGACCTGGGAAGGCTTCTTCGGCGGATTGCTGGTCATCGTTATAGTCGCGCCTGTCATCGCTCCATGGCTTACGACTTTCGGCGAGCACGCAGGACCGTTCTCGTTGCCGGCATCGCTACAGTCCTGGGTGGCTCCCGTCTTGGCGGCTATTCTTATCTCGATCGCGGGATTTTTCGGCGACATCAACATGTCGGCAATCAAGCGTGATGCGGGCGTTAAGGACAGCAGCAAACTGTTGCCCGGCATGGGCGGTGCTATCGATCGTATCGATAGCCTTAGTATGACCGCGCCGGTGTTCGTGTATTTCGCGCTCTGGTGGACCGGGTGAAGCGTTTCAGCGAACCGAATCAGACCGTTAACGTCGCCGAGCCACGGATCACCAATCGGCTTCTGACGGTGCCGAATGCCCTCTGTGTAGTGCGGCTGGTCGGTTCGTTCATCCTGGTTCCTATTGCCTTGCAGGGTCATAACGAGACTTTCCTATGGCTGTTTATCTTTCTTGCGATGACCGACTGGTTCGATGGCAAGCTGGCCATACTGCTGGACCAGCGCACGGTTTTCGGGGCGCGCCTCGATAGTTGGGCCGACGCGGCGCTATACGCAGCCTTGTTGTTCGGCGTCGTGACGATGTATGGAGAAACGCTGCAGTCTGAATTGGTCTGGATCGGCGTCGCCGTTGCCGGCTATTTGCTCTCGGTCGCGGCGGGTTTGTGGAAGTACAAGCGCTGGCCCAGTTACCACACCCGGGCCGCAAAGACCTCATGGTTTCTCACTGCCGTGGCGGTGTTGGCGCTGTTCAGCGAGTGGGCCCTCTGGCCTTTACGAGTCGCCGCTGTGGCCGTTTTCATCACCAATATCGAAGCTTTAGTCATCACCATGGTTTCCCCGGCCTGGCGCGCCGACGTGACATCAGTATTTCATGCTTGGCGAGACGGAAACGCACGGAAGTAGGCGCTCTTTAGAAGGGTATTGGCTTGGCTAGATCGAATAACTCGCCCGGCTGCGCGACGTGCACGGGAGCGGCCAGCTCATTCGCGATCTTTTCTGCGAGCGCTTCCTGCGCCCGCGCCTCGCCATGAACGAGCACCAACGGTGGTCGCCCGTCGTATTGGTCATACCAGTCGATAAGGGCCCGCTGTCCGGCGTGAGCGGATAACCCACCGATGGTATGCACACGTGCCCGCACCTTGACGCTCTTACCGAACAATCTCAATTCATCCGCGCCTTCGACGAGCGCTCGGCCGGGGGTACCCTGCGCCTGATACCCGATCATGATGATATGAGATTCTGATCGACTGACGTTATGCATCAGGTGGTGGCGAATTCGGCCGCCTGTGCACATTCCGCTGCCGGCGATGATGATCGCTCCCGAACGCATCTCGTTGATCTCACGAGATTCATCTGCTGTCAACGTCGGTCGAAAATTCGGCAACGCGGCGGCCAGATCAGTCGTATGCCAGAACTCGCGAGCCTCCTTGTCGAGCAGATTGATAAATCGTGTATAAACTTCCGTAGCGCGGATCGCCAGCGGACTATCGAGAAAAATATGCCAGTGCTTCAGCCCAACTCTCTCCGAGTTTCGCGCCAGCCAATACAGCAACAACTGGCTGCGCCCAACCGCGAATGCCGGAATCAGGATGTTGCCTTGCGCAGTCGCTGTTATCGAAGCAATTTCCTCAACCTCCGCGCGCGTTTCGTCCCAGGAGCGATGATCGCGATCACCGTAGGTAGACTCCATTAGCACGAGATCTGCAGTCTTGATGAATTCCGGGTCGCGCAGGATAGGCGCGTCGCGATGACCAAGGTCCCCGCTGAATACCAGCTTGCGTGTATCGTCACCCTCCGTCAGCCAGAGTTCGACGATGCACGATCCTAGAATGTGTCCCGCGTCTTGAAAGCGAGCACGCATCGTCGGTGTCACGTCGAATTTTCGACGATAACGAACAGATTGGAACTGTTCCAGCGCGAGCGCGGCATCGGCTACCGTGTACAGGGGCTCGACCGGCGCGCCGCCCGATTTTTCAATTCTGCGGTTGAGGCGCGCAGCATCCTGCTCGTGAATGTTCGCAGAGTCACGCAGCATGATTTCGCACAAGCCGCTGGTCGCACTCTGCGCGAAGATGCGGCCCGTGAATCCACGCTTGACGAGCAGTGGAATCCGGCCCGAGTGATCAATGTGTGCGTGACTTAGAATGAC
Source organism: Rhodospirillaceae bacterium (assembly GCA_024638465.1). Classification (GTDB taxonomy): domain Bacteria; phylum Pseudomonadota; class Gammaproteobacteria; order Steroidobacterales; family Rariloculaceae; genus SMWC01. The sequence continues at coordinate 29,327 of JAHEKF010000025.1, read as the reverse complement.
CGCGTCGATGCGCCTGACGTCGAACGGGAACGGATCTCGATTTAACTCTGAGTCCTTGCGGCTTCCCTGCACGAGACCGCAATCCAAAAGAACTCGGAAATCGCCGGCCTGAACGACGTGACAGGAACCCGTCACGCGGCCTGCGGCACCGACGCACTGTAAATGCATTCTATTGCTCCCGGCTATCGATCGAGACTATCGAGAAGCGCCACGATTTCAGCCTGTGTCTCGTTCGTCATGTTCTTGTCAACGGTTCGCGACACCTTGCTCAGCGTTGTCTTGCTTAAACGACTGCGCAATTCCCCTAGCATGGTGGGCGCCGCCATCAGCACCAGATGGCTGAAGCGGTCGCCCTGCCGGCCGGACTCGATAGCATCAGCGATCTGTCTGGCAAATGTCTCGCGGATATGCTGTTTGCCGGTTCGCTCGGGCTCCATGGAATGGCGACCCTGTCCGCGGCTATCGAATGTGCTTCCCGGCGCATCCGAAGCAAGATCGGTCTCTTTCATTCGCGCATCCGGTCTTACGAGCGATCGCACCAGATCGAGGTCGCCGAAACGTTTATCGCGCGAGTAGATGTCGGCACGACTCGCGTCAGCTACCAGGATCCAGATTACGCCGTTTGAGAGTTCTTCGGATTGTTTCGACATGAGTGTCCAATTCCTAAGTGGCATTCTCGTGTTCGACATCACGTATATTTCGATAGTGATCGTCCATTTCCCGCGCCTCGGCAGCCCCATTGCGAGTGAGGTAGCCTTTACAGGTATCGATACCATTACCGAATCCTGGGTTGAAGAGCAATTTCGGGATTCCCTGATCTACAACTTGCGCGGCACATGGCAGCGTCACCTCTGTTAGCATGAAAGCCAAGATTCGCAGATACACGCCGACCATGCGGGAAACGCGGTAGTGTGTGACACCGTGTGTCGTGTAGACGGGGTCAAAGTGCGACGTTGGTCGGGGCGTCTCGACGCAACCCCCAGAATACACTGCCGATAAAGCAAACTGGAATGCTGTGATGACGACCGGTCCGTTGCGCTACCTCGATTCGATTCAACCTCAGCCACTCAAGAATCTGTCGAGTTATCTGTCTGCGCTTGTCGAGGGGCGTTTATGGCTCAAGGTCGTCATAGGGCTGGTCCTCGGTCTTCTGGTCGGGTTTGCTCTGGGGCCGACTGCAGGATTGGTAGAAGTCGACACGGGCGCGCTAGTTGGTAACTGGTTGGCGTTTCCGGGAATGCTGTTTCTGGCCGCAGTCCAGATGATCGTGATCCCCCTGGTTTTCGCTTCGATCATTCTGGGTCTGGCGTCGAGCGAAAATGTAGATCAGCTACGTCAAATGGGACTGACCGTTGTCTCCTTTTTTGTCGTAACGACCGCTGCGGCTGCGAGTGTGGGGCTATGGGTAGCCGCGTTGATGAAACCCGGTCAAGGGTTTACCAGTGATCTGCTGCAGCAAGCGGACGTTTCCGACGCGCCGCCTCCACTAAGTCCTCCGGGTCTGGAAGAGATTCCTGAGACGCTCATCAGACTACTTCCCGGTAATCCTTTAGGCGCCATGGTGGAAGGCCAGATGCTCCAGGTTGTGATCTTCGCCATCATCGTCGGTATCGCTCTGGTTACACTGACTCCGGCACAGTCTAAGCCGCTGTTGGAACTCTTGACCTCGCTTCAGCAGGTGTGCATGACTGTCGTGCGATGGGCGATGGTGCTCGCTCCGTTTGCAGTCTTCGGGCTAATGGCTCGGCTCACGAGCCAGATCGGCGTCGATGCGCTGGTTGGGATGGCGTTCTATGTCGTCACTGTCATTACTGGATTGATCGCGCTCTTGATCTTGTATCTGGTTTTGGTCTGGTTTATCGCGGGTCAAAGTCCGATGTCGTTTCTGCGAGCGACTCGAGAACTGATGCTGTTGGCGTTCTCAACATCAAGTTCAGCCGCGGTCATGCCTCTTTCGATAAAGACAGCGGAGGAACGACTCGGCGTGCGATCGTCGATCGCCCAGTTTGTAATCCCGCTGGGCGCCACGATCAACATGAACGGTACGGCGCTATACCAAGGCGTAGCTGCATCTTTTCTAGCCCAGGTGTACGGCATCGAAATAAGTATCAGCGGTCTGGCACTAATCGTCGCGATGGCGGTCGGCGCGTCAATCGGCTCTCCTGGAACGCCGGGCGTCGGCATTGTGATCCTCGCGATGGTCCTTAACAGTGTCGGAATTCCCGCCGAAGGCGTCGCACTGCTGTTGGGCGTCGATAGGATTCTGGATATGAGCCGGACGGCGATCAATGTTGCGGGGGATCTCGTCGCGAGCAAGCTCATGAGCCATTGGATGGGCGATGATGAGACGCCGGAAGAGGCAACAGGGTGAATTAACTCGGGACGATAGCGGGGTGCCGCTCACGATCCGGTCTGGTTCACCTGAACAGGTACTGCTAGCTAGGCGTTGGACTCCAGCTTGTGAGCGCTCCGGACTTCAGCAGGCGGTGCCCGACGATATTGTTGCTACGCAAGGCCCATTTCATCATAGGAGCGGGCGATCTTGTCGAGAGCCACGACAAACGCCGCGGTTCTCAGATCATCGACTTCCTTGCGCGACAGAAACGCTTCACGAACGTGGTTGTAGCCTGCGCGCATCGTATCGTCCAGGCCCGATCGAACGAGGTCGATCTCGTTCGTAGGTTCCAGAAGCGGTTGCGTGAGCTCCTTAGGCGCTTTATTCCCCGTCATTTCTTCGACAAGCCGCACAATATCTTCGCCCCGCGCTTCGTCTAGCCGGCGCTCCAGCCGGCCGAATCGAATGTGTGAGACGTTCTTGACCCATTCGAAGTACGATACGGTAACGCCACCGGCATTGACGAGGACGTCGGGCAATATGACCTTACCCCTGCGCAGGAGTTCTTTTTCTGCCTCGAACGTCACCGGTCCATTCGCGGCCTCGACGATAACGGCCGCCTGGATATTCTGCGCGTTCTTGCTCGTAATCTGGCCTTCCAGGGCTGCAGGAATAAGAAGATCACATTCGAGCTCCAGTGCTTTGTGTCCGTCCTTAAGAAATTTGGCGTCGTGAAAGTGCTGTACACCGCCAGAGCGATGCAAATGTTCGAAAATCGAATCGACGGAAATTCCGTCGTCTGAAATAATTGCGCCGTCACGTTCGATGACGCCAACGATCCGCGCGCCATCTTCCTCAGAAAGAAACTTCGCTGCGTGGTAGCCGACGTTTCCCAGTCCCTGGATGATTATTCGTTTTCCTTCTATTCCGCCGGACAGTCCCGCTCGTTTGACATCCTCTTCGTGCCTGAAAAACTCGCGCACGACGTACTGAACTCCGCGTCCGGTGGCTTCGACGCGACCGGCGATGCCGCCCTGCGTCGGTGGTTTACCGGTCACGCAAGCGATCGCGTCGAGATCTCCGGGATAGAGTTTCCTGTACTCGTCGGCCATCCACGCCATCTCTCTCTCGCCGGTTCCCATATCGGGAGCCGGGACGTTACGGCTCGGACTGACGAACCCCTGATCGGCCAGTTCCTGGGTAAATCGTCGAGTGATCTGCTCCAGTTCGTCTTCCCGGAAGCGTCGGGGGTCGATCGCAAGCCCGCCCTTCGATCCGCCGAAGGGCACATCGACGAGGGCGCATTTGTACGACATGAGCGCCGCGAGGGCTTCCACCTCGCTCTGATCGACCACCGAGGCATACCGAATTCCGCCCTTCACTGGGAGTCGGTGCTCGCTGTGGACCGCGCGCCATCCGGAAAAAACCCGGTATTCGCCGTCCAGGCGAACCGGAAAGCGCAGCTGAATGACGGAGTTACAATCGCGAACCTGCCGTGTGAGATCGGCAGGAAAATCCAGCGCGGCTACGGCTTTATCGTACATCTGGTGAACGCTTTGGAGAAAAGCGCTGCCTTTTCGTTTAGTCACCGGCTTCGTCTCGAACACGGGCTACGGAAGGGCGATTACCTAGTCTCTCAGCGTAGGCGGCAAGGCTGGGATATTCGGCGAATGGCGCGGTTTCTTCGGCGAAGGCGAGGGCCGCCGCTGCAGTGCAATCCGCCAAAGAGAAGCGCTCGCCGCTCGCCCACGTCTGGTTCTTTAGTTCATACTCCATGAAGTCATAGACCGCGCCGATCCGATACCTCAGAGTTTCGAGTCGCTCACGATCCTGATCAGCATCGGACTTTTGGCATTCAGACCGTATCGCGGCAACTGAGTCCGTCAGGTAGAAATCCAGGAATCGGTCCTTGAAACGGGTTTTTCTCGCAACGTCAGGATCGCTGGAGATCAAACGCTTTCCGCCGAGACTGTCGAGATACTCGATAATCACGCTCGACTCCGGGATCAGCGGCCCGTGGTTGAGTTCGATTACCGGCAGTTTTCCCATCGGGTACAGCTCGCGAAAACGCGCGCGCTCACTGTCGTCCCGCAGGTTTACGATGTTGCGTTTGAACTGCGCGTCCTTCTCGTAGATAGCGATCAGGACTTTCTGGGAATAGGGAGACTTCGGATGGTAGTAGAGTTCGAATTGCGCTCGTTCTCGCTCCCGGGCATCGCTCTCTTCGCGTTCCAGCTCCAGGTGCGCCTGTAACGCATCGTTTGCTTCATGCTCGGTATCGAACGGACCGTTCCAGTTGTAGTGGTGATCATGCCAATACCAGCCGCCCGGCCACGGCTCTTTCGCAAATTTCGTTGTATACCACTGCGATGCCCAGTAACGAGGATTACTCATCTGCTTATGCTCTCCGCTTCACGCTAGTGTATTTGACGGCACGCTCGGATTGTACGCGCTGGGCGCCCGATTGAGAGTAGACCGCGGTCGATGCTCCATAGCAACAACTGGAGCAGAGATCTCACTCTCTGCCGTCAAATGGCGTGACGAATCTCCGCGCTGTCTGCCACTCTCGCCGAGATATCGGCAAAATGCATGCAGCGCGAGCGATGCTCAGTTCGAAGTCAGCGATGCGATCAGAACATCCAGATCCGGTTGGATTAGCAGATCGATGCGTCTGTTACGCGTTCGACCTTCCGGCGTTTCGTTGTTGGCGAGCGGCATCGTTTCGCCGTAGCCTTCCGCGCTAATCGTGCTCGACCCGAGATTCATGTTGGCTAACAGATACTGCTGGACAGCGCTTGCACGCTCAAGTGAGAGATTCATGTTGAACTCATCCGCGCCGAAGGAATCCGTGTGGCCCTGCACCTCTACCTGGCTTCCGGGGAAGACGTCGATGGCGGTCTGAATCTTTCGCAACAGCTGGAAGTACTCCGGCTTGATGACCGAAGAGCCGCTATCGAAGTTCAGACTCATTCTTACTATGACGTCGTTACCGCGGCGCAATACCTGAGCTTCCTCGCGAGTGAATACCGCGGCGATTCGCTCAAATCGTTCCTGAATCTGCTCTTGAAGCTGTCGCTGCTCGGATTCGTCTCCGATACGCGCTTCCAGGCTTGCCATTTCGTTCTCGAGGAACGAAATTCGCTCATTGCGCTGTACCAAGGTTTCGCGGTCGGTGCGCAGCTGTTCGAGCTCTCCAAGAATTTCGGCGGTCGGCTGCTCGAAGCCTTCGTCGAGTTCCGCAACGAGATCCAGTTCGCCGGCGATACGAACGATAGGAGCTTCTGCCTCGAGAAGTAATTCCTCGTTGGTTGTATCGCGGTCATTAACGGCTCTGATCCGGTTAGCCAGATAAGTAGCATGCTGGGCTTCGTAGTTTGCCTCGCGCGCGAGGGTCCTCGGATAATCCGTATCGTAACGATCGCGGCGCAAGCTGGCCTCGGCCTCTGCCAGAAGACTTTTGGCACGCGCTAACGTAATCGGTGCGTAGCGCTCGACGCGTTGGTCTTCTGCCTCGGCAATCCGGGTCCGCGCCCCGCTCAGGTAGTTCGTGTCGATTGCGATGAGTTCCGCTGCGCGGTACTCCTCTTCGGCTTCCGCGGCCTCGCGACGGGCGCGATTCAGGTTGCCGCCCTCAAGCCGCCGAGCCGCGCTTGCGAAGGTAACTTCCGCGTCGCGCCATTCCTCCGGAGCGTAGGTCGCGGCATCGGCTTCTGCGGCATCGTCTCTCGCGCTTATCGCAGCGCCGAGCGATACGCGTGCGACCGCAGCTGATTCGATCGCTTCATTGAAATACGCCACGGCGTCTTCGAGGTCGGAGCGAATGCCCTCGAGACTGCGGCCGCGGGACAGATTGGTGTCGGCCGAGCGATAGTGATCGGCTGCTTCCTCGTAGCTGGACGGTGCCAGCACGTTAGCTAAAGCTTCGTTTGCGGCGGCCATTGCGCGGTCGGCTTCAGCGAACAGCTGATCTCTAAGGCCCGCCTGCTGTGCCGAGGCGAGTGAAACAATGCTAAGAATTATGCTGAGAAACGTTAGCTTGCGGAACATGGCTAAACCTCTTTTTTAGCTTAGGCCGGTGTTAAGAAAACGGCGAGTCTGCACGTTACTATGTCAAACTACAAGCCTTTTGGCGACACACGCAACTTATTGAGTTTCAAGCAGTAAATCGGGGCATCCAGAATCGCGGCCGACGCCCGGTTCGGGAGCGCGTCCAGCATTTCGAGCTCGCGCTGCTTTACGCTGACTATCTCTTGTAGTTTTGAAGAAAGACGTAGTAACCCGTTGTAAACAATAGCCAAGCGAAGTACTGTTCCACACAGTTCCAGCGGCCAGGCCGACACATGATGACCAGTCCGTCAACCGCAGTTTCGCGACTCGATCGCTCCCGAACCCCGCGTGCTTGCGTCGCTCTGATTGCCGCCGTCTTTCTGGGTTTTATCGGAGCCGAAACGGGATTCGCCGAAACCGAGCTCGAGGCGCGGTTGAGAAACCGGCTCGAATCGGCATTCGTTGCCGAAAGTCTGAAAGTCATGGACGATCGACTGCACGCACAGCAGGCACTGCGGCGTGTATATCCGGAACGGGCTTATCAGCCGATATGGGTCACCGAAGACGGGCTGACCGAGCGCGGCGATCGCCTTGCACGCTGGCTTGAATCCGAGCCTCGAAAGCACGGACTCAGGCCCGCGGACTACCATCTTGACGTAGTCGACGCGCTCGATGAATCTCAGCGGCTACCTGTCCTGGTCGATCTCGAGCTGGCGTTGAGTGACGCGTTTCTCATGGTTGGGTCGCATTTTTTGGCTGGGCGCCTGAACCCCGAGACACTGGATTCGGAGTGGCACGCGAATCGCCGTCACCGCGACCTGGGACCCGTTCTTCACGACGCCGCCACGCAAGAAGATCCGGGAAGCGTGCTTACGGCACTGCTTCCGCAAGCGGATGGCTATCTTGCGCTGGTGGAACGCCTCGCGTTGCTTCGCGAACGTCGAAATAGCGGCGGATGGCCTGCTATTGCCGTGGGCGCGACGCTTCGCGAGGGCGACGCGGGAGAGCGTGTCGCAGAGCTCGTCGCGCGGCTCGCGGCAGGCGGTGATTATTCGGGGCCGATTTCCGAGAGCTTTGATGAAGAAGTTGCCGCTGCGGTTCGGGTTTTTCAGGCACGTCATGGACTCAAGGCAGACGGGCTGGCCGGCCGAGCGACGCTTGCAGCACTGAATGTCGATATCAACACGCGAATCGATCAGATCATTGTGAACCTGGAACGATGGCGATGGCTCCCCGAGAGCCTGGGAAATCGCTACATCCTCGTAAATATCGCGGGCTTCTACCTCGAGGTCTTCGAGGAGGGGCGCGAGACCCTTTCGATGCGAGTGGTCGTTGGCCGACCCTATCGTCGTACGCCGGTTTTTTCTGGCACGATCACCTATCTCGTCCTCAATCCTTTTTGGGAAGTTCCGTCCAGCATCGCAGCACGAGACAAACTGCCGCTGATAAAGGCGGACCCCAACTATCTCAGCCATCAAGGTTATACGCTGCTGGAGGGCTGGGGCGCGGACGAACGTGTTGTCGATCCGAGTACTGTCGACTGGACTCAGATTACCGCCCGTAACTTTCGTTACCGGTTGCGGCAGTCGCCCGGTCCCTTCAATGCCCTGGGCCAGGTCAAGTTCATGTTTCCGAACGCTTTCTCGGTCTACCTTCATGACTCACCGGCACGTGAACTGTTTGCAGAGGAACAACGCTCCTTCAGCTCGGGTTGTATAAGGCTGGAGCAGCCTGTGAACCTTGCAGAACTACTTTTGAACGACGATCCCAACTGGGGCCGCCGTGCTATCGATGCGAGTTTGATGGCCGGTAAAGAACAAGTCGTCAGACTGCGGCGCCCGATACCGGTTCACCTGCAATATTGGACCACCTGGGTAGATGCAGATGGCGTAGTGCAATTTCGGGAGGATATTTATGGCCGCGACAGGCCGGTTAGGGACGAACTTCGCGAGGCGCCGCCGACGTAGCGCCGCAATCAGAGCTGTTCTTGCGGCTCTTCTATTTTCGGTATTTATCGGCTCGTCCACATACGCTTTCGATGCGGGTCGAGCTTCGTTCTCGGTTCGTATCAACGACGAGATAATTCCGTACAACGTCTTCGCCATCTATGTTCTGCCCGGCGAGCAACTGGAGATCGAGGCGAGCGGATCGGAACAAGACGAGTTTCAGATCTCCGGGGGCGGAAATGCGCAAGCTCTAGCACCGCGACGGTGGTCATGGCGGGCACCGCAGCAGCCCGGGCTTTACGACCTGCGAATTTCTTCGGCGCTGGATTCCGTCCAACTCAACGCGTTTGTCCTGCGCCCGGCGTCCGCCGTTGTCGATGGGCGTATCGAAAACTTTCGTGTGGGGCAATATCCGGAAACGCCGCTGAACGGCAATCCGGTTTATCTGCCTCCGGACGGGTTCGTCGAGCTAAACGACAGTACGGCTTCTGTCATGCTATCTCCTCATTTTCAGCTTTCACAGTTCCCGTCGAAGCAATCGGGGTCCTTCCCGAAGTATCTGGTGCTGCGCGAGCGACTGCTACTCAAGCTCGAACTTTTGTTGGAGCAACTCAATTCGCAGGGTATTTCAGCTGAGTCCCTGACGATAATGAGCGGATATCGAACACCGTTTTATAACCAGGCAATTGGAAATGTGCCCTATAGCCGGCACGTGTACGGGGGCGCGGCGGACGTCTTCGTGGATGTAGCGCCGCGCGATGGAATCATGGATGACCTTAACCAGGACGGTGTGCATGACTATCGGGATGCACAGATGCTCTATTCAATAGCGAACCGGCTCTACGCTTCAGACTCGAATCGGTGGCTGGTCGGTGGCTTGGGAGTTTACCGAAGTAACTCTGCTCACGGTCCGTTTCTTCATATTGACGCCAGGGGTATGCGGTCGCGATGGGGGGTGCTGCCCTGAGCGGCTCAAGCGCGCGTTACGTCGACAGTATTTAGCGCTTCGCGTATGATCACCGGGCCGTCGGAATGGTGATATTGCGTTGAAAATCTACAGCAAATTCGTCCGTCCGCTGCGTCTGATCGAGGGCAGTTTCCGGGTCGCAGGTGTTGCTTGCGCGACGCTGTTCGTTGTTTCGAGCTGGCATCAGCCAGCGTTCGCGCAGCGCGCCATCGAGCAGTTCTACGACGAGCGATCGCCAAACACGTTTTATGCGGCTGTCGCAGATATAATCACGTCCGCTGATCAGCGTGACTGGTCGGAATCGCGAATCGCGAGTTATGACCGTGCGTCGATCGGGGCCGCCGATTCCGCCATCGCGCTATTGCGAATTCCACGTCTGTCACTCGAAGCGCCCGTATTCGAAGGGGCATTGGAACCTGAGCTCGATCGCGGTCCGGGCCGAATAAGAGGAACCGCAGAGATCGGACACCGTGGCAATTTGGGCATCGCGGGGCATCGGGACGGGTTTTTTCGCGTGCTGAAGGATATCGAGCCCGGTGATGAGATAGAGATTCTCGACAGAGCGTCGGCGGTAAAATATCGAGTGACCGAGACGTGGATCGTTACGCCGGACGCCGTGCACGTGCTCGACCCGACCGATGAGAACGCGCTCACGCTGGTCACTTGTTATCCCTTCTATTTCGTCGGAAGCGCTCCGGAGCGCTTCATTGTCCGGGCCACAGCTGTCGAATAACTTCTCAGTCGGCAATGTCCTTGCGCTCGATCGAGACGTCGAGAGGGTGTTTGACGAGAAGCTCGCGATGCGGATACGGAATACCGATGTCGTTTTCCTTGAACGCGTCCCACAACGCCATGAGTATCTTGCCCCGAATGTTCGTCAATCCTTGCTGAGGATCACTGATCCAGAAGCGGAGCAGGAAATCCAACGAGGAATCACCGAACGCGGTCAGCCAGCAAACCGGAGGACGGTTCGTTCCGTCGACGCGATCGACGGCAGAGGCCGCTTCAATCGCGATACGAGCTACCTCATGCGGATCGGAATCATAGGAGACGCCGAACGGGACATCGAGTCTTACGTAGCGGTCTGAGAAGGACCAGTTGATCACTTCTCGCGTAATGAAATCTTCGTTGGGTATGAGAAATTCCCGCCCATCCCGAGTTACAACAGAGACGAAACGGGCCCGAAGTTCCCGTATCCAGCCGAAAGTCTCGCCAAGCGAGATAGTGTCTCCCGGCTTGATCGACTGATCCATGAGAATGATGATGCCCGAGATAAAATTCGACACGACTTTTTGCAGGCCGAAGCCGATTCCAACACCCACCGCGCCGGAGAGCACTGTGAACGCAGTAAGATCGATTCCGAGACCTGACATCGCTATGAGCACAGCAACGACGATCAGGACAATTCGGACAATTTTCCCGATCAGAACGCGAAGCGATGGAGTCAGTTCGTCTATTTGCTGAACGCGGCGCTCCAGGAAGCTTCCGACCGCGAGCGACAGCCACAGCAACACGCCGAGGAACAAGACGGCCTGAAGAATTCGGAGCAAGGAAATTCGAATATTTCCAACTTCGAACCCGGCACCGTCGAGCAGAATCGAGATTTCGTCTGTGAACCCGAGAATCGCCGCTGCTACATAAGTCCACGCGACAAACGCAAACAGCTTTCCCAGTGCGCGACTGCGAATGACATGCGAAACGACAGAGATGACGAGCCATGATGCTGCGAGAAGCATCGCGCTCGAGATGAGATAGTTATTCCCCGGCCAGTTAATGGCCGTTGTGACAACTTCGGCTATGAACAACAGAAGAACGAAAAGCAACCATTCGAGCCGACGCAGAAAGACGACGATCAGCCGAAGAAGTCCTGGCATTCCCTTTATATTGCGCGCCTGCTCTTCGAGTTTGGGCTCCAGTCGCCATGACAAGAGCAGTGCGGGAAAGTACAGCGCCGCAATCAGGCCGAGCTGGACCAGGATCGCGGGTTGGCGAAAGTATTCGAGCGCCAGCAGCCAGATTTCGGCGAGGTAAGCGCTTATCTGCGCCATGACTCGGTTCTCTGGCCAGGTTGGGGCAGCGCAGAGCGCTTAGGGTTGTCCACGCCGCTATTGTAGTCTACTGAGAGCTCTCCGTTCGAGGATCGAAACGGACACCGCTCGAAGGCCAGGAGCGGCTGGAATCGGTTAATATTTGTAGCTATGGCTTTCAGGTGTTCAACGGCGGTCGAAAATCTGGTTCTGTTTGTCGCGTGTCTTCTGGGTGGACTGCATCAGGTTGCCTGGAGCCAGACTCAATTCGACTCGGGACGGGCAGCTTTTGCCGTCGGCTTTAACAATGAAGTCTATCCTTACCGCCAGTTCGCATCGTTCGTGCTTCCAGGCGAGCGGATCGTCATTCGGATTATCGACGATCGTGATTCCACCTTCGAGGTTTCTGCGAGCGCGGGCAGTCTGGAGCGAACGGATTTAAAGCGCTACGTCTGGGTTGCTCCGCAAACGCCGGGGAGCGTGGACATTTCGATTCGGGAGGCGGCTGGAGATTCGATCCGGGTTACCGCGCTGATTCAGGTACCTGCGACACGTGTGCGTAATGGCGTTCTGAACGGATACGAGATCGGTCGTTACCCGCGGCCTCCGATCGACGACGCCATGTACGCGGTACCGGACGGATTCATTGAAGTGCAGGAATCCGATCTTGCGCTCCCGGTATCACCGCACTTCGTTCTCGGGCAATTCGTATCGGATCGAAGTCCGGGATTCCCGAAGTACATAGTTCTGCGGGAGCGCTTGCTGCTCAAACTCGAGGCGCTGCTGGAGCGAGTTAATCAGACCTATGCAGCGGAATCGTTCGGGATATTGAGTGGCTATCGAACGCCTGCGCGAAACGCCGCTGTAGGTGGGAGCCCTCAAAGTCGGCATATCTACGGCGGAGCGGCTGCTGTCGTGATTGACCGGGATCCGGTCGACGGCGTAATGGACGATATCAACGGTGACGGCGATGTGACCCGCGCGGACGCCGAGTTGTTATTTCGCATCACCGATACGCTATTCAGGGAACCTGAACAGCAACATCTGCAGGGTGGTCTTGCGGTCTACGGACCCACTACCTGGCGAGGTCCCTATCTGCATGTCGATGCACGCGGTATCCGCGCGCGTTGGGAAACCGATCAGGATCTGCAGCGGCTGGCGAACCCCGCCCAGCCCAGGCACCCCCGAAATCTTCGCCGCAGGTGATCGGCACGGAAGAATCCCAGCGACTGTCAGGCAGCGGGGCCGATACCGCGCAGTAGCCGTCCGAGGACATCCGATCCCGTAATCACACGCTTTTCGTCATCTGTCCAGAGCAAGACGATATCTTTTGCGATCGCCGCGTCGCTTTGAATCTCCATCCCCTGTCGTAAGTCGCCAATGATGTGGCCTAACGGCTGCTCCGAATCCGTGATGATGATCGGCCGGTGGCAATATCTATAGGCATCCGCCGATCCTGCGTCGGAAAGCACATTTCGCAAGAATCCGTCGGCGTCGATAACCAATTGTGGCTTGCCGTCGAGATCGGCCAGAATTACCCACTTCTTTCCTGACGCATTGACGTCACGTACGAACTGATCGTCCAATGTTTCGACCGCCGGAAGAACGGGTAGATCGACTTTTGCGGGTAGAGAGATAATGCTCGCCGGATCGACGAGCTCACCTTCCACTCTGATCGGAACGTCATCGATTTCGAGAAAGTTCAGCGCGCCTTGTCCTTCTATAGCATCGATCTCTGCGTCGTCCGCTTCGATATGTTTCTCGATCACACCTTTTAATTGACGTTCAAGAAGGTATTCCACTGCTTCGGCGCCGAGCCACTTGTCCAGCATCCAGGCACTGGGTTTCGCGACCGGGTACAGAATAAACTGATAGATCCGGAGTACTGGTGCCAGCAGCGACGCCATCTTCATCGCGCGTCGGGAAAAATAAGCTTGCGGAAAAATCTCGCCGAAGAAAGTGATGGCGACAGTCGAGAATGCGAACGCCGCTGCGCCGAACAATATCGAGCTTGATAAGAGCGTTAGCAGCACGTTTATACCGACGTTTCCCCAGAGAATCGTCGTGAGCAGGAAGTTCGAATCCCTCCGAAGCGTCAGAATTGCTTCGGCCGCTTTGCTGCCGGTACTGGCTTCGGCTTCAAGTCGCAGTCTGCTAAGGCTGAAGAATGCGAGATTGAGACCGGAGAACATCGCTGACTGCGTGAGGCAGATCAATATGCCGATCCAAACGAAGATATTCATCCGGTATAGCCTTTGGTAGTGTCAAAGTCGCCGAAGCGAGTTGGAAACACGTTCAGGTCTCATGCGCCGCGTCATTCGCGGCTTCTGAAACGATACGGATTGGCAGTGGCTCAGTCTCAGAGCCTGTATAAAGAGAGCGGTGAGGGAACGGGATTTCAATGCCTGCATCGTCGAATGCCGCTTTAATTCTTTCCGGAAGCGTGTTTCGAACCGTCAAATAATTTTCTCGAGCGGCCCATACGGAAAATTGCAAATCGAGGGACGATTCTCCGAATCCCTGAAATATCATAATGGGCCGCGGCTGATCGAGGCAGAGTTCGTACGAATCCGCAACCGCAATCAGGATCTCCTGAATTTTCCCCAAATTTTCTTTATATGCGATACCGAGCAGGACATCGAGCCGTCGAATCGGAAATCTGCTGATGTTCGTTATCTCGCTCTTTATCAAAGTCTCGTTAGGTACGCGAACGAACAGATTGTCGTAGGTTCTCAGTTTGACGGAGAGCAGATCAATGGAGAGCACTACGCCGGTTGTGCCGCCCACTTTGATCGCATTGCCGATCTCGAATGGCTTCTCCGCGACAAGAAATAGTCCGCTTACCAGGTTGGACGCGGAAGTCTGTGCGGCAAATCCGATTGCAACCGTAACGATACCGGCAGCGCCGAGCAGAACGCCAAGACTGAAGCCGAGTTCGCGAAGGGCAGCCATCGCGACAATCGCGCTCAGCGCGTACAGGATCATTCGGCGAGCCGTCATCGCCGTATGAGTGCCCATCGGCCCGACCAGGCCTCGGTACAGCATGCTGCTGACCACCCGCGTCAAAACGAGGCCGATCACGAGCACTAAGCCAGCTCGAAGCCAAAGAACGGCCTGGTCGGTCAGAGTAATGCTCGTCAGTTCATCCATCCCGGTCGTCGTCTCTAGCTCAGGAACCGGCTAAATGCGCTGATGATAGTGCCTGCTTCCACCGGGCTTCGCGGGTCCCGAAGGCGAATCCACTCGGAGTCGGATTTGCGCCGGTTGTCTGCGACCGTCATCGCTGCGCTGGTCGCATCTTCTTCTCTGACCAAACGTACCGTATCGGTCCACAAGCGACCATCTTTCGTTTGGTACAGCGACAACGCGGGAAGTGGTACCCGTAACTGGTCGATCGCGAGCGTATCATCGCCCGCATTCGTGATCTCGAGAGCGGTAATTGCGCGATGCGGGTACCTTGTGATCGATTCCCGTTCGGTACGCGCAAGCGTTCGCGTTGCATAGCAGAGCTCCCCTTCGATCGTATCCAACCCGAACCAGGTATCGGATGCGCGATACGTTGGCGTTTCGAATAACTCGGTTGGCGTGTCATGCGCTTGCGATCCGCTTACCCATACAGGCGTGGTGACGAATAGCGTAGTTCGTTCGCCTCGTGGAAGAAATACCGGAAGCTCCGGCCGCACCACGAATGGTCGGTCCGCGACAACGGGACTGAGGTTGAGGACTGCTTTTTCGAAGGCAACGGTATAGCGCGAGAACTCGTACTCATCTCTGTCGGGTTCCCGACTGCTATCAAGCTCTACTTCGATATTTTCAGCAACATAGTTCTCGTCTCGGCGCCACGCGAACACCCATTCGCCGCGAATCGCACGAGCGAATAGCTCCAGCGGTCCGATTCTCCATCGTGACCATGTGTTAACACCAAGATCGTACGTCTTCCACCAGATCACTATAGTCCCAGCACAGAGCTCGCAAGCGTTGTTAGAAGAAAAGCGCCAATTCACGCGGTAGTGCATGACGATACGCGGTCTTGCGGAGTCCGGTCAACGAGAAAGGAGAGGAAGACTAAGCACGTTGCCAATTTCCTGTCACCGGCGCAGTATTGATCGAGTACGCGAACAGCGAGGCGAATGCGATGGAGCAAATCAGAATTTGGGGAGCGCAGCTCGCGACCTCTTTCAGGGGGGCAATCGGCGAATTGATCTCGTTCATGCCGGGTGTGTTGCTGGCACTGGTACTGATCGTGGTTGGCTGGATTCTCGCGCAGGTTTTGAGGCGAATTACAGCTAACCTTGTCGGCAGAGTGAGTTGGCTGTTTCTTAGCGCCGGAACGAGCTCGACCGAGGCGGCTGCGAAGCTCAAGAAGGCGACGGTACACGCGGCATCTGTGCTTGTTTTCTGGGCGGTCCTGCTGAGCTTTATTGGCGCCGCGCTACGGAGCCTGGGCTCCCCGCTGGTTGAAGACTGGACACGGCAGTTCTTCGAATATCTCCCGGTATTCGTCGGGGGCGCCCTGATTATCTTGGTCGGCTTTATCGGGGGCGCGCTGGCTCGAGAGATCGTGGAATCTGCGGCGAGTGGCGCCGACCTGGCCAACAGCGGGCTCGTTGGGCGCATCATTCAGATCTCGATCGTCGTTGCCGGTATCGTCATCGGCGCCGGACATCTCGGTTTGGACGTCAGCTTTCTCGGGCAGTTGGT
Organism: Rhodospirillaceae bacterium; assembly: GCA_024638465.1. GTDB lineage: Bacteria > Pseudomonadota > Gammaproteobacteria > Steroidobacterales > Rariloculaceae > SMWC01. The sequence goes on along the minus strand of JAHEKF010000025.1, from coordinate 13,304 downwards.
TGTTGTAACGGTAGGGGTCTCTTTGGCGGGGCTGGCGCTGGCGACGGCGCTGGGTACGCGAGAGCATCTCGCCAATCTCGTCGGTGCCCGCTATCTTCGGAAGTACTACCAGGTCGGAGACAAGATCCGGGTCGGTGAGCGGGAAGGGCGAATCCTGCAAATCGCCGACGGCTGTGTCTTTCTGGAATCAGACGACGGAGACGTTTCTGTTCCCGGAGCGTTCTTCTCGAAAAGTATGTTCTTCAGGCTCGATTCCGGAGATGAGCCGTGAACGCCGACGTGCGTCTAGCCAGCGTATTTCTCGAAGCTCATCCGGAAGTGGCATCGAAAATATTGGAGTCGATGCCGCCTGAGGATGCGGGCGAGATTCTCGCTGCTGTTCCGACCGAAATCGCGGGCACCGCTCTGCATCACATGCTTCCCACTTCCTCGGCGCGGTGCGTCGCGCATCTCCCGGCTCCCGTTCTCGGCAAATTGCTCGAGCGAATGCCGATTCAGGCAGGCGCGAGCCTGCTGCGGCATTTCTCAGCAAGCTCGCGTGAAAGCGTGATGACCCACCTGAGTCCCGCGCGTCTTGCGGCCTTACGTATGCTGCTCCACTACCCCGCAAATACGGTAGGTGCCTGGATGGAAGCGCAGGTATTAACGTTGCCGGAAGACTGCAGCGTCAGTGACGCGCTTGCCTGGATCGGACATGAATACGACGTTTTTCCGCGTGTTTACGTCGTCGACAGAAATCGTCGGGTTCGAGGTGCCGTACGTCATTCGGCACTGTTGAAGGACGAAGCGGGCGGTCCACTGGCGCCGCTCGTCGAACGATCTGACGTTCTGTGGGCCAGGGAATCCATTGCCCAGGCTCACTCGCGAGATATTTGGGATATCGAGTCCGACGCGCCGGTTGTCAATCGGCAGGGAGAGTTCGTTGGAATTCTGACCCACTCCGCTCTGCGGCGAGGTTTGAGGAACACCGTAAACGTGCGCACCGAAGAAGTATCGGGTGCCGGCGACGCTAATGAACTGATGGAGTTATTCATGTTGGGACTGGACGAGGCGTGGAAGAGCCTGAATGACTTGATTCGCTCCACGCGAGAAGTGAGGTAGCGATGACGACTCCGACCGGCGAACTCGACAGTGGAATTCGAACCCTCAACCGCACGTTCCTGCTGAACTATCCAAGGGATGCCGCAAATGTTCTCGATGAGCTCCCGAAATCCGATGCCGCGGCGCTTCTGGATTCGCAGGATCTGGCAGCCGTAACTGCAGTCTGGCCATATATTTCGCCTGCTCGTGCAGACGAGCTGCTTGCTTTGTTTGACGACATTCGCGCACGAGAGCTGCTGGAAGCGCTGGAACCATCGTTATCGGCCGCCGCACTCTTGCACATGCAGAGTAGCCAACGCGAGCGACTGCTGACGCTTCTTCAACCGGAGATCGCGAAAGAGCTCGAGAACCTGATGAGTTATCCACCCGGCACGGCCGGTCGTGTCATGGACTCCAGAATCAGCACGTTTCGTTCGGATGACACGGTCGCGGTCACGCTCGATAGACTCCGAGAGCTAAAGCCCAGGAACGTCAGGCAATTGCTGTTAACGGATCATGAAAGAGTACTCACGGGATCCGTAGATATTCAGGACCTCGCGATGGCCGAACCGGATCAGCGTCTCTCCGCTATCGCGCGACCGCCGAGAGCGACCATCTCGCCATTCGACTCACGCGAACATGTAGCGGAACAGCTAAAGGACCTGAATTTGGACGTGCTTCCCGTCGTCGATGTCAACGGTCGCGTGATCGGCGTCATTCGTTACGCCGCACTGTTGCAAACTTTGAGAGAGACGACTTCGGTTGACATACAGAAGATGGTTGGTGTCGGCAAAGAGGAAAGAGCGCTGTCCAGCCCATGGCTCGGGGTTAGAAAGCGACTGCCCTGGATGGAGATCAATCTTCTAACGGCGTTCTTAGCGGCATCCGTCGTGGCGCTATTCGAAGGCACGATCGCAAGATTTACGGCCCTCGCCGTTCTCCTGCCTGTCGTCGCAGGTCAGTCGGGCAATGCCGGCGCACAGGCTCTGGCGGTAACCATGAGAGGACTGGCACTGCGAGAGATAACGGCCAGGCATTGGTTCCGTGTCATGCTCAAAGAGATCAATATTGGCGTCATGAATGGAATCGCGATCGCGATCACGACCGCAATCGGCGTGCTGATCTGGAGCGGAAATCCGGGCCTGGCGATGATTATCTGCGTATCCATGGTGTTCTCCATGGTAGCCGCCGGAATCGCCGGAGCGCTGATCCCGATCGCACTCACTCGCGCAGGGCAAGACCCGGCGCAGTCGTCATCTATCCTGCTGACGACAGTAACGGATGTCGCGGGATTCATGTCGTTTCTCGGCATCGCAACGCTGCTTTCCGGGTTGCTCTGAGCTAGCGTGTCGCGTTGCGGTTGATTTGGCTGGATAGTTGTTGGCGCTGCACGGACGTGGGTGAATTATTCTTCAAGTTTGGCCGCAGCTCTTTCCTCTTCCGCCTTTGCCAGCCGCCCCTTCAATTTCTCTATCTTAGTTTCCAGCCGGGCAACTTTCGCATCTTCGCTGTCGCGCGAGTCCTCGGGTATCTCGGCCAATTCCGCTTCAGCGCTCTCGATGGATTTTCGAATCTCCTCGGTGGATGCCGCTTCTTTTGCTACGTCGAACGCGATGTCCTCTGCCTGAACCTCCGGTTCTTCCTCGCCTTGAGATCCCTTCAATACAGGCTTCGGCAAGATTCGCTCGTTATCCGCTATGGAACGAGTGTTCATGAAGTTTGGTGAAACGATTTCGATACCTGCGTCGTGGAGTTCATCGAGAACAGCTTCCCGGAGTCGCGAGCGCGCTGAAATCAAACTGGTGACGTCTTCGAGAAGGCCAGCCGCCCGATAAGTTACCGAGAAATCACCGAGTTCTCTGACGTGTGCGAATCCGTCGCGTAGCTCCGCTCTTTCGGTTGCGCGGCAAAGCAGCTGCTGCGCGTCGCTGTGCGCGACATCGTATCCGAGCGATACTTCTGCCGAAATTATCGTTCCGGATGCTCGCAACACCTGCATCGGGTTCGTAACCATGTAGAGGTTCGGTACGGTGACGAGATCCCGGAATTCGGTCTGAATCTGCGTGTGCAATAAATCCATCTCCGCGATTCGGCCGGTCAGGTGTTCTACCGTGATGAAATCTCCAGGACGTGCACTACGGACGAGTTTCAGCATGATTCCGGCCATGATATTGCCGATAAACGTCGTCGAAGAGAGCGCGATTGCCGCGCTGAGAAGGATGCCGATCAGACTCAGGAGCTGCCCACGGAGCGTATCCGTCACCGGCAAAGTCATGACGACCGCGAGAACGCCCGCGAGCGTCAGCGCCAGCATGATCAGCTGAAAGCGGAACTGGGCGTCCGGGTCGTCCTTCCAGCGGCGTCTCAGGACCCAGTTCAACGCGGCGAGCCCCGCAATCGACAGGGCGAGCGCCGTCAGCGTCGGTATGAACTGAAGGGCCGCGTCCAGAGTTAGTTCGATCAGACCCATCTGTCGGGCTCCTTCATTGTTCTATGCGTCGCGCACGATCCGGCGGCAATACTGGTTCGCTTCTGATTGTGTCGAGAATGAACGCGAAACGAGACATCCGAAGCTAAACTAAACGGGCGATCTCCGGAGCGCACCACTCCCGGTTATTTCGTCGTGTCTGATTCGAGATTTCGCACGCGTGGTTGGCGGCGTCGCTGCGCTTTCGGCGGCAATAGCCCTCGCATCGCGTCCAGCTTGCCAAAACAGAGCAATCGATCGTTCGCGATCAGCTCTCGATCGGATCGCGGGTTCGGAATAACGGTGCGGCCGCGATAAAGCGTCAGAACGTTGACGTCCTTGTTCCTTAGATCGGTTTCCGAAATTGTCTTGCCGTCATAGCCGGATCCTTCTCGAACGAGAATCTCGCTGACGCCGTAACCTCTGCTTACGGTCAGGCGCTGCCGTATATCGATTTCCGGGAAATCGACTCTTGCCGCTATGTATTCGACTACGGCGCCGGCGATATCGAGTCCAGTGCAGGTTTCGATACCCTCGAGACCCGGAGAGGAATTAACTTCCATGATCTGAGGCCCCGTAGTGCTCTCGAGCATATCGACGCCCGCGACGCGCAGACCCAGAATTTGTGCAGCCTTTACAGCGGTCTCCTGGTACTCGGCGCTCAACTCGACGGGCTCAGCGACGCCTCCGCGATGAACGTTGCTACGAAACTCCTGGCCTTGTGCCACTCTTCTCATCGCCGCCACAACTCTATCGCCGACGACGAACGCGCGTATATCTTTTCCCTTGCTTTCTGCGACGAACTTCTGGATCAGTACGTCCTGTTTCTGGCTTTGCAGTAGTTCGATAATTGCCTCGGCGGATTTGATCGTTTCCGCCAGCAGTACGCCGATACCTTGCGTTCCTTCGATGAGCTTGATTACGACCGGAGCACCGCCAACTCGCTCGATCGCGGGAAGGACATCTTTTTTGTCACTTACGAACGTTGTTCGCGGGATGCCCAGGTGATGCCGGCTCAGAATCTGCAGACTGCGTAATTTGTCTCGGGAATTGGTGATGCCGTTTGACGTATTCGCGCAGAACACATCCATTTCTTCGAATTGCCTTACTACCGCAGTACCGTAATAGGTGATTGAGGCGCCGATACGCGGTAGCACCGCGTCGTAGTGGCTAAGCTGTTTCTGTCTGTAATAGAGATCCGGAGAGCCTCTGTCGAGGTCGATTGCAAACTTCAGTGTATTCAGCACTTTCGTGTTGTACCCGCGTTTCAAGGCAGCTTCTTTAAGGCGGCGGGTACTGTAAGAATTAGGGCCGCGTGACAGGATAGCTAATTTCATTTTATTTCTCGCTATTATGATTTTTGTTCGCCGCTGGAACTGAATATACGCGAATTTCCGATCGCGACGGCTACGATCGGTGCTCCGGCGGTATTAGCGCGGTATTCTCGATGAAATATCGGACCGATTGGAGTCGATCGGGGAGGTGTTCAATCGCCCGCTTTCGTCCAATCCCAGAGATAGTCCCAGGCATCGTTCTCGATTTCCGCGCGATTTTCGATATAGCGCAACGAAAACGCTTCAACGCCCCATTCCCGGTATTGCATGACGTGATACAGCTCGTGCACCCATACTTTCACGTCGTTCGCGGCATCAGTGCTCGCGAACAGGACAACATGATCGAACGTAGCCGCTTGTACTTGCCCGATCGAAAACACCCGGGCGTCTACGCGCCATCGTACGGAATCGAGTATATCCTGGGGTACGTAACCAACGAGAACGTCGCGAACATCGTTGGGTATATTCTCAACTCCTCGTTGCACCGATTCATCACGTACGCTGGAGATCCAGCCGGCGAGAAGGGGGGCGAGAAAGCCGTAAGCTGCAGGGTCGATCGAGTCGAATATTCCGCTCGCTGCGATCGACTCGATACTGTCAGCAGTCAGAAGGGCTTCGAGCAGATCGTTCGCCGACAGCGTCTGCGAGGACACTGTTCCTGAGGCAATCAGAGCGAGAATCAATCCTTGAATTCGCATGATCCTGTTGTCGAGCGATCAATGTCGCCAGTCCGGACTGTCATACCCCAGGCTGGACTATCCATCTCGCGCGAAAAATATGAATGAGGACACTAGGATACCGAGTTGAGCGGCGTTCGTGTAGTCAGAAGAACCGGATAAAGACGAATAACCCGATCATGATCGCAGCGAGCGCGACTTTCGCCGCAGTACCGAGCAGCACCCCGATCCAGGCACCCCAGCCGGCACGCACTGCCGGGCTCAGTTCAGGCGCCGTGAGGAGTTGACCGACAACGGCGCCGAAAAAGGGGCCGAGCACGAGCCCGGGCAGGCCGAAAAAAATGCCCACCAGTGCTCCGAGGAGCGCACCCGTGGCGGCGCGAGCGGATGCGCCATACCGCCGGGCGCCAAGCGCGCCAGCCAAAAAATCGAGGAGTAAGGCGAGCGCAGCCAGTATCGCGAGAACGAGTAGCGTATTTGTGCCGACGTAAGCGAAGTCTTCGGCCCAGGCCGCCGCGACAAGACCCGCGAAGATCAACAGGGGGCCCGGCAACGCGGGTAATATGAGTCCGGCGATGCCCAACACGACGCAAAGAAACGCCGCCGCCCAAAGCAGCTCCGTCATTCGGAAGCCGGAGTGGTTGCCATCGAACTAGCTGGTATTTCCTCGCGAGAATTATTCACTTGCGACGAAAATTCGCGCGACTCGTTTTTGTTTATTCGATAGGCCATGCTGACGACTGCCAAGCATACGACCGGCGCGGCAACGCCCGCAAGCTTGCGGCCTTTCGCTACTGGCGCCGCTATCAGTTGACTGCCAGGGCGACAGGAGATGCGTGAATATGTCGCTGGCATCGCGTTGGCACTTGCGCGTAAGTTTCTTACAGTCGGGACGACGGAGTATCTACCTCGTGACAGAGAAACAAGCCGGGCCCAGAGGCCTGGAAATTTTGCAGAACCCTGCCTTGAACAAGTC